>DASXDD010000222.1:0-46524 GCA_036490775.1 Solirubrobacteraceae bacterium | reverse complement strand
GAGCGCCTAGAGGACGCGCTGAATCGTGAGTCGGCGGGTGCCGCGCGGCGTCGGGACCTCGACCGTGGCACCGGCCGGTTGGTCCAACAGCGCCTTTCCGACCGGGGCTTCCGCTGAGAGCTTGCCGTGCTCGCGGTCGGCTTCCGCAGCCCCGACGATCGTCCAAACGTGTACTTCGCCCGTCTCCTCGTCGCGCACCTCGGCAGAGCGCCCGAACGAGAACACGATCCCGGGGCCTTGTTCAACGTCGACGACAACGGCGGCGCGCAACCGTTGCCGTAAACGCAGGATCCGGGTCTCGAGGTGGGCCTGATCCTCCTTGGCCGCGTGATACTCGCCGTTTTCTTTAAGGTCGCCATGGCCGCGAGCGGTGAGGATCCGCGCTGCGATCTCACGGCGCGCGACCGTCTCTAGTTCGCCGATCTCTGCCCTGAGGGCCACGAGACCCGCCTCGGTGATGGGCTCGCCATCGTTGTCCGCTGTAGTCATCTAGCCATTCTGGCGCGTCGGGCCAAGCGCCGCCACGATGCCTACGCCGGCGGGAAATTGGGTTGCCCGGACTGGCGTGTAACGAATCGAGCCTTTCCCCGTCCCTGGGCCAGACCAACCGAGAGGACGGTGAGAGGATGGGACTGTCATGGAGTTGAACGCGCTCGCGCAAGCCCCGGCGGCGCGTGTCCGTGTGGTCGATCCCGACACCGAACTCGTCGCGAGGGCCCGGGCGAATCCGCGCGAGTTTCTCGGGCTGTACGACCGCTACTTCGATCGGGTGCTCGGGTACGCGCGGTTGCGGGTGGCGGACGCGGCCGCCTGCGAGGACGTGACCAGTCTGGTGTTCACGACGGCGCTCGAGCAGCTCGGCCGCTTTCGCGGGGACGGTAGTTTCGCCGGCTGGCTTTTTCAGATCGCACGGAACACCGTCCGCGACGTGCAGCGGCGGCGCCCCACAGAGCCGCTCGCCGAGCAGCAACTGGGCTCGGACCCCTCCCCCGAGGAGCAGGTGCTCGCACGAGAGCGAGCTCAAGAGCTTCGCGCGCTGATACGGCTGCTGCGGCCCGAGCACCAGCACCTGCTGGCGCTCCGTTACGGCGCGGACCTCGGATATGAGGAGATCGGCGCGATCATCGGCACCGCCCCCGCGACGGTGCGTGTCCGGATGCACCGGATCCTCGGAGAGTTACGACGGAGGTATCCCCATGACGATGCATGACGATTCACAGCTGGAACTACTCGAGCGCGATCTGCAACGGCTCGCCAAGCCGAGCGACGATGACGAGCGCGTTCGCAGCGCGATCCGCAAGCAGCTCGTCACCAGGGCCGCTCCCCGGCCGCGGCCGCGGCGATCAATGCGGATCGCACTTGGAACGGCCGCGGTCGCGGCCGCGACCGCGGCGATCGCCGTGGTCACTGGTGTCGGGCCGTCCGGATCCGGCGGACCGTCCGTTGCCGACGCAGCCGTCATCCATCACGCGCTAGCGGCTGTCGCATCGCCGGCGAACTCGATCCTCCACGAGCAGCTCGTGGGCGTGCAGAACGGCGTGCCGGTCGAGGCGGAGTGGTGGCAGCAGACCAGCCCACCGTATGCAAGCCGCCTGATCAAGGGACCGGTCGGACACGAGGGCGAGGTCAGCGACAACGGCGTCACCTCATTCGCATACGACGCCCGGACCAACACGATCACCGCGCAGCGCGACTCGTCTCCTCCGACGCCAATCGATCCCGTCTCGGAAGCCCGCCAGGAGCTTGCCAGCGGGCAGGCCCGGGTCGCCGGCACCGTCCTGATCGGCGGTAGCTCGCTGTACAAGATCGATCTGCCGCATGGATTGGTCGGCTACTTCGACACCAACGACTACCGGCCGCGCTACATGGATGACCCCCAACGAGACGGCTCGGTGGTTCGGGTGCGCGTCGTCACCTACGAGTACCTGCCGATGACCGCGTCCAGCCGCACCCTGCTGAGCGTGACTGCGCAGCACCCGGCCGCTCGGATCGTGGCCGGGTCCAACAGCGGATCCAGCAAGTAACGACTGGGTGTCGCGATGGCAGCCGCCGTCGGGCCGATGTCTTGACGGGTCGTGAGAATGTGGATGCACTCATGGACCTGACCGCGCACCCGCCCCGCGGCCTCGACGCTGATCTCGAGGGCTATGCCTGGCTGCCGCGGATGCTCGACAAGGCGCGGGGCGCCCTAGCCGGTACGGCGGGTCGTTACCAGTTTGGGTGTCCGGTCGACCACACCTGCATGGCGCGCCTCGGCGTGACCCCCGAGCTCGTGCTCGATCTCGTGGCGCGCCATGCCGACGATCGCGCGGTGCTGGGCGCGCTGCGGGCGCACGGGATCCCGCCGGCCGCTGAAGCGTGGTTTGACGGTCAGATGGTCGAGGACGAGTTGCAGCAGACGGGTAACTACCTGCGCGTGCGCGACCAACAGCAGCTCCCGGAGGCCAAGAGCGGCCGGGTCTTCAGCGGCACTGAGCACGGAGCCGGCGTCAGCGTCGTGTTCGTCGACGCCGCACCAGCCCAGGCGCAGGAGCCGCACGCTCATCCGGTCGAGGAGGTGGTGGCGGTTCAGGAAGGCGCGGCGACGTTCTTCCTCGGCGAGCAGCAGGCGCGCATCGTCCGGGCCGGGCAGATCGTCCGCATCCCAGCGGGAGTCTCTCATCGCTGGGTCGCCGAGCCCACCGGCCTGCGTGCGGTCGCCGCCTACGGTGCCGCGCAGATCGTGACCCAACCCGCTTGAGCGACCTCACGGCGCCGCCAGGGTCTAACGCCAGTTTCGGACCGCGCGGCCGAGGGTCGGGCTGACTTCTGCTGTGAGAAGAGGCGCCAGTGACACCGCTGTGGCCCCGTCGTTGACGCGATCCCTGGCGTGAAAGCAATCCCAGAAGCGAACCAGGCCGTCCTCGCCGTCGGCCTCGAACATCCGTGCCGCGAGCCGCTGCCAGCGGTACTGAAACCACACGTAGTTCAGCGGGCTCATCGGCTCATCAGAACCCGTGTAGTGGGCTTGCAGCTCCTCGAGCGTGCTGTACCCCTCGGCACGCATCCGAGCGGCGAGCTTTCGACTTCTCGCTCCCACGGTTGAGAGCATCTCGAGCGTCGGCAGGCTCGCCGGCAGGCGGGTAGCGACGAACGCATGCAGGGCCAGGTTCACGAAGATCTCGCTGAGCCAGAAGGTCGGAAGCCGCAGATCTCCGAGCACCTCGAACGCGTGGCCCAGCTCATGAATCGTGATCAGGTCAAAGAACGGCTGCAAATCCACGCCACCCGCGCCGTCCGGGTACGTCGCGAGCAACTTCGCATACCCGCGAGGTGACGCGTCGCCGAGATCCTGCGCAATCGAGATCGAGAATTCTCCACCGCCAGCTGGCATCACCACAATCCCGGGGCGGATCTCGCCGGGATCATCCCGGAAGAACGGCAGCCCGTACGGGAGGCTGCCCGACCAGTCCGCCTCGTCGAGCACGACCACTGCGATGTCCGGCTCAACTCCGGCGAACAGGCGGTCGAAGTAGACGTAGGCATCCGCGGCGACCCCGGCCGCGGCCGTCGCCTGCGCGAGCGCTCCGTTGCTGTAGCGCACCTCAAACGGATAGCCACGCAGCTGTCGAAGCTCCGATCCCACCGCCACGCGACGAGCCTAGCCACTCCCGGATTTCACGATCACGTCAAGAACGCGTCGCTCGCGCCGGGCAGGAAGCGACCGGGGACGTTGTGGGCGGCGTAGATCGTCACCACGACCGCCAGTCCGCTGGCGGCACCTAGCCCTCTGACACCTGGGACTATCGGGGCATGACCACCTCGACCGCATTGATTACGGGTGCCACTGGCGGTATTGGCCTGCAGATCGCCAGTCAGTTCGCCGAGCAGGGGTGGATGGTTTTCGTAGGCGCGCGCGACGCAGCTCGCGGTGCGGAGGCTGCTGACCAGTGTGGCGGTCATAGCTTGTTGCTCGACGTCACCGACGTGGACACGATTGCGAGGGCGGCCGCCTCCGTGCCCGATCTCGACGTCCTCGTCAATAACGCCGGCATTTCGCTTGACACCGGAGCTGTGGTGACCGAGACCGATGTGGAGGTTTTCCGCCGCACCTTCGAGACCAACGTCTTCGGCGTGGTCGCAGTGACCAACGCGTTCTTGCCCGCGCTTCGACGCTCCGCGCATCCGCGCATCGTCAACGTCTCAAGCGGCACCGGCTCGCTCACCTGGAGCACCGGCCCCAACCCTCAGTTCGACTACGAGGCAGCCGGTACCGGCTCGGGCGCCGCATACCGCTCATCGAAGACCGCGCTCAACGCGCTGACGGTCTTCTACGCGCAGGCACTCGTCGGCGACGGCATCAAGGTCAACGCACTCGCACCGGGCGTGCGGGCCACAAACCTCAATCCCCGCGCCGCAGCGGTCGGCGGCGACCCGGCCGAAGCGGCGGCGGGCGCCATCCGGCTGGCACTGCTGCCGGACGACGGCCCCACCGGCCAGCTGTTCTCCTGGGACGGGACGATCGTGCCATGGTGAAAACCAGCGTCAACCGGCCGCGGTTTGTTGCAGCAGGTCTCGCAACACTGCATCGATGCCGGCGATCTCATATGCGGCGCGCTGCCGCGCGGCTCCCCCGCCCGAAGTCAGAAGCTCGGGAAGCGCCGCAAGTTCCTCGACACAGCCAAGCTCGTGAGCACGACCATCAATCCGTTCCAGAGCATCCGCCACGAGCTCTGAAACACCGCGTCGTCGTCCATGCGCGTCGGGGAGTTCGCCACGGATGCCGAAGCGAGCGGCGCGGAACATGCCCTCGTCGAGCACCTCCGGGGCAGGGTCCGCGATGGCATCTGCGTCGGCGGCTTCGCGCGCCAGACAATGGACCAGAGCGACCAGCGCAGCGGTGTTGGTAAGGGACGCTTGCGCGTCGAGCGCGCGAATCTCCACTGTTCCCAGCCGCGGATGGGGGCGCAACTTCCACCAGAACCACGTGTAGTCCGGCACATCGGCAGCGCTCGTCAGCAGTCGGCTCAGTTCGCAGAAGTCGGCGAAATCGCGCAGCGCGCGCGGCGCCCCGGATCGCGGCCACCCTCGCAGACTCAGCTCGCGCGCCGACGCGAGACCGGTATCGCGGCCATGTCGAAACGGCGAGTTTGCCGCGAGTGCCTGCAGCAGCGGAAGGTCACGCCGTAGCCCGTTGAATGCCCTGATGGCGCTCTCGCTGTCGGGCATTCCCACATGGATGTGCAGGCCTCCAACCGGGGTCATCACGGCGTCGCCAAGCAGGAAGCGAATCCGTTCATAGCGCTCCTTGTCGGTGATAACGGCCTCGCCCTCGTCAGCGGACGGATGCGTGCCGGAGCCGAGCAGCCCTGCTCCGGTCCGGACAACCGCGCTTCGCATCTCGGCGAGCTCCCGTACCGCGGCGCCCACAGTCCTGTGTGCGCCCGTGATCAGCTCGACCTGGCAGGCGTGCAGCTCCCGCTCGACCGTTCCCGACACCTCGCCCAGACGCTCGAGCACCGCGGCAGAGGTGTTGACCTGGCGCCCGGTAGTCGGGTCAACCAGAAAGAGCTCCTCTTCGACGCCTACGGAAAACGGCTCTCCGGAGCCAAACCTGTGTTCACCGTCCCACCCTGCGGTCACGGCCGTGAAGTATGGAGGCGCTTAAGCGAACCGGACCGCCAGGTGCACCGCCTCGCGGGCGCGCCGGCGTTGGGCGAGGCGAGACCGTCGGACGTCAAGCTGCCCGATCGTCATGATCGTGATCGGCTCCGGGGCCTAGTTCGATCTGTTGGCGTAGCTCGTCGGTGACGCGCCGCAATATTCGCGACACCTGCATCTGAGAGACGCCGATCCGTTCGGCGATCTCCTTCTGCTTGAGTTCGTCACGGAACCGCAGCGTCAGCACTTGACGATCGGATAGCCGCAGTCTCTTGACGGCCGCAGCCAGGCTGGCGGAAGTCTCGACCAGCCCGTAGCCCTCGTCCTCGACCCCGATCACGTCGTGTCCAGTAGCCAGCTCGTCGCCGTTCTCGGTTTCCGCTGCGGTGTCCAACGAGGTGGCTTGATGGGCGGTCACCGCTTCGAGGGCCTCCAGGACCTGCTCGGAGTCGACCGCCAAGTACTCCGCGATCTCAACGACAGCCGGTGAACGCCCAGTGCCTGAGCTCAACACCCTCTCCGCGTCCTGAACCTTCATAACCAGCTCCTGCAGACCACGCGGCACGTGAACCGACCAGCCCTTGTCGCGGAAATGGCGCTTGAGCTCACCGAGAATCGTCGGCACCGCAAACGACGAGAACGCCAGCCCACGGTCAGGATCAAAACGATCTATCGCCTTAACCAGCGCGAGGCTCGCGACCTGGACAAGGTCCTCGAGAGGCTCGCGGGTGCGCGCATAACGGCGGGCAAGCTTATGAGCGAGCGGGAGGTGTCTTTGCACCAGCTCCTCCCGTGCGTCGCCATCGCCATCGAACCGCCAGCGCCTGAACAGTTCGTCGCTGTCAGCGCGCGCCGCCGACATCGCGCCCCGCGAAACTCCAGACGGGCGGGTCGCCGTCATCGCCGGCCTCGCTTGGCTACCACCAGCCCGAGCGTCGACTGATGACGTGAATGAAGCGTGCTGATCGCGGCCATGAACCCCCCTTCGAGCTGGGTTACGTAGTCGCGGAGGCCCGGCACGCTCTATCCAAGCGGACAGTCGCTCCCCGTCAATCACCAGCCCGCCGGGACGGCGCCCACCGGACCGCACGAAGCAAAGTACCCGTTCATCGCGGCGATAGTTGATTCGTGAACAAATCTTCACAACCCTGGTCTGGGGGTGGCCATGGCGGACACGGCACGTCGCGAACGAGCAACTTCACGCAGCGCTTGCTAGTCGGTGGTGCCCATCAGCGATCGGACATACGGACGAAAGCCGAGCCGCTCGTACAGGGCGACCGCGCGCTCGTTTGCGTCAATCACGCCGATTGACCAGTAGCGGATGCCCCGTCGGCGAAGCTCGGCCCGGCAGGCATCGAGCAGCAAGGTTCCGATGCCGGCGCCGCGCGCGGTGTCAGCGACCACCAACGAATCGACCTCGGCTCTCGTCTCGCCAAAATCGAACGTCGGCCCCGGTCCGCTGAGCAGGCAGAACGCATAACCGACAGGCGAGGCTAGATCGCCGTCTCGTGCCACGAAGAGCAGGCCTGTGCGATCGCTGAGCCACCGGCGGTACTGGGCTTGACGGAGATCCCATGCCTGCTCAGCCGGCCGTACGGGCCATCGGTCGCCCACCAAGCGGCGATGGTGCTCCACCAGCAACATCCACAGCGATGCCAGGTATTCGACATCCCTTTCTGTACCGATGGTGACGCTAATGGCCATAGGGACGTTCGGGTGGGAGTCAAGCGGCGCCGGCCGCGAGAGGAATGGCGGCCGGCGCCGCTGATGGCGGGGAGAGAGGCCGCCAGATCCCGCAGCGCCGGGCGAGCGCGGCGGGGTCTCGCGGCTCTACGTGACCGCAGGTCGCTTGACGAACGGGAGGAGCTCGGTCAGCCTGCAGATCTCGAATATTCGTTGCACCGCCCTGGGGCCGGGAACGATCACGAGGCGCACGTTCTGATGTGTGCAGCGTTTATGAAGCTCGACCACGATGTGCAGGCCGGTCGAGTCGATGAAGCTCAACTGGCTGAGATCGAGCACGATGCATTCGGGGCAACCCTCGAGAACCGCTCGAATCGCGGCCCGCGACGCTTGCAGCTCTGTTAGGTCCCACTCACCATCCACGGCGATCGTGGTCGTCGTGCCCTGCTCGGTAACGACGATCCGCAACCTACCGGGGAGAACATTCGGTCTGCGGTCAAGCCCTCTTACGGCCATAGCTCACCTCCACGCTCGCTACTGCTCTCGTGGAGGAGCCGACCGCTCCTAGATGAAGCGTCGACCGCCATCCTGCGCCCTGCAACGATCTCCCCGGGCTCCGCCCGCTGGACCGCAGCCCCAAACTATCACTCAGAGCGGGCAACACAAAAACGGGAGCCTGTGCGTGCAATACTCGGTCGCGCTACTCGCCCGTGACTCGGCGGTCGACGCGCATCTTGCGCTCACGGCGGCCCGTCCGCCTTTCCCTCTACCCAGCGCGGGACCCACCCCAGGGAAAGGCGAGAACGAGGTCGCAATGCCGACCGAGACCGACCAACAGCGCAGCCCTGAAAGCTCGCTATACGTAGCGTTGTCCAACGCGATCGTGAGGCTGCTTCGCGAATACACCGGCCGCGGACCAACCAAAGCACGCACCACGATTCGCGACAACGTCGTCCTGATCATGCTCGAACAGACATTGACCAAAGGCGAACAGGTACTCGTCCAGAAAGGTCGCGGCGAGAACGTGCTCACCCTGCGCCACGAATACCAAGAGGCGATGCGCGAGGAGAGCAGCAACCAAGTCGCCAAGCTGACCGGGCGAACAGTCCTCGCAATGATGAGCGCCAACCACCTCGACCCCGACCTAGCCGCCGAGATCTACGTCCTCGACGGACCCCCAACCACGATCTAGGCAGCCTCACACGATCGCCGCTGGGCCGGCGCCCAGCGACGGCAGCCCCTTTGGTGAGAGCGGACGACGGGGGTCGAACCCGCGACCTTCGGCTTGGGAAGCCGACGCTCTACCAACTGAGCTACGTCCGCACGCTCTCTCTACCGCGGCAGGCTATCGGCTCCGCGGCTCTCGCAGGACTCAGCGAAGCCGCACCGCGAGCCGCAGCCCGGCCCCCACCGGCACGACCATCTGCGTGAACGCCGGCTCGGCCTGAATCGCGGCCGTGAACTCGATGAGCTCGTGCTCGTGGGAGACGACGTTGTCGATCGCGAGCACCCCTCCGGCGTGCAGAACGCGCACGAGATCGGGCAGATACGACGCATAAGCCGGGCGGTCGGCGTCGAGAAAGACGAAGTCCCAGACAGCGTCGCCGGAGCCGGCGAGGACGCGCCCGGCGTCCTCCGCCCGCAGGTCGACGACCTGCTCCAGACCGGCATCCCGCACGTTCTCGCTCGCGATCTCGACCCGCGCCGCGTCCAAGTCGACCGTCACGACCACGCCACCCGTTGCCTGCGCCGCGTCCGCGAGCCAGATCGTCGAGTAGCCGTTCGAGGTGCCGAGCTCGAGGATCCGTTGCGAGCGGCAGCCGCGGATCAGCACCCCGAGGAGCTCGGCGGTCGCCGGCTCAACGTTGCGGAAGCGGTTCAGGCGATCCGCGTGAACCCGGTCGTGAGCGTGGCTTACCGCGTACAGCTCGTCAACGAAGCTCCGACGACCGACTTCCACGGCCCCACCCTATGCGCCGACCACGGCCAGCTCGTCGCCGCCGACGCGCACGACATCGCCGGGGTGCAGCTGACGTCCCCGCCGGCGCTCGACCTCGCCGTTGACGGTCACGTCCCCGGCCGCGATCAGCGCCTTCGCATCAGCGCCGGCATCGGCGGCACCGGCGAGCTTGAGCAGCTGGCCGAGCCGGATCATGTCCCCCGAGATCTCGATCGATCGCGCCATCTTGGCGAAGGGTGTCAGCTGAGGGCTATCGTGCGCACGATGAGCAACCACCTGTCTTTGATCGAGTTCCCGGCCGACGACCCCGAACGCGCTCGCCGCTTCTGGTCAGAGCTGCTCGACACGAGCCTCGCACCTCGCACCCCCAGCCAGGGCGATGGCTGGCAGACCGATGGAGACGGTCCCGCGATCGGCGTCCACGAGCGGGGCCGGGGTCCCGGCGATTCGTTCTCGCTTCCGTACTTCGCCGTCAAGGACATCGCTGCGGCGCTGGACCGGGTCACGGCACTCGGTGGGACCGTCGTCCATCCGGGCTCACAGTGGGCGATCTGCAAGGACTCCGAGGGAAGCCCGTTCGGCCTCGCTCAGGCCTGACCAGGCCGCCCCGAACCCCGCTCGTATTACCCTTGAACGACTGATGCGCCGCTTCGTCGTTCCCGGTCTGGTGATTGTCGTCGCGGCTGCGTTGCTGGGGCTGCTGGCGTTCGGAGTCGCCAATCAGGGCACGAGTAGCTCGATCGACGCGAAGGTCCAGCGCGGGGAGCTGCCCGTCGCGCCCAGCGCGAACATGGCGCTGCCGGTGCTCGGCGGCACCGGCACTGAGCGCCTGGCCCAGCTGCGCGGCAAGGTCGTGATCCTCAACGTGTTTGCGTCCTGGTGTGACCCGTGCAAGGCCGAGGCGCCGATTCTCGAGCAGGAGCAGAAGCAGCTCGCGCGCCACAACGCGACGATCCTCGGGGTCACCTACCTGGACAACTCCAGCGACTCCGAGCAGTTCGTACGCCAGCAGCACATCACCTATCCGGTGCTGCGCGACGTGAGCGGCAACTTCGTGCGCTCGTTCGGCACGACCGGGGTGCCGGAGACGTTTGTGATCAACCGCAACGGCCAGATCGCCGCGGTGCGCCGCTTCCAGATCGACAGCCAGTGGCTCCAGCAGACGCTGCCGCGGATCCTGGCGCGGCGCGCATGACCGTCCGCCGCGCCGCAGTTGCGCTGATCGCAGCGCTCGTGCTCGCTCCGGCTGCCGCGCCGGCGACCGCCCTGGCCGTCACCCCGCGCGCGTCGCTGACCGACATCGAGAACGACGTGATGTGCGTCTCCTGTCGGGAGCCGCTGGCGGTCGCGCAGTCACCGCAGGCGCTCGCTGAGCGCAACTACATTCGCCACCTGATCGCCCTCGGCATGACCAAACCGCAGATCGAGCAGGCGCTCGTCGGCCAGTACGGGGAGGCAGTGCTCGGCAAGCCCCCCGCCGACGGCTTCAACCTCACCGTCTACATCCTCCCCCCGGCGATCCTCGTCCTCGGGATCGGAACGCTCGTGTTTCTGCTTCCGAAGTGGCGGCGGCGCTCGCGAGCCGCCGCGGCCGCCCGCCCGGCGACGTCGGGACCGGCGCTCGACGCGGCCGACGCGCACCGGCTCGACGAAGAGCTGACCCGCTACGGCGGCTGAGCGCTCCAGCTACATCGATTCGGGCGCGGTGACCCCGAGCAACCCGAGCGACATCGCGATCGTGCGCTGCGCTGCGCTCGACAGTGCGATCCGGAACGACTCGACCGGTTCGGGCTCGGCGCCGATCACCTTGCACTGCTCGTAGAACCCCGTGAAGTCCTGCGCGAGCTCGAGCGCATAGCCGGCCATCTTGTGCGGGGCGAGGCGCTCGACGGCCTCCGCGATCTCGCCCGGAAACGAGACGAGCTTCTTGATCAGCCGCCGCTCGGAGACGTGGAGCTCACTGTCCCCCCAGTCGGCCCCCGGGGCCAGCGCCGCGGCGACTCGCTCGTCGCCCAGCCGGCGCAGCATCGACGCGATCCGCGCGTGCGCGTACTGGACGTAGTAGACCGGGTTCTCGCGCGACTGCTTCTTCGCGAGCTTGATGTCGAGATCGAGCGTGCGATCGTGCGACCGCTGGAGCATGAAGAACCTGGTCGCGTCGACGCCGATCTCGTCGAGCAGGTCGTCGAGCGTGACGAAATCCCCGCGCCGCTTGGACATCGCGAACGTCTCGCCGTCGGCGACGAGGTGGACGAACTGCACGAGCGGGACCTCGACGGTGTCCGGATCGCCTCCGAGCGCCGCCATCGCCGCCTTCAACTCGCGGACGTAGGCGTGGTGGTCTGAACCGACAGGCATCAATTGCCGATCGAACCCCCGCTCGCGCTTGTCCTGGAGGTAGGCGATGTCGCCTGCTAGGTACGTCGGCTCGCCGCTCGAGCGCACCACGACGCGGTCCTTGTCGTCCCCG
Organism: Solirubrobacteraceae bacterium; assembly: GCA_036490775.1. Lineage (GTDB taxonomy): Bacteria > Actinomycetota > Thermoleophilia > Solirubrobacterales > Solirubrobacteraceae > Palsa-465. Next base: position 34,771 of record DASXDD010000222.1, on the reverse strand, counting down.
AACGTCGTCGTGCGCAGCCACTTGGCGCCCTCATGACGGTACGTATGCCCTGACTCGTCGAGGAGCCCGAGCGCTTGCTCGAGCTCGCTTGGTGACCCCTCGTGAAGCGTGCGCTCGCTGAAGAACCGGTCGAAATGCACGCCGTAGCGATCGAGCGTGCCCTTGATGCTCTCGAGCAGGATCTCGACCGCCTTCGCAGCGACGATCGCGACGTCGTCGTCGGCCGCTCCCTTGATCTGCGCGGCGACGTCGGCGATGTAGTCGCCCTGGTAGCCGCCCTCGGGCGGCTCCTTGCCACGAGCCCTGGCCTGGACCGACTCGCCGAGCAGGCGGATCTGCCCACCAGCGTCGTTGAAGTAGTACTCGCGCGACACCTCGTTGCCGTGGTGCTCGAGGATCCGTGCAAGCCCGTCGCCGTAGGCGGCATGGCGGCCGCTCGCCGCGACCAGCGGGCCGGTCGGGTTGGCCGAGACGAACTCGATCAGGATCCGCTCCGGCGGCTGTGCCCCGCCGCTCCCGAACGCGTCCCCGGCGGCGAGCACCGACGCGAGCGCGCCTCGCTGCCAGGCGTCGGACATGAACAGGTTCAGGAATCCCGGTCCGGCGACCTCCCAGCGATCGAGGTCAGCCGCCAGCGTCGATTCGAGCTCGGCGCCGATCCGCTGCGCGATCTCGCGCGGCGGCGCGCTCAGCGCCGGCGCGAGCAGCATCGCCGCGTTGGTCGAGTAGTCGCCCTGCTCCTCGCGCTTGGAGCGCTCTAGCTTGAGGTGCGCCGGGGATTCGCCGGCGTCGCCACGGATCGCGGTGGCCGCCCGGTGGACCGCCTCGGCGAGCTCGTCGAGCGGCTCGTGCCCGTTCTCGTCGGTGTCTGCCATGGTCAATGGCGAGCGTACCGATGCCCGCGCGGCCCGGGCCCAAGCGTCAATAGTGGTACGGCTCGCGGGCGAGGATCTTGTGCGCGCGGTACAGCTGTTCGAGCAGCACGACCCGCGCGAGCTGGTGTGGCAGCGTCATCGGTCCGAGCGACAGCCGGTGGTTGAGCGCGTCGAGCTTGACGTCGAGACCGAACGGACCACCGATCACGAAGCACAGGTCGCGCCCGCTCTGGCGTCGATCCTCCAGAAAACGGCTGAACGCGACGGAGTCCATCTGCTCGCCGTCTTGGTGCAGAAGTGACACGAACGCCCGGTCGGGGAGCCTGCGTATGACGTGCTCGTCCTCACGAACCTCTATCAGTTCGAGCCGCGTGTGCCCCGCGAGCAGCTTCTGATAGTGGCGCACATCATCCGCGTACGGCGGACGCAGACGCCCCACGGCCACGACGATGACCCGCACGGCGGTCATACTACGGCCGATGGACGATCCCAACCGGCCCGAACGCCACATCAATATCCACTTCTCGCCGGAGATCATGGCCGGCGTTTACGCGAACTTCGCGAACGTCAGCCACTCCGAATACGAGTTCACGGTCACCTTCGCGCGCGTGGACCACGAGGTGGAGGACGACGAGATTCCAGGCGTTGTCGTATCGCGCATCAACCTCTCACCGAAGTTCATGCGCGAGCTGATCGACGCGATGCAGGACAACTACTCGAAGTGGGAGACCCGCGAGGGGATCAAGAACCTTCCGGAATACCCCGGGCGCCAAGAATTCGGCGAGTCCGAACCCGAAGCTTGAGCCACCTAGTTCGTCGAGGCGCTGGGACCAGCCTGCGCGAACGCTACGGCAGCGCCGATCCGTTCTGCGGTCGACGGATGCGTGGCGAGCAGCGCCGTGACCCATTTCGGCGGCTGCAGATCGGCGACGTTCTGCAGCGCGATCGCGCGCTCGAACGAGATGAACGCCTCGGGCGCCTGGGACAGCTCGAGCGAGTAACGATCGGCTCGGCGCTCGATCGCGCGCGACAGGCGCCTTGCGATTACGCCGATCGGACCGCCGATCATCGCTGCGGCGAGCGCCAGCGCCGGCAGCGCCCCAGCGGTGCCTCGCTCATCGGTCAGCGCCCAACTCAGCCGCTGGACGGCAAGCGCCGCGGCGGGCGCGACGATCGCCGTGTACAGCACGCTGCGACGGACGTCGCGGTGGTGAACATGCGCGAGCTCGTGCGCGACGACCACGCGGATCTCGTCACGCGTGTAGCGATCCAGGAGCGTGTCGAACAGCACCACGCGCTTGGTCGGCCCGAGGCCCGCGACGTAGGCGTTGGCCGCGGTCGTGCGGCGACTCGCGTCGACCGAGTAAACCTCGCCGACCCGGACGCCCGCGGCGTACGCGAGGTCGAGCACGTCGTTTCGGGTCTCCCCCTCCGGCAGCGGCGTGAAGTCGTTGAAGATCGGGTCGAACACGACCGGCGCAAGCGCCGCGAAGACCGTGCCGACGACGACCGTGCCCGCCCCGGCGGGCAGCCACCAGCCTCGTGGATAGCGACGGGTAACGGCGACCGCGGCGGCGCCGGCACCGCCCGCGATCGCGGCCGAGATCACGTTCGCCTTGGCGAGGTCCGAGGCCCAGCCGCGCCACGACTGCGTCGTCAGCCCCACCGCAATCGAGCGGCGGCGGGAAACGATCGACAGCGGCAACGGCAGCACCGCGCCGGCGAGCGTCAGGGCCGTGGCGGTGACGCCGCCTACCAGCACGGGGCGCTTGTTGCGCTCTCCGAGCAGCCGCGGGACGCGCTTGGCGGCGTACGCGGTGGCGCCGAGCCCGAGCGCCGAGCGCGCCAGCGACAGCCCCAGTTGGGGGCGTGCGAAACGAGCCCCGCGCGCGACCTCATCGGCGCTGAAGTGGTCGCTGAGATCGACCGCGGCGGGCTCGATCTCGGGCTCGCGCGGCGCGAGCAGGCGCGCGCCGACCTCAGCCGTCGCAAGCGCGGCAAGCGTCGCTTGAACGTAGCGGTAGCGCCGGGTGCCCCTCACCAGCGAGACTGTACCCACTGATGCGTGTAGCAATCGTCTCCGACGTCCACGGCAACCGCCATGCGTTCGAAGCCGTACTTGACGCGATCGAGGCCTCCGACTGTCAGGAGATGTGGTGCCTCGGCGACCTCGTCGGCTACGGGGCCGAACCGGACGCATGCGTCGAACTCGCCCGTCGCCACGCGTCGATCTGCCTCGCCGGCAACCACGACCTCGGCGTTCGCGGCGATCTCGCGCTCGGCGAGTTCTCGCGCGGCGCGGCACTCGCCGCCCAGTGGACGCGCGCGACGATCCGCCCCGGGACCCTCGAGTACCTGAAGAGCCTCTCGCCCCAGAACGTCGACGAGACGGTCGGCCTGTTTCACGCGAGTCCGCGAGACCCGATCTGGGAGTACGTGCTCTCGCCGCTGCAGGCGGAGCTGTGCCTCGACGCCCAGCAGCACCGGGTGTGCTTCATCGGCCATTCGCATGTGGCGCTCTCGTTCACGCGCCTGGCGGGGCAGGCAGCGACCGGCACGACCCGCCACCAGGACGAGCAGGTCGACCTGCAGGAGGGCGAATGGCTGCTCAACCCCGGAAGCGTCGGCCAGCCGCGTGACGGCGACCCGCGCGCAGCCTGGTTGGAGCTCGATCTCGACAACTGGAGCGCCGTCTATCGGCGGACCGAGTACGACATCACCGGCGCCGGAGACGCGATCCGCGCCGCTCGGCTGCCCGATTCCCTGGCGGAACGCCTGATCTACGGCCAGTGAACCCCGCCTAACGGGATGCCAACTGGCCGAGTCTCTAAAGTCACCGGCCGGATGCGGCACGCGCCTCGCGCAATCCTGGCCGGCGTCCTTGGGTTCGCCGCCTCGTTCGTCGTCGCCTGCGGCGGCGGCTCCGGCCTGCTCTCAGGCGGGCAGGCATCGGGGATCAGCGACCAGCTCGATTCGGTGTCCTCGGCGCTCGTCAGCGGCGACTGCACCGGCGTCATCAATGCCACGCAGAACCTGTCAAACGAGGTCTCGAACCTCCCGTCGTCGGTCAGCCCGACGCTTCGCGCCAACCTGACAGAGGGCGTGTCTCTGACCAGGGCGCTCGCTCGTAGCCAATGCCATACGAAGTCGCAGCAGACGACGAGCACCCAGACGGACACGACGGATACGACGACGACGCAGACCCACACCACCGCCACGACGCCGACGAACACGAACACGACAACGACCACCACGCCGTCGACGACGACGACGACCACGCCTGCAACCACGAGCACTCCCTCGGGTACTACCTCAACTGGGGGAACCGGAGGGGCTGGAATCGGCCAAACCGGCACCGGCCCGAGCGGCGGGTCGGGGACAGGCGGCAACGGGAACTCACAGTGACTGACGTTCAGACAATCGCCGGGCGCTACCGGATCGAAGGCAGGCTCGGGGTCGGCGGCATGTCGACCGTGCACCTAGCGTTCGACCAGCGGCTCGAGCGAAACGTCGCGATCAAGCTGCTCGCCGAGCACCTCGCCGACGATCCGACGTTCGTCTCGCGCTTCCGCCGCGAAGCGCTGTCTGCCGCGCGGCTCGTGCACCCGAACATCGTCCAGGTGTTCGACTTCGGCTTCGACGAGCGCCAGCACCGCCACTTCATCGTGATGGAGCACGTCGCGGGCCAATCGTGCGCCGAGCTCCTGCGAGACGAGGGTCATCTCGAAGTCCGTCAGGCCGTCGACTACCTCTCGCAGGCGTGCAAGGGACTCGAATACGCCCACCGGAACGGCGTAATCCACCGCGATGTCAAGCCTGGGAACCTGCTCGTCTCCGACACCGGTCAGGTCAAGCTCGCAGACTTCGGAATCGCGCGCGCCGTCGATCAGTCGAGCATCACGCAGGCCGGGTCGGTGCTCGGGACAGCCGCGTACCTGGCGCCCGAGCAGGCCCGCGGTGAGGAGGCCGGCCCCAGGTCAGACATCTACTCGCTGGGCGTCGTCGCCTACCAGCTGCTGTCCGGCCGCCTGCCCTACGAGGCGGTGTCGCTCTCCGAGCTGACGCTAAAGCAGCAGCGCGAGGCGCCCGACCGGCTCGACGAGATCAACCCACAGGTCCCGCGCGAGCTCGCACAGGCGGTGTCGATGGCGCTTGCGATCGATCAGGAGTCGCGCCCGCCCGACGCGATCGTGTTCTCGGAGACGCTCGCCAACGGGCTGCGCGGCAGGGCGCCACTGTCGGCGACCGCGCCGACCGCGCACCTCGGAACCGGCGCAGCCACCGAGATCCTTGGCGACCTCTCGCCACCCACCGCCGCGACGAGGGTTGCGGCGGCGCCGGCCACCGAGCAAGGCTCGCGCCCCGCGCCCCGCCGGCGGATCGAGCCGCAGCGAGCCCAGCCCCGTCCGCGACCGGCCTACGCGCCCGCGGCACCGGCACCGGCGGCCGCCCGCGCCAGAAGAGGGACTCGCAGCGGCCGCGCGGCGCGACGCCTGCTCGTCTTCCTGATCCTCGCGTGTTTGTTCATCGCCGCGGTCGTCGTCGCCGTCGCGATCGCGACCAGCACGTCCAACAACGTCGTGCACCTGCGCACGGTCGTCGGCCACGACGCCCAGAACGTGATTGACCAGGTCAAGAACCTGGTCAATCAGAACACGAAGTAGTAGCTAGAGCCGAGGACTACGCGACGTCGGCCGGCGTCTCGGTCGCCTCGGTCGTCTCGACCGCCGGGGCCGAAGCGCTGACGGAGATCTCGACCTTGCGCGGCTGGCGCTGCTCGGGCTTCGGGATCCGCACCTCGAGCACACCCTTGTCGAAGCTCGCCTTGATGCTGTCGCCGTCGACGCCCTCAGGCAGGGTCAGCGTCCGGGTGAACGCGCCGTAGGAACGCTCGACGCGGTAGTAGCCCTGCTTGTTCTCCTCGTGCCCGGCCTTGCGCTCGCCTGACACTGTCAGGACGCTGTCGTCGAGCTCGATCTTCACGTCGCTCTCGGCGACGCCGGGCAGGTCGGCCTTCAGGACGTAGTGCTCGTCGGTCTCGACGAGGTCCATCGCCGGGGTCCAGCGGCGTAGCACGTTGCCGTTGCCACGACTCGCCGTCGGCTCAAAGAAAGTGCTGAACAGCCGGTTCATCTCGCTCTGCAGCGACTGCATCTCGCGAGCCGGCTCCCATCGGATCAAAGTCATTTCACCCTCGATATCGGGAACAAAGGAAGTAATGCGACTTGGAGTATGAAATCTAAGTCGCCTCATGTCAAATCTAATTCTAGAACGACATCAGGTTTCTGTCCGCGTTCGAGCGGACGGCCAGCCTGAGCAGCGGTGAATCGGACGAGTGCTACTCGTCGATCAGCGAGCGGCCCGTCATCGCTGCGGGCTGCTCGATCCCGAGCATCTGGAGCATCGTCGGCGCGACGTCGGCGAGGATCCCGCCGTCGCGCAGGGTGAGGCCAGGCATGGTGACGATCACCGGCACTGGGTTGAGCGAATGCGCAGTGTTCGGGCTGCCGTCGTCCTCGAGCATGTTGTCGGCGTTGCCGTGATCGGCGGTGATCAGGCACGCGCCACCCGACTCGTGTACGACGCCGACGACCTCGCTAAGGCATTCGTCGACCGTCTCGATCGCCTTGACAGCAGCGGGGATCACGCCCGTGTGCCCGACCATGTCGGCGTTGGCGAAGTTGATGATCCCGAACTCGAACGACTGCTCCTTCCAGGCGCCGACGAACGCATCCGTCGCTTCGCGCGCACTCATCTCGGGCTTGTGGTCGTAGGTCGGGACGTCGCGCGGCGAGGCGACCAGCTCGCGCCGCTCGCCGTCGGCGGCCTGCTCGTCGCCGCCGCCGAAGAAGTACGTGACGTGCGGGTACTTCTCGGTCTCGGCGACGTGCAGCTGCTCGCGGCCCTGTTCGGCGATCACCTTCGTCAGCGTCGTCTTCGGGCGCTCGGGCGGGAACGCGATCGGATAGCTCCAGTCGGCTTCGTACTCGGTCATCGTCGCGTATCGCTCGATCGTCTTGGCGTCGCCGCGATCGATCTCGGTGAACTGCGAGTCAGCGAGCGCCTGGGTGATCTCGCGCATCCGATCGGGGCGGAAGTTGAAACCGAACACCGAGTCGCCGGGGCGGATCCGCGCCTCGTCCCCGACGCGGACCGGCTTGATGAACTCGTCGGTCTGATCGCGCTCGTACGCGTCGCGCGCCGCGGCCTCGCCGGAATCGGCCTCGTGCTCGGCGCGGCCGTGGACGAGCAGGTCGTAGGCGAGCTGGACTCGCTCCCAGCGCTTGTCGCGGTCCATCGCGTAGTAGCGGCCGACGACCGACCCGATCCGGCCCGCGCCCGCGTCGACCATCCAGCCTTCGACGGTCTTCAGGTACCCGGCGGCCGAGCTCGGCAGGGTGTCGCGTCCGTCGGTGAACGCGTGCAGCACCAGGTCGGGGACGCCGAGCTCGGCACCGAGCCTGATCAGCGCCTCGATGTGGGTCCAGCCCGAGTGCACGCCGCCGTCGGAGACCAGCCCGATCAGGTGCACCCGCTCGGCGTCGGCGAACGCTTTGCGCAGCACCTCGTTGGCGGCGAATTCGCCGGCCGCCGCCGCCTCGTCGATCCGCGTCAGGTCCTGCATCACGACTGCCCCTGCACCGAGGTTGAGGTGGCCGACCTCGGAGTTGCCCATCTGTCCGTCGGGCAGCCCTACCGCCTCGCCGGATGCAGTCAGCTCGGTGTGCGGGTAGGCGGACCACAGTTCGTCGAACACCGGCGTGTCGGCCTGCGAGACGGCGTTGCCTGGTCCGTCGGGCGCCAGCCCCCACCCGTCGAGCACGATCAGCACGGCGGCCGGCGCCGGCAGCTGCTCGGGGCCGGGAGCGATCGCCATCAGCCTGATGCGTTGATGATCGCTGCGAACGACCCCGGGTCGAGGCTCGCACCGCCGACGAGCGCACCGTCGATGTCGGGGAGCGCAAGCAGCTCGCCCGCGTTCTCGGGCTTGCAGCTGCCGCCGTAGAGGACCCGCGTCCGCTCTGACTGCTCGCGATCTCGGTCGCCGACGAGCGCGCGGACGAATGCGATCGCCTCCTGCGCCTGCTCGAGCGTCGCCGCGCGCCCGGTGCCGATCGCCCAGATCGGCTCGTAGGCGATCACGACGTCGCCGAGCCGGTCGGTGGCAACGCGGTCGAGACCCGTCTGGATCTGATGGCGCAGCTTGCGCTCGGTGTCGCCGCTCTCACGCTCGTCCTCGGTCTCCCCCACGCACAGAATCGGCGTCAGACCTGCGTCGAGCGCCGCGGGCACCTTCAGTGCGAGCGCCTTGTCGGTCTCGCCGAACAGCTGGCGCCGCTCGGAATGCCCGAGGATCACTCCGTGGACGCCGATCTCGGTCAGCATCGCCGGCGACACCTCGCCGGTGAACGCCCCGGAATCGGCCTGATGCATGTTCTGCGCGTAGATCTCCACACGCGAGCCGCGCGTCGAGTCGACCATCGCGCCGAGCGCCAGGAATGGCGGGCAGATCCCGACGTCGATGCCGTCGACCGAGGACACCTGCGGCAGCAGCGCCTGGATGAACGCCTCGGCTTCGGCGACCGTCTTGTTCATCTTCCAGTTGCCGGCGATGAACGGCGTGCGCGCGCCCGGGCTCATGCCAGTGCCTCTACGCCCGGTAGCGTCTTGCCCTCGATCAGCTCGAGCGACGCGCCGCCACCGGTCGACAGGTGGGTGACCTTATCGGCCAGGCCGAAGCGCTCGAGCGCCGCCGCGGAGTCGCCGCCGCCGACGACGGTCGTCCCCGGCGCCTGCGCCACCGCTTCGGCGACCGCGCGCGTCCCGGCGGCGAACGGCTCCAGCTCGAACGCGCCCATCGGCCCGTTCCAGAACACGGTCCCGGCGGCTGCAATCTTCGCGCCGAAGGCCTCGGCGGTGCGCGGTCCGACGTCCAGACCCATCCAGCCATCGGGCACATCGACGCCGTCGATCGTCTTGGCCTGCGAGTCGGCCGCCATCCGCTCTGCGATCACGAGATCGGTCGGAAGTTCAAGCTCGGCACCGGCGCCTGACGCAGACTCGAGCGTCTTGCGCGCGAGCTCGACGTCCTCGTCGGCACACAGCGACGCGCCGACGGAGTGCCCTTGGGCGGCGAAGAACGGGAAGCACATCGCGCCGCCGATCAGCAGCGTGTCGGCGACCTCGCGGAAGCGGTCGATCACCGCGATCTTGTCCGACACTTTCGCCCCGCCGAGGACCGCGACCAGCGGTCGCGCCGGATCCTCGAGCACACCGGTGAGCGCCTGTACCTCACGCTCGAGCAGGTACCCGGCCGCGCGCTCGTCAATCAGCTTTGCGACGCCCTCGGTCGAAGCGTGCGCCCGGTGAGCGGCGCCGAACGCGTCGTCGACGTAGACATCGGCGAGCGACGCGAGCGCGGCCGCGAGCTCAGGGTCGTTCTTGGTCTCCCCCGGCTCGTAGCGAACGTTCTCGAGCACGAGGATGTCTCCCGGCGCGAGGTTGTCGGCAAACGCCCGGACGTCGTCGCCGACGACTCCCGGCGCGAGCGTGACGTCGGCCCCGGTCAGCTCGGCGAGGCGGTCGGCCGCCGGCCGCAGCGACAGCTCTGGCTCGCGGTCCTTGGGACGGCCGAGGTGCGAGACGAGCACGATCCGCGCGCCGCGTCTCCGCAGCTCGTCGATCGTCGGCAGCGCCGCCCGGATCCGCATGTCGTCGGCAATCGAGCCGTTGTCGAGCGGGACGTTGAAGTCGACCCGGACAAGTACGCGCTTGCCCTCGAGGTCGCCGAGGTCGGCAAGTGTTCTCACAGCTTCTGTACGAGATCCACGATCCGGTTCGAGTAGCCCCACTCGTTGTCGTACCAGGACACGAGCTTGACCATCGTCCCGTCCATCACTGCGGTCAGCTGCGAGTCGAGGATCGACGACGCAGGGTTCTTGACGATGTCCGACGAGACGATCGGGTCCTCGGTGTACTCGAGCAGGCCCTTCAGCGGTCCGGAGCCGGCGGCGGCCTTCAGCGCCGCGTTGACCTCGTCGACCGTCGTCTCGCGCTTGACCTCGACGGTCAGGTCGACCACGCTCCCGGTCGGGACCGGTGCGCGCACGGCGAACCCGTGCAGCTTGCCGTTGAGGTCCGGGATCACCGCGCCGATCGCCTTCGCGGCCCCGGTCGACGCCGGGATCAGGTTGATCGCTGCGGCCCGCGCGCGGCGGAGGTCGCGATGAGGCATGTCCTGCAGGCGCTGGTCAGCGGTGTAGGCGTGGATCGTGGTCATCAGCCCGTGCTTGATCCCGACGCTGTCGTGCAGCACCTTCGCGATCGGCGCCAGGCAGTTGGTCGTGCACGACGCGTTCGAGATCACCTGATGGTTGTCGCGGTCGTAGGCGTCGTCGAAGTTGACGCCAAGCACGACGGTGACGTCGGGGTCGGTCGCGGGGGCGGAGATCACGACCTTCGGTGCACCCGCGCTGAGGTGCTTGGACGCGTTCTCGCGGTCGGTGAACAGGCCGGTCGACTCGATGACGACCTCGGCGCCCAGCTCCTCCCAGGGCAGGCTGCCGGGGTCGCGCTCGGCGAGCACGCGGATGTCCTTGCCGTCCACCCGCAGTCCCGTGTCGGTCGCCTCAACGTCGCCCGGAAACGGGCCGTAATTTGAGTCGTACTTGAGCAGGTGGGCGATCGTCTTCGGATCGACAAGATCGTTGACGGCAAGCCACTCGATGTCGGCGTGGCGCTCGTAGGCGGCGCGGAACACGTTGCGACCAATCCGGCCAAAACCGTTGATTCCGACGCGTACCGGCATGCGCTTCTCCCCTTCTGCGTTGATGTGGGCGCGGGCGTGACATCGACCGGCGACCCCGGTCGCGGTCGATCCAACAGGCTATCCGTTATCTCCGGGATACCACTTCGACGCGCAGGCCGTCGGGGTCGCGCAGGTAGCCGGCGTAGTGGCCCGGTCCGTACTGCGGGCGGTCGCCCGGCGCCCCGTCGTCGCTGCCGCCGTTGGCCACGCCCGCGGCGTGTGCCGCATCGACCGCAACCCTGCCGGTCGCCGTCAGCGCCACGTGCCCGTAGCCCGGCGCCGGCGGTCGCGAGCGCACCACGATCCATAGCAGCGGTGCGTTGATGCCGTAGGCGACCGCGTGCTCTGACTCGAACAGCCGACGGCCGCCGAGCGGGTAGAAGACAGAGTCGTAGAAGCGGGCCGACCGCTTGAGGTCGGACACCTCGAATCCGATGTGGTCGATCACGTCGGGCGGTTCGAGTCGCGGTGAGCGACCTCGATCAGGTACTCACCGTTGGAGCCGTAGCGGTCCGCGAGGTGGCGGGCGATCGCGACCGAACGGTGGCGGCCGCCCGTGCAGCCGATCGCGACGACCAGGTGGGCTTTGCCCTCCGCGAGGTACTGCGGGAGCAGATAGTCGAGCAGCGGGTGCAGGTGCCCGTAGAACTCGTCGAGTTCGCCGTCTCGGTTGATGAACTCGACCACCCGCCGGTCCTCGCCGGTCAGCGGCCGCAGGTCCTGCTCGTAGTGGGGGTTGGGCAGGAAGCGCACGTCGAGCAGCAGGTCTGGGTCGCGCGCGGGTCCGTACTTGAACCCGAAGCTCTCGAACGTCACCGCGAGCCGCCCAGGCGTTCGCGTCGGCAGCAGCTCGTAGGCGAGCTTGCGCCTTAGGTTGGCGGCGGTCAGCCCGGTGGTGTTGATCACGACGTCCGCACGCTCGCGCAGCCCCGCGAGCGCCTCGCGCTCGCGCTCGATGCCGTCGGTGACGCTGCCGGTCGGGGCCAGCGGATGCCGGCGTCGTGTCTCCTTGTAACGGGTCAGCAGCGTCTGCTCGTCGGCCTCGAGGAACAGCACCCGGTGCGAGACGCCCATCGCTCGCAGGTCCTCGAGCATCGCGGCGACTCCCTCGAAGTAGCTGCCGCCGCGCACGTCTGAGACAACCGCCGCGCGTTCGACCTTGGAGCCCGTATGCATGAACAACTCGACCAGCGAGCGGATCATCTCCGAGGGCAGGTTGTCGACGCAGAAGTAGCCCTCGTCCTCGAACGCGGCCATCGTCGTCGACTTTCCGGCGCCCGAAAACCCGGTGATCACGACCAGGTCCGTCAACGCCGTGCCGGCCGCGTCTGGATCCGCGGTGTGCCCCTCTAGCTGGGCCTCTTTCGAGGGCTCCATAACCAAAGCTTGACGCTAGCAGCGGACGCGTGTCGGCGGCGTGTGCGACGATCTGATCGTGCAACGAGGCAGGCGCAGCAGACTCCTCGTTGCGCTCGCGCTGATCGGATCCGCCCTGCTGGTGGCACCGGTGGCGGCCAGCGCGCAGACCTCCGAGCCACCCGTCGTGGCGACCGTTTCGGGCACCCCGGCGAGCCAGCCGATGCCTCCAGGCTTCCTCGGTGTGTCGCTTGAGTACAACGCGCTTCACATCTACACCGGGCGCGATCCCAAGCACGTCGACCCGGTGCTGATCCAGCTGCTGCGCAACCTCGCTCCGGGTCAAACCCCGGTGGTCCGGATTGGCGGCAACAGCGCCGACTTCAGCTGGTTTCCGATCAAGGGCACATTGCCGCCGGTCGGCGTCCGCTACGCGCTGACGAACGGCTGGGTGCGGATGACCAGGGCGTTTGCGGCGGCGCTCGGCGCGCGGCTGATCATGGGCGTCAACCTCGCCGGCGGCCGCCCGGCGATCGCCGCCGCCGAGGCGCGCGCGTTCCTGCGCGGGATCGGCACGCGCTATCTGCAGGCGCTCGAGCTCGGCAACGAGCCCGACCTCTACAACTTTGCGGTCTGGTACACCGACCGCCGCGGCCACAGCTTCACCGCGCGCCCGCCGACCTATGACTTCGACAGCTATCTGTCGGACTTCGCGCGTTGGCGCTCGGTGCTGCCGCCGGTGCCGCTGATCGGTCCCGCGCTCGCGACGCTGACGTGGCTGGGCAACATGGACCAGATCCTCGCGGCCGACCCGGGCACCAAGGTCGTCACCGCGCACCGGTACGCGCTGCGGGCGTGCCCCACCCCGCCGACCTCGCCGCTGTTCGCCTCGGTTCCGAACCTGCTCGCGGACCGGTCATCGGCCGGCCTCGCGCAGGGGGTCGCACCGTACGTGCAGATGGCCCACACGCGCGGGGTTCAGTTCCGGCTCGACGAGCTCAACTCGGTCGCGTGCTCGGGCAAGGCCGGCGTCAGCGACACGTTCGCGTCGGGGCTGTGGATGCTCGACACCCTGTTCAACATGGCCAGCGTCGGGGTCGACGCGATCAACGTGCACTCGCTGCCGGGTTCCAAGTACGAGCTGTTCACGATCTCGCACCCGCACGACCGCTGGCAGGCGTTCGTCCACCCCGACTACTACGGGATGCTGATGTTCGAGCAGGCGTTCCCGCCCGGAGCGCAGCTGATGCAGGTGGCACAACCCGATGGGCCGGTGAAGATCTGGGCGACCCGCGGGACCGACGGCCGCCAGCGGATCGTGATCATCAACGAGGACCCGGCCAGCGCCCAGACCGTCCAGTTGTCGGTCCCGGGTGCGGGTGGCGCCGCCAGCCTCGACTGGCTGAAGGCGCCGAACCTGCTCGCGACCAGCGACGTGACGCTCGGCAACCAGTCATTCGGCGACGAGACCCGCAGCGGGCTGCTGAGGCCTGCACGGGTCGACCCGATCACGGCGACCGCGGGGACGTACTCGGTCGAGCTTCCGGCCACGAGCGCGGTGCTACTGACCCAGTAGGGGCAGTGGGCCTCCCCGGAGACCCACTAGCTGGTGCCGGTGCGGTGCAGCTCGCGGTAGACGTCGCGCGCGAGCTTGCCCGACAGACCGGGGACGGCCGCAAGCTCCTCGCTCGATGCGTTCAGAATCGCGTCGGGCGAGCCGAAATGGGTCAGCAGCGCGCGCTTGCGAGCCGGGCCGACGCCGGGCAGCTCGTCGAGGATCGAGGCGGTCATCGCCCGGTCGCGCCGGATCCGGTGATGGGTGATCGCAAACCGATGCGCCTCGTCGCGGACGCGCTGGAGCAGCTGCAGCTCGGGCGTGTCGTGAGCGAGCAGCAGCGGCGCGGGACGGCCCGGGATGAACACCTCCTCGATCCGCTTGGCGAGCGAGATCACGACCACGCCGAGCTCGCGAAACGGCTGGAGCGCTCGCAGGCCGGCCGCGAGCTGCCCCTTGCCGCCGTCGATCACGATCACGTTCGGCAGCGCGGCGAAGCTCGGGTCGTAGTCCTTATCGTGCGGCGACACGTCGTGCTGGCGCTCAAACCGCCGCATCCGCCGGCCGAGCACCTCCTCCATCGCCGCGAAGTCGTCCGGGTTCCCGATCGTGCCGGAGCCATTGCCGTTGCTCTCGAACACCTTGAAGCGGCGGTAGTCGGACTTCTTCGGCGCGCCGCCCTCGAACACGACCATCGAGGCGACCGTGTTGGTCCCCATCAGGTTGGAGATGTCGAAACACTCGATCCGCAGCGGGATCGTGTCGAGGCCGAGCGCCTGCTGGAGTCCGTCGAGTGCCTCCACGCGCTGCTGGCGACGACGCTCCGAACGCAGCCGCTCCTGGTCGAGCGCCAGCTTCGCGTTGCGCTCGGCGAGCTCGAGGATCCGCCGCTTGTCGCCGCGCTCGGCCGCGCGGATCTCGACCGCTCCGTCGCGCCGCGCGGCCAAAGCCTGGGCGAGCGCCGGCACCGGGCCGACCTCGCGCTGGACGATCAGCAGCGGCGGGATCATCATCGCGCTCGCGTAGTACTGGAGGATGAACGCCTCGGCGACCTCGGCGATGCCGCCGCCGGGCTCGTTGTCGAGATAGAAGCTCTGGCGGTCTGAGAGGACGCCGTCACGGACCTGGAAGACCTGCGCGTTTGCCTCGTTCTCGTGTACGGCGACGGCGATCGCGTCGAGCGTGCCGACCGACTGGTTGGCGACGCGCTGGCGCTCGAGCAGCGAGTGCACGGCACGCAGCCGGTTGCGTTCGCGCGCGGCGTCCTCGAAGCGCTGCTCGTCGGACGCGAGCCGCATCGCCGCCTCGAGCTCGCGCTCGATCGTCCGGTAGCGCCCCGACAGGAAGTCGACCACGCCGTCGATCCCGCGCCGGTACTCCTCGCGACTGACGTAGCCGACGCACGGGGCCTCGCAGCGCTTGATGTAGTAGTCCAGGCACGGCGACCCACTGCGCCGCCCGGGCTCGGGTCCTTCGCAGGAGCGAAACATGAACACTTTGCCGAGCACGTCGAGCGTTGAGCGGACCCGCTTGGCGTTGCTGTAAGGGCCGAAGTAGGCCCGATCGCGGCGGTGGCGCTCGCGCGTGAAGTACACGCGCGGGAAATCCTCGTCGAGCGAGATCGCGATGTACGGATACGACTTGTCGTCGCGCAGCCGGATGTTGAACCGCGGCTTGTACTGCTTGATGAAGTTCTGCTCGGCGAGCAACGCCTCGGCGTCGGTGTGCACGACCAGCGCCTCGACGTG
This sequence comes from Solirubrobacteraceae bacterium, assembly GCA_036490775.1. Classification (GTDB taxonomy): domain Bacteria; phylum Actinomycetota; class Thermoleophilia; order Solirubrobacterales; family Solirubrobacteraceae; genus Palsa-465. The sequence goes on along the minus strand of DASXDD010000222.1, from coordinate 19,429 downwards.
GTCGATGATCTCCAGCAGCCCCTCCCCTCCCCGCGTACTCGGGTTGGAGAAGTGCGACGCGACGCGCTTGCGGATCGACTTCGCCTTGCCTACGTAGATCACCTTGCCCCGCTTGTCGCGGAACAGGTACACGCCCGGCTCGTCAGGGAGCTCTCGTCGGCGGTCTGCTGGGACGATCGCCATCTTTATCGAGGATAGGCGGGGCCGGGGCGGTGGGCGCGCGTCGAGCTACGCACTTTGTACCGCTATATCCGGCACTATCTGCGCCGGCCGGAAACGAAGCTCAGTCAGCCGTGAACGACAGCGCCAGCCCGGCGATCGCGAGCCCGAGTGCGACGACCGCGACGACCTCGCCGCCAGCCGAGGTCGCGGTGCTGGCGATCAGGTGCGCCGGGTTGCCCGACGAGATGTTGGCGCCGTTGGTCGGCGCGACGCTCATCGCGTGCAGCGTGAACACGAGGCCGATCGCGGCCGCGGCGAGCGCTGACATCCGGGCGTGGCGGCCGGCGACCGCCGCGGCGACGACAAGCGCGACCGCAAGCAGCGCCAGCAGCACGTCGGCGATCGAGTAAACCTGCCAAGCGGTCGGGTCGCTCGGAACCCCCTGAAGCTGGGCGGCGCCGACCTGGGTCACGAACGCCTTGGAGAACTGGTGGCTCCAGGTCAGAAACAACGACAGGAGCAGCAGCAGCGCGCCGAGCACGATCAGCCAGTCCGCGATGCCCTCTCGAACCTCCCTGCGCATCGGGAAGCGCTAGTACTTGCGCGCCGCCCAGACCACCGCGAACACGGCGTACGCGGAGGCACCGAGCAGCACGAGCCAGGCGACGGAGCCGCCGCTCGTCGCCCACAGCCTCGAGGTGGCAGTGAGCGTCAGCGCTGCGACGCCGAGCGCGCCGTAGAGCACCGCCCGCCGCGCGTCGCCCAGCGAATACAGCGTCGGGCGGTACTGGCGGTACATGATTGAGGCGACCCAGCCCAGGCAAGCGAGGAACAGCAGCGAGATCGCCTGGATCACGACGCTCGCGCCGGTGCCGCCGCCCGGCAGGGCGACGACCAACGCCGCGATCACGACGATGATCAGGATGTTGCGCGCTGTTGTGGTCGACATCTGCTGTTAAGCGTACGCCGGGTCGTGCGCCGGCGATTCCGCGGGCGCCTCCGCGCCGGATTCCGTGGGCGCTTCGACGGCATCGGCGGGCGCGGGCGTCTCGACCTCCTGGCCGTCGACGCGTTCGGCCGCGAACCGGTAGCCGACCCCGAAGTGGGTGTGGACGTAGCGCCAGTCGGGCGACAGGGCCTCGAGCTTCTGGCGCAGCTTTCGCACGAACACGTCGACCGAACGGTCGCCGCGGACCATCGTGTAACCCCACACGCGCTGGTAGATGTCCTCGCGCTCGAGCACCCGTCCGTCGGCACTCGCGAGCTGGCGCAGCAGCTCGTACTCCTTGCGCGATAACGATGCGCAGCGATCGCCGACGTAGGCGTCGAACAGGTCGGGCCGGATCTCGAGCTCGCCGGCGGCGACGGTCGTGTCCTCGGTCGGCAGCTCGCCGGCGCGGCGGCGGCGCAGGACCGCCTCGATCCGGGCGACGACCTCCTCCGGGTGGCATGGCTTGGTCATCCAGTCGTCGGCGCCGCCGCGCAGTCCGCGGACGCGATCGGCGACAGGGGTCGTACCGGTGCACACCAGGATCGCGAGCCCGGGCAGCGACAGTGCGATCCGCTCGAGGTAGTCGAGCCCCGTGATTTCGGGGTTGAGGATCACGGCGTGAATGCGCAGAGCCGCCAGCTGGTCGGCGGTCGCGGCATAGCCGATGACCTCGCGGTGCCAGCGCAAACGTGTGAAGCGCCGGTCCAGCACGGTGACGAGCCCGCTGTCGTCGTCGATGATCGCGACCCGGATCGGGGACGCCGCGTTCGGCGGTGCCATCTCAGCGTCAGTGTAGAGGCGTCCGAGGACCTATCGGTCAGCCCGCAACCTTTTCCCACCGGCTGTAGAGATCCTCGACGGCGCGCTTGGCGGCCTCGTGGCGCTCGGTCGACTCCGCGCTCTTCTTCGGCGTCACCCACGCCGACGGGTCCGCCAACTCGTCCTCGAGCGCGGCCAATGCCGTTTCGGCTTGTTCGATTTCGCGCTCGAGATCGGCCTGATCGCGAGCGGATGCCCGCGCAGGCGCCTGGCGCTCCCGCGCACGCGCGCCCTCGACCCGTTTCGCCCGCGACGCCGCGTCCTTCGCCTTGGAGCCGGTTGGCTTCGCCGCCGGCCGCCGCGATCGCTCCTCGACGACCCGTAGGTACTCCGGCCAGCCGCCGACGTAGCTGTGCAGCGTCCGATCCTCAAACGCGACCGTCCGCGTCCCGACGGCGTCCAGCAGCGCGCGGTCGTGAGAGACGAGCAGCAGCGAGCCGGTGAACTCATCGAGCGCCTGCTCGAGCGCCTCGCGGCTCTCGAGGTCGAGGTGGTTGGTCGGCTCGTCGAGGATCAGCACGTTGGCGCCAGACTGGACGAGGATCGCGAGCGACAGGCGCCGGCGTTCCCCGCCGGACAGCCCGTCGAGCGGCTTCTCCGCGTCCTCGCCCGAGAACAGGAACCGCCCCAGCAGCGCCCGTGCCTTGCCGGGGGTCAGCTTCGTCGCGTGCTGGGCCGCCTCGACGACGGTCCGAGCGGTGCCGGCCGACAGCTCGTCGGCGTGCTGGGAGAGGTAGCCGATCTTCACGTTGTGTCCGGTGCTGAGCTTGCCGCCCCCCAGCTCGCGGCGCCCCGCGAGCGTTTCGATCAGCGTCGTCTTGCCGGAGCCGTTGGGCCCCACGAGCGACACGTGCTCACCGCGCTCGAGCCACAGCTCGGCGTCCTCGATCAGTGTCTTGCCGGCGATCTCGACCTCGCCGTCGGTCAGCTCGAATACGACGCGGCCGCTGCGCTCGGGCGGCTTGAACGCGAACGCCAGCGAGGCGCCGTCGGCCGCGTCACGCGACACGCGGTCGATCCTCTGGAGCTTTTTGGCGCGCGACTGCGCCTGGCGGGCGCGGGTCCCGGCGCGGAACCGCGTCACGAACCGCTCGAGCCGCTCGATCTCGGCCTGCTGTCGCTCGATCGCGCGCCCGAGCGCGAGCTCGCGCGCAGCCTTCTCCTTGCGCCACGCGTGCCACGGCCCGGGGAAGAACTTGCCTCGGCCGGCCTCGAGCTCGAGCACCGAGGTGCCGACCGCCTCCAAAAACCAGCGGTCGTGGGCGACGAGGATCACCGCCGCATCGAGTGCCACGAGGTGCTGCTCGAGCCACTCCAGCGAGGGGATGTCGAGGTGGTTGGTCGGCTCGTCGAGCAGCAGCAGGTCGGGGCCGCCGGCCAGCGCCCGCCCCAGCGACGCGCGTGTCAGCTCGCCGCCAGAGAACGTGCGCAGCGGGCGATCGAGGTCGCGGTCGTCGCGAAATCCGAGCCCGTGCAGGGTCGCCAGCGCCCGGTCGCGCCATCCGTAACCGCCCGCGTGCTCGAGCCGAGCCTGCGCTTCGGCGTAGCGATTGAGCGTCGACTCGTCGTGCGCGCCCGCAGCCATCGCCTGCTCGAGCTGCGACAGCCGCTGTTCGATCGCGACGAGTTCCCGTGCACCCGACAGCACGTAGTCGCGCAGCGACAGCTCGCGCTCCCGCGGCGGGCGCTGGTCGTGCAGCGCAACCTTCGTGTCCTTGGCGAGCACCAGCTCGCCGAAGTCGACGGACGCCTCGCCCGAGAGCATCCGCAGCAGCGTCGTCTTGCCGGCGCCGTTGCGGCCCGACAGCGTCATCCGGTCGCGGCGCTCGAGCTTGAACGAAATCCCCCGCAGAAGCGGCTCTCCTGCGATGTCCTTTCCCATGTCAGAGGCGATCACGACGGCCATTGCGACCATGGTAGGCGGGCCAGCGCGAGCTTTTATCTAGGATCGTGGCCGTGCCCCGACCGACCTGGCCGCCGGACCCTCCGATCGAGCTGCCGCCGGCGCGGACAGTCGCGGTACGCGGGCGCGGCGAGTTCTTCCTGCGCGACACCGGCGGCGACGGCCCGGCGGTGATGCTGCTGCACGGATGGATGGCCAGCGCCGACCTCAACTGGCACGGCGCCTACGGCGACCTGTCCGATGCCGGCTACCGGGTGCTCGCGATCGACCATCGAGGCCACGGGCGGGGACTGCGGCCACTGGTTCCGTTCCGGCTCGAGGATTGCGCCGGCGATGCCGCGGCGGTGCTGCGCGAGCTCGAGCTCGCCCCAGCCTTGATCGTCGGCTACTCGATGGGCGGCGCGATCGCGCAGCTCGTCGCGCGCGACCACCCCGACGTCGTCCGCGGGCTCGTCTGCAGCGGCACGGCGCAACATTGGCAGGACGTCGAGACCCGACGCGTGTGGCGGACCATGGGCGCTATGGGCCTGATGCTCGCGGTGGCGCCGCGCTGGTCATGGCGCTCGGGATTGCGCCGGGTCGGCCTGCAGGAGTCCGCGCAGACGGCGTGGGCGATGTCGGAGATGTTGCGCCACCAGGCCCGCGACCTCGCCGAGGCCGGGCGCGAGCTCGGGCGCTTTGACTCTCGCGCCTGGCTGGGGTCGGTCGACGTTCCAAGCGCGGTCGTGCTGACCAGCCGCGATGACGCCGTGGCGCCGCGAAAGCAGCGCGAGCTCGCTGCCGCGCTGCGCGCATCCGTGTTCGAGGCTGAGATCACCCACCTGCAGATCACGACCAGGCCCGACCGCTATAACCCGGCACTGCTCGAGGCCCTGACCGCGGTCGCCACGGCCGATCGCGCCCCGGTGGCGTAGTAACCCGCCCCGGGTTGAGTTACGCTTTACGTCCGATGCGGCGCACCACACTGATCTCCGCGCTGACGGCGTTCTCGGTCACGCTTTTGACGCTCGCCCCCGACGCGCTCGCGCGACAGACCGGCGGCGAGGGCTTCTACGGCCAGACGACCGACAAGGTGATCACGAACGCGATGTTCCTCACGATCATCTTCTTCCCGACGCTGATCCTGGTGTTCTCGCTGATTCAGTGGCGGCTCGACAAGCGCAAGCACGCGCGGATGGACGCCGCCAAGCGGCGGGCCGCGAACGCCGACTGGCGCGGCGGCTGGTAGCAGCGCTACGTCGGTTCGCCGCCGGCGCACTGCTGATCACGGTGCTGCTGGCCGGCTGCGGCGGCGCCGCGACACGGCCGCTGACGACGCAGTCATCGCCGACAACGACGCCCGCGGCGACGCCGCCATCGCCGCCGGCAGTCACCAGCACTCGGGCCAGCGCGCAGATCCCCACCTACCGCTTCTCCGCCGTTTCGCTGACACCGGCGCTGCGCGCGCAACTGCGCAAGACCTCTTGGCATCCAGGGTGCCCGGTCGGCCTGGGCCAGCTCCGCTACCTACGGATCGCCTACTGGGGCTTTGACCACCGCGCGCATCTCGGCGAGATGGTCGCCGGGGCATCCGCGGCAGCGGCGCTTCGGCACGCGTTCGCGACGCTGTTCGCGGCGAAGTTCCCGATCCGGCGGATGCGGCTGGTCGATCGCTACGGCGGCAGCGACTATGCCTCGATCCAGGCTGACAACACGTCGGCGTTCAACTGCCGCGACGCGACCGGCACCACGCACTGGTCGCAGCACGCTTTCGGCCTCGCCGTCGACATCAACCCGATCGAGAACCCCTACGTGTACGCCAACGGCACGACCACGCACGCCGCCTCGCGATCGTACCTCGACCGCTCCCGCCTCCGCCCCGGGATGGCCGTCGCCGGCGGCACGCTCGTGCGCACATTCGACGCGGTCGGCTGGGGCTGGGGCGGCCGCTGGCCGCTGCCGACGGACTATCAGCACTTCTCGGCCAACGGGCGCTGAGCGCCCCAGCAATTTATGGCTATTTGCAGGTAATTTACCGTCGCGAGGAAGGATCCGCGACCGGTCCCCGTCGGTCTAGTCGTAGGCCAAAAGTCGAAATTCTCAGCTACGGGAGGCCACATGAAACGGTTGTTCGCCGGCGCTGCCGCGCCGATCTTCTTGACTGCGCTGCTGCTGGCGGGTTGTGGAAGCAGCTCGAGCAGCAGCAGTCCGAGCGCCCCGTCGTCGGCCGGCGCCTCGTCTCAGAGCCAGAGCTCCTCGGCGGCTGCCGCCACCGGCAAGCCGGTGACGGTGACGAGCAAGCGCGCGAAGTTCGGGACCGTGCTGGCGGCAGGTTCCAAGCAGCGCACCGTGTACCTGTTCGAAGCCGACAGGCGCGACAAGTCCAACTGCGCGTCCGCGTGCGCATCCGGCTGGCCGCCGGTGATCGGCAAGCCGAAGGCGAAGGGTGCCGCGAAGTCGATGGACCTCAGCACGATCACCCGAGCCAGCGGGAAGCTCCAGGTCACGTACAAGGGACACCCGCTCTACTACTTCGTCAAGGACAAGGATGCGGGCGACGCGTACGGCCAGAGCGTCGAGGCGTTCGGCGCCGAGTGGTACGTCCTTTCCCCGCAGGGCAACAAGATCGACGAGGACACGGGCAAGAGCGACAGCGGCTCCTGACCCGGCGGTTCTGGCGGGCCATCGGCCCCGCCAGAACCGGCCGTCGCTCTTCTTCTCCTAGGCGGCGGGCGCGTGCGTCGTCACTTCGCTCTCGACGCTGATCACCTCAGTGACCAGCACGCCAAGCGAGCGGACCTTGTGCGGCAGGTCCAGGCGAAGCCAGCGCGACAGCCGCACCGGCAGCATCGACACGATCACTTCGTCAAAGCCGAACAGGTTGAGTGCATCCTGTACGGCTGCGAACGGTTCGTGAGAACCGATGATGCCGACGACGTCAGAGCCGGCCGCCTCTGACAGCAGCGGCACCGCGGTCGCGAGCCGCTCCTCGGCCTCCGCGATTCCGTGGTCCTCAGGATCGACGATGCGGTGCAGTCCCCGGGGAAGCTTGGGCACCAGCAGCGTGAACGCGCACGGCCCAGCGTCCGCCCGCTGCGCGACCGCCTCGATCAACGCACGGCTGTCGGCCGTCTGGTGCGCAACGATAAGTACGCGGGTGGGCTTTGTGAATCGCATCGCGCCGCCTTCTCTCGTCGGTCCTCTAACCACGAGGACGCCACCGATGGCGATTGCATTCCCGGCACTCGATTAGGCCCGTATGAAGATCAGCTGACTGTCAGTGTTCCCTGCATCCCGGCCTCACGGTGACCCGGAACGCTGCAGTAGAACGTGTACTTGCCCGCCTTCAGGTCCACGGAGATCGTCTTCGTGCCGCCGCTGAACGTCGGCGTCGCCCCGACCTTGGATCCATCCGAACTGACGATCGTCATGTTGTGGGGCAGCTGCGACATGTTGGTGAACTTGATCGTGGCCTTGCCGGCCTTGCCCGTCAGCGAGCTGCTGGTGAATTTCAGCTGACCGCCCGGGTCGGCGGCGTCGGTGATCGTGCTGCCGGAGCCGCTGCTGCTCGGCGCGGACGAGCTCGACGAGGACGATGACGCCGGCGGCGCGCTCGCAGATGAGCTGCTGCTGGAGCTAGAGCCTCCGCAGGCCGCGACCCCGAGCGCCAGCGTGACCGCGGCGATCGAGAGGGTGGAGATCTTTCGCATTGACTTCCTCTCAGTTGGAGTCGAGTCCAGCCTAGTTAGATGTTGCCGTCGCCGTCGCTCTGACCGCCGTTGTTGTCCTTGTCGGCGTCGCCGCCGTTGTTCTGGGGAATCCCGGAAGCGGACGAGCCCGATGCCGACGAGCCCGACGACGATGACGCCGCCGCACCGGAGGACGACGACGAGGAGTTTGACGTGCCGCCTCCGCAGCCTGCCACGACCAGGCAGGCGAGCACCAGCGCACCGGCCGCCCACCGTTTGATCGAACCGCTGTTCGTGGTCATCTGTACCAGGCCTCCGTTCGGGATAGATCGCTCCCTCACCCGAAAAGGACGTTCATAGCTGGCGATCCTTCCTGAATCGGAGCGGCCGACCGGATATCCCGCGTGATCTTTTCGAAGAAGGCGCGTCTCTCAAGACGTCTGCAGTCCACAAGGCGCCCCAGAAAGGCAGCCCCTAGGAGGTAGCAATGAGACGTGTCTTGTTCACCCTGGTAGCGAGCGTGATGATCGCGGCAGCGGTCCCGGCAGTGGCGCTCGCACACGGTCGCCATCACCGTCACCATCATCAGTTCCGTGTCCATCACCGCGACTTCGGCCACGTCAACGACATGGCCGGCGACGCTGGCACCGTAGCCGCGTTCGACAGTGCGACCGGCAAGCTGACGATCGCGCTCAACGACGGTTCGACGGTCACCGGCACGGTCACGCCCAACACCGAGATCGAGTGCGAGGCGGCCAACGAGCCCGAGCACGACAACTTCTTCCATCGGAACGACCACGGCAGTGGAAGCGGCGACAACGGCGACCGCGGGGACAACGGCGACCGCGGCGACCGCGGGGACGACAACCGCGGCGACGACAACGACAACGACAACAACGAGATGCAGAACTGCGACACCTCGGCGCTGACGCCGGGTGCGTCGGTCCACGAGGCCGAGCTGCGGCTCTCCGGCGACGGAGCGATCTGGGACCGCGTCGAGCTGGTGGCCCCCGCCGGTTCGACCTCGATGGACTCCTAGAGCAGCAATCTGGTGGTCCGCTGAGACCGAAGTCGTTCGCTGTTATGACCGGCGGCTCTGACCAGGGCCGCCGGTCTTCGGCGTTAAGGCGCTGGTCGGGTTAGAACGAGGGCATGGGACCGGGAAGCTCTAGGGGTCAGTTGGCGTCCATCTGGGTAGAAGGCGCGATGTCACGGTCGTTGCGCCGGGAGTCAATCCGATCTTCTTGAGCCCGCTGGCGCTATCACTTCGGTTCCTGCAGACGCAGTCAGACGCGCAGCTCACGGCGCTGGCGCGCGCCGGGCACGAACGCGCATTCGAGGCGCTGGTGCGGCGCTACCGCCGACCGCTGCTGGCCTACTGCCGCCGCGTCGGCAGCCTAGGCGTCAACCCTGAGGACACGCTCCAGCAGGCACTGCTGCAGGCGTGGAGCGCGATCCGCACCGGCGTCGACGTCCGCGATCCCCGCGCTTGGCTGTACCGGATCGTGCACAACGTCGCGGTCTCAGACCAACGTCGGCCGGCGCTCGTACCGGTCGAACTGAAGGAGACCGCCGGCGCGAACGGAGCCGATCACGAGGCAGAGCAGCGGATGGCGGTTCGCGCGGCGCTCGCCGGGCTTGCGGCGCTGCCGCACCTCCAGCGCGAGGTGATGGTCGGCACCGCTGTCGACGGGCTCAGTCACGAGGAGCTCGCCTCGGCGCTCGGCTTGTCCAGCGGCGCAGTCCGCGGGCTGATCTATCGCGCTCGGGCAACGCTGCGGGCTGCGGCCGCGGCGGTCGTCCCGGCGCCGGTGATCGGATGGGCGCTTCGCAGCGGCTCAGGGCGCACGAGCGGCATCTACGAGGCGCTCGGCGGCGGCGGCTCGGCCGGGCTCGGGGGAATCCTGCTGAAAGGCGGCGCGATCGCCGCCACGGCCGGCGCGATCGCCACCGCCGGGATCTCGAGCAACCAGCCGGCCGCACATCACCGCGCCACCCAGGGCAGCGAGGCCGGCATCCAGCATGCCGCCAGGCAGCAGGCGCCAGCGGCCGCGAGCGCCCTGCTGGTCGTCGACCCGACCCGCGCAAGCTCGCCGATCGTCCGCGAGCGGCCAGGTGGTGGCTCGCGGGACGCAGAATCGCGAGAGAACAGACACCGCGGCTCTGATCGCTCGTCTGCCGGGTTCGTCACAAAGCCAGGATCCGACGACGGACGCGACGGCGCGAGCTCGGGCGGCGGCAAGCACAACGACGGCTCCGGCAATAGCTCGAGCGGCCCCGGCCCCTCCGGCGGCTCGAACTCCGGCAGCGGTGACAGCGGTCCCGGCGGCGGCTCCGGCAGCGACGGCGGCAACGGACTCACCACCGGCAGCGGCGGCCACGGCAGCGATGACCCCGCCGGCGACCTCCCGGGCAGCGATGGCGGCAGCGGCAGTGGCAGCAGCGGTAGTGGCAGCAGCGGTAGTGGCAGCAGTGGCAGTGGCAGCGGCAGCAGCGGTAGCGGCAGCAGCGGCAGCGACGGATCCAGTGCTGCCGGCTCGGCGACCCCGGTGACGACCGCGACGCCCGACGACAGCAGCGATGGATCGGGTCACGACGGCGGATCGACGACAACCACGACGACCACCCTCACGACCACAACCGTCCCAACCACCGACGACGGCGGATCGGGCCATAACCGCGGCAAGTAGCGCCCGACCCGGCGCCCCGCAGCCGCAATCAGCTAGTGCCGCGATTCGGAAATTCGTGAGCAGTCTCGAGAGTGGCACCGAATTTGTGAATCGGGGCACTAGATCCTGAACACCGTGATCAGGCGCTGCTCGTGCTCGGCGTCGATCCGTGCGGTGACCTCGATGTACTCCTCGAGACCCGAGCCGCGCAGCTTCGTCGCCAGCAGCTCGTCGACCTGGAAGATCCCGGCGCTGTTGGACATCGTGATCTCGACTCCGACCGCGCGGTCGGTTCCCTGACCGATCTTCACATCCTCGATCGCGTATGCCGACAACGAATGGATGTTCTGGTGCCCGGACTCAAACGGGACCCGCGAGCGACCCCTCGCCATGTCGAGCGCGTCGGCGACCCGGACGATCCCGGCTTCGATCGTGAACGGGGCGCCCCTTCGGCGGTGGCCGATGATCGCGTGCAGCGCCTCGGAGGCGATGATCGTGCGCTCCGGCTCCTCATAGGCCGTCGCAAGCAGCGAGCCGAGCTTGTCGGCGGTCAGAAACAGGCTGTACTGCTCGTGGTCCTCGCGATGAATCGACATCCCGACGCAATGGAACAGGCAGCCGGCGGCGACCACAACCTCGGCGTCGCGCTCGCTCATCCCGTAGTCCGCGACGACGCTAGGGATCACGCCGCGGCGAAACAGCAGCCTCGCGAGCCGCAGCCCGATGTTGAGGACGATCTGGATGTGGACCCAGCTGTGGTCGGACATCCCGAGGCGTCTCGTTGCGTTGATCGCCGAGACGTGCCACCAGGCCTTGACCTGATCGTCGGCGTTGACGGCCTCGAGGAACTGCTCGAGGCGCCGGTTGCCGCGCGTCGGCACTCGCACCCGGACGTCCGCCAGCGCCTCCCGGGGCGGGACCGGTGGCTCCGGGGTCCCCCCGCTAGTCACGCGAGGCCTCCAGCAGCACGCCCTCGCGCAACCCGCCACGCCCGATCTGAAGCGCGGCACCGAGCAGCTCGGACGCGCCCTGGAGGATCAGCAGGCCCGCCGGCAACAGCCGCACGCGCTCGACATCGAGCGCAAACCGTTCGGCGATGTCGGCCGCGCGCTCGCTCGCGAGCAGGCTCAGCGAGCGATCGAACGCGGCCGAGTCCAGCAACGGCCCGGCGAATCGCCGCAGCGAGGTCGCGGTGCCGCCGACGGCCACGGCCTCAGTCGGGCGCGGTACGTCGATTCCGCTCAGGGCGGCCGCCACGTGGGCCTTCGCGGCGTGCAGCTCGGACTCCGACGGGGGATCGGACCGCAGGCACTCGTCCGCGAGGTCGCCCGAGCCGATCGCAAACGAGGTCGACCACCTGACCTTGTCGGGAGCGGTACCGACGACGAGCTCAGACGAGCCGCCACCGACGTCGACAACCCCTAGCTCGCCGGCCGGGGCGTGATCGAGCGTGCCGGCCGCGCCGAGAAACGCCATCCGCGCCTCCTCGTCCTCGGACAGCACCACGATCTCCAGCCCGCACGCGTCGTGAATCGCGGCGACAAGCGCATCGCGATTGCCCGCGCGCCGGATCGCGGCGGTGGCGACCCCTCGCACGTCGGCCGAGCCGAGCTCCCGGGCGCGCGCCAGCTGCGCCTCGACGACCGCCACGACCTCGGAGATCTTCTCAGAGCTCAGCCCACCACCATCACGCACGCTGCGCCGGAGCTGCGTGTAGGCCCGCTCCTGGTGCACCTCGACCAGCCCGTCGCCGCACTCGGCGATCAGCAGCCGCGTGGTGTTCGATCCGATGTCGATGCAGGCACGCCGCACGTATGCCCCGGTCAGGACTCTACCGCTGGTGCCCTGGCTGCGCCGCCGAATCCAGGCGTCGCTCGGGGGCATGGCCGGCGCCGTCGCCGTTGGCTGCGATCGCCGGCATCACGGGGTCGGAGTCCGCGCGGAGCATCCCCGGCCGCAGCAGTACCCAGACCAGCACGGCGACCACCAGCGAGCCGGCCGCGGCGATCGCCAGCGTCGCCCGCGGTTGCACGAGCGCGGTCAGCGCGCCGCCGAGCAGGATCCCCAGCCCGGGCACGAACTGGAACAGGGCTTCGTTGAAACTCATCATCAGGGCCATCCATTGCGGCTCGACCTCCTCCTGAAGCGCCGTGCGAGCAGCGACCGAGTTGGTTCCGTTGCCCGCCCCGGCGATCACCGAGCCGACGAGCGCGACCGCCAGCACCGGCGCGACTGACATCACCGCAAAGCCGATCCCGAGCGCAGCGGCGCTTAGCGCGATCAACTGGCGCGACGGCGCCTTGCGCCATCGTGCATAGGCGGCACTGCCGGCGACCGCGCCGACGCCCCACAGCGACAGCAGCGCGCCGTATCCGCCGGCGCCCGAGTTCAGTGTCCGCTCGGCAAACACAACCTCCGCCGGGATCGAGATTGTGAAGAACAGGACGCCCGCGACCTGCACGCTGAACAGCGTCCGGATCGAAGGGTGCGAGTTGACGTAGGCGAGCGCCGCGCGAACGCGCCCCCGCGCCTCGTCGGCCTCCGGCGCGGCGGCCGGGAGTCCCTTGGCGGTCGCGAGCGTCACCGCGATCGCGAGGAACAAAATGGCGTTGACGACCAGCGCGGCGCTCGTGCTCGACGCGGCGACGATCACGCCCCCGATCGCCGGCCCAGCCATGAAGCACAGCGAGAACGCCGTGTTGTTGACGGCATTGCCCTCCCGCAGCAGGCCTTCCTTGGTGGTCACCTCGACCGTCGCCGCCCGTGCGAGCGAGCGCCCGACGAGCGCCAGGACGCCGTCGATGGCGGTGAGGATCAGGACGGGCACGAGCGAGAAGTGGCTCGCGGTCCACGCCAGCGCGAGGAACGCGAACCCCTCCAGCGCATACAACGCCGGCAGCACGCGCCGGGGAGTCCGCTGGTCCAGCCGCGCGACGAACATCGGGGTCAGCAGTGCCGGGACGAACAGCGAGCACAGGAAGAACGCCGCCGCGCCGAGAGCGCTGTGGGTCCTCGAATAGACGAGGAACGCAAGTGCCAGCGTTCCAATCGACCAAGCGAGTTCGTTGAGCGTGTACGCGCCGAGCAGACGGCGGTACACGGGCAGCTGCAGAACGCGCCTCATGCTTCAGATGAGTATTCCCCTTTGTCGGCTCCCACGCACTCCCGAGACGCGGCGCTGGCATCATCACATACGTGTCAGACCTGGCGATCGAGGTCCATGGCCTTCGAAAGTCCTACGGCGACTTCGAGGCGGTCAGGGGGATCGACTTCGAGGTCCGCCGCGGCGAGGTGTTCGGCCTGCTCGGGCCAAACGGCGCCGGGAAGACCACGACCGTCGAGATCCTGGAGGGCTACCGCGATCGCAGCGGCGGCGAAGTCACCGTGCTTGGATTCGACCCAGGCAAGCGCGCCCGCGACCTACGATCGCGGGTCGGGATCGTGCTTCAGAGCAGCGGCATCTACCGTCACATCCGCGTCCGCGAGGCGCTTGTGCACTTTGCCTCGATGTACCCTCATCCGCGCGATGTCGAGGAGGTGATCTCGCTGGCCGGGCTCAACGGCAAGGAGGACGCGCCGGCCCGTACGCTGTCGGGTGGTCAGCTGCGCCGGCTCGACTTGGCGCTGGCGCTGGTGGGCGACCCCGAGCTGATCTTCCTCGACGAGCCGACGACGGGATTCGACCCAGCAGCCCGGCGAAACGCCTGGGACGCGATCCGGTCGCTCAGAGAGCTTGGTAAGACCGTGCTGCTGACCACACACTATCTCGACGAAGCGCAATCACTGGCAGACCGGGTGGCAATCATCAAAGACGGCCGGATCATGATCGAGGGCGCGCCGCAGGAACTCAGCGCCGGCACGCGCGCGGCTCCGTACCGAGTTACCTACCGCAACGGCGAGGGCGGCCTGGTGCAGCGCGAGACTGAGGACCCGACGACGCTGCTGCACGAGCTCACGGCTGCAGCGCTGGCGCAGGGGCGCAAGCTCGATGGGCTGACGGTGACCCGGCCGACGCTCGAGGACGTGTACCTGGAACTGACCGCGGAGGTGGACGATGCCGACGTCATCGCGAGCGCTGCGACCGACTGAGCACTCGCCGGGTCCGCTGTCGCTGACCTGGCGCCAGTACCGCCTCGAGCGCCGCCTGTTCTGGCGCAACCCGAGCGCTGCGTTCTTCAACTTCGTGCTGCCGCTGTTATTCCTGACGGCGGGCGGCGTGATCCTCCACGGCAACCAATCCGACCTCAACAAGCTGGTGCCGTCGATCGCCGGGATGAGCGTGATGTCAACGACGTTCACGGCGCTCGCCTACAACATCGTGTTCCTGCGCGAGCGCGGCGTGCTCAGGCGGATCCGGGGCACGCCGCTGCCGACGATCTCCTACCTCGGCGGCGTCGCCGCCAACGCGGTCACGAACACGGCGCTTCAGATCGCGATCATCGTCGTCGCCGGCCGCGTGTTCTTCGGGATCGGCTGGCCATCGGAATGGGGCTCGCTGGTCGCGTTCGTCGTCATCGGCGTGATCTGCTTCGCCGCGCTGGGCGTCGCGTTCGCGCACGCGATCCCGAACTTCGAATCGACCGCCGCGTACGTCAACGCCGTTTTCCTGCCGGTCGTGTTCGTGTCGTTCTTCGTGTTCGACTCGAGCAGCGCCCCCGAATTCCTTCGCACGATCGCCGAGGCGCTGCCGCTGTACCCGCTGATCGACGGGCTCTCTGGGGCGATGGTCAAGGGACTCTCACTCTCGGCGAACCTCAGCGAGCTGGGGGTGATCGCCGTATGGGCCGTCTTCGGGATCTGGCTGGCGGTGCGAGGCTTCAGCTGGGAGCAACGGCGGACCTGACCGCCTGATATCACCCTGATCGATGCCGCCGCTCGCCCTCCTCTACGACGTCCACGGCAACCTCCCGGCACTCGAGGCGGTGCTCGCCGACGCCCGCGCTGGAGGCGCACAGCGGTTCCTGCTCGGCGGCGACTACGGCCTGTTCGGACCGTTCCCCGCTGAGGTCGTCGCGACGCTGCGCGCGCTAGAAGATGCGGCCTGGATCCGCGGCAACGTCGACCGCTGGGGGTCCGAGCCCGGGGAGATTCCCGCCGAAGAGGAGCTGCTCGTGCGCGCCATTGCCGACTACCGCGAGGCGCTCGGCGACGAAGCCGCCGACCAGCTCGGCGAGCTGCCCGAGCAGGTCGTGCTCGACGGCACCCGTTACTGCCACGCCTCGCCGCTCTCAGACCTGCGCTCGTTCCTCCCGGAGCCCGGCCACGAGGATGAGGAGCTGCTCGCCGACGCCGGCGAGCCGCGCCTGGTGTTCGGCCACACGCACCTGCAGTTCCGGCGCCCCGGACCTCGAGGGGTCGAGCTGTTGAACCCCGGCAGCGTCGGCTTGCCGCTCGACGGAGACGCGCGCGCGGCGTTTGCGCTTGTGCACGACGACGCGTCGATCGAGCTGCGCCGAGTGGAGTACGACACCGAGCTCACCGTGGGGGCGCTGCGCGACCGGTTTGGACCGGTCGCATGGGCGCGACGCTCGATCAAGCGGCTCGTGACCGCCGAGCCCTGACAAGCCGAACTGGCGGCGATGCCATCCTCTACATCGATGTCGGCGCGGCTCCGATCCTGGTATCGCAGCAACACGTTCGATCACGCTGAGTTCACGGCGGAGCGGCTCGCGGCGCAGCACGACCGCACGGTGTCCGTGTGTCTGCCGGCTCGCAACGAGGCGGCGACGATCGGCCCGATCCTCGAAACGCTCGCGCAGCTGCGGGTAGAGGGGATCGTCGACCAGGTCGTCGTCGTCGACGACTCGACCGATGGCACCGCCCAGATCGCCCGCGATCTCGGCGCCGACGTCCACGATCAGGAGGCGCTGTGGCCCGAGCATGGGCCGGTGCTCGGCAAGGGCGACGCAATGTGGCGCTCGCTGCGGGTGCTGCGGGGCGACGTCGTGTGCTTCGTGGACGCCGACTCAGAGCAGTTCGGCGCCCATTTCGTCCGCGGCCTGATCGGGCCGCTGCTGTGCGAGCCTCGGATCTCGTTCGTCAAGGGCTTCTATCGCCGCCCGTTCCGCATCGGCGACACGACCTTCCCTGACGGCGGCGGTCGCGTCACCGAGCTGACCGCACGGCCGCTGCTGAACATGTTCTACCCCGAGCTCGCCGCGATCCAGCAGCCGCTGTCGGGCGAGATCGCCGCTCGCCGGGACGTGCTCGAGCGGCTGCCGTTCGTGACCGGCTACGGGGTCGACATCGCGCTGCTGATCGACGCGCACGCGACACTCGGGCTCGACGCGATCGCGCAGGTCGACCTCGACGTGCGCCAGAACGCCCACCAGTCGCTGCGAGATCTGGGGCCGATGGCGTACGCCGTGCTTCAGGCGGTGACGTCGCGGCTCGTGCGCGAGGGCCGGCTCGACGCAGCGCTGCCGACGTCGTTCACGGCGCCCGGCGACGACGGTCCGCACACGATCTCGAGCGAGCCCGTGCAGCGACCGCCGCTGCGCAGCCTCCGCGCCGCGGCCTAGGTCTTAGGAGAACGCCTCGCGGGCGCCGCGAGCACCGGCGCTGGATGCCTTCGCGAACCCGTAGGTGCCTTCGTCGCGCAGCTCGGTCGCGGCCGCGATCAGGCCGGCGATCGCCGCGAACGCGAAATGGCCGCCGACCGATACACGGCTGACACCGAGCTCGGCAAGCTCCGAGACCGGCGGCAGACCCGTCCGCGCGAGCACGTTGACGGGCCGATCGACGGATGCGATCACCTCGCGGATCTCGTCGGCGCTCGTCAGACCGGGCGCGTAGAGCACGTCGGCGCCGGCGTCCTGGTAGGCAACCAGCCGCGCAATCGTGTCGGCAAGGTCCGGGTTGCCGCGGATGAAGTTCTCGGCGCGACCGGTGAGCACGAGGTGCACGCCCCCACCGTGAGCCGCCTCGGCGGCAGCCGCCACGCGCTCCTTGGCGAGCCCGGGGTCGTAGATCGAGTCTCCGCTGTAGTCCTCGATCGAGCATCCCGCAAGGCCCGCGCCGAGCGCGAGTTCGATCGTCTGCACGACGGCTTCGGGACTGTCCGCGAAAAGGTTCTCGAGATCGGCGGACACCGGAAGCTCGGTTGCGGCGACGATCTCCGCGGCGTGGGCGATCGCCTCGTCTCGGCTGACGCCGCCGTCGAGCCGGCCGAGCGTCGCCGCGTGGCCGCTGCTGGTCGTCGCGAGCGCTTGGAAGCCAAGCGACGCGAGGATCTTCGCCGAGCCGGCGTCCCAAGGATTCGGAATCAGCAGCGGCTCGCCGGGCTGGTGCAGCGCCAGAAAGCGCGACGCCTTGTCTGCCTGGTCGCTCATCGGCTGCCAGGCTAGCGGACCGGCTGCGGTCGTTAAAGTGTGGTCGGTGCGGGAAGCAGCCACGACCACGGACTCGCCGTCGCGGGAGCACTCCGACGGGGCGTTTCGTCGTCAGGAGAGCCGGTTTCGTCGTTGGGTCTCCGACGACGGCTCGACCGAGTTCCCCGTAGAGGCCGGCCGCTACCACTTGTACGTCGGCCGCGCGTGCCCGTGGGCGCATCGCACGATGATCGCTCGACGCCTGATGGGCCTCGAGGATGTGATCGGCATCTCGTTCGTCGACCCGATCCGCGAGAACGACACGGGCTGGAAGTTCACCGGCGGCGGCTACGTCGACGACGTCAACGGGTTTGAGTTCCTCGCGGAGGCATACGCCGCGACCGAGCCCGACTACGACGAGCGGGTCACGGTGCCGGTGCTGTGGGACAAGCACACCGGCGTGATCGTGTCCAACGAGTCGGCCGACATCCTGCGGATGCTGGGCACGGTGTTCGCGCGCCTCGCGACCCACCCGATCGAGCTCGTCCCGGACGGCGAGATCGGCGAGATCGAGGAGCTCAACGACCTGATCTACGACACGGTCAACAACGCTGTCTACAAGGCCGGCTTCGCGACCCGCCAGAGCGTGTATGAGAGCGAGGTGCGGGGCCTGTTTGAGACCCTCGACTCGCTCGATGCCCGGCTGGCTGACCGCCGCTTCTTGTTCGGCGACGCGCCGGTCGAGACCGACTGGCGGCTGTTCACGACGCTGGTGCGGTTCGATGCCGTCTACCAGATCCACTTCAAGTGCTCGATCCGCAAGCTCACCGAGTACGAGCACCTGTGGCCGTACGCGCGGGCCCTCTATCAGTGGCCCGGCGTCGCCGAGACAGTCGACTTCGACGAGATCCGTACGCACTACTACGGCACCCACCCGCAGATCAATCCGAGCGGGCTCGTCGCGCTACCCCCGGCGGACGATTGGGACGCGCCGTCGCCGTAGACTCGCCGGGCGTGCCGCCCGTGCTGCTCGAGCGCGAGGATCAGCTCGCCCGCCTGGGGCGGACGATTGATGCGGCCTCCTCTGACGGTGCCGGCAGCCTCGTGCTGATCAGCGGCGCCGCCGGGATCGGCAAGACCGCGTTGCTGCAGGCCGCGCGCGAGATGGCCGAGCAGGCAGGGATGCAGGTACTCCGTGCGCGGGCGTCGGACCTTGAGCAGGAGTTCGCGTTCGGGGTCGTCCGGCAGCTGTTCGAAGGGCCGCTGGACCGCGCCGACCCCGACCGGCGCCCGGCGCTGTTCCGCGGAGCGGCGGCGCTCGCCAGCCCACTGTTCGACCTCGCGCCGGTCGCGGCCGCCGGTGGCCGTTACGTCGAGAGCGCGGCCGGCGGGCGCCCCGCCGGGGACCTCAGCTTCACGCTCGTTCACGGTTTGTACTGGCTCACCGCCAACCTCGCCGAGCTCGGGCCGGTGATGATCGCGGTCGACGACGCGCACTGGGCCGACCCCTCGTCGTTGCGGTTCCTGGCCTACCTCAGTGCCCGCTGTGAGGAGCTCGGCGTAATCGTCGCGCTGACTGCGCGTGACGGCGAGCCGGGCGCCACCGGCGAGGTGCTGGCCGCACTGCGCAATGAGCCGCGAGCGGTGATCGTCGCGCCCGGCTCGCTGAGCGCCGACGCCGTCGCGACGCTCGTCCGCTCAGCGCTCGGCGACCAGGCCGATCCGGCGTTCTGCTCGGCGTGCGCGCAGGCCAGCGCCGGCAACCCGTTCCTGCTGCGCGAGCTCGTGTCGGTGCTAGAGGCCGAGCGTGTCGAGCCGGCCGCCGCAAACGCGGCCCGCGTGCAGGGCGTCCGACCCGAGGCGGTCTCGCATGCGGTCGTCGCGCGACTCGCGCGCCTTGGCGGCGA
>DASXDD010000221.1:0-22697 GCA_036490775.1 Solirubrobacteraceae bacterium | reverse complement strand
GCGATCAAACCGGACCGCCCGTGCGGGCTGGCGACGCTCGGGGTGTTCGCGGATCGCGACGACCCGCTTGCGCCAAGTGCCGGCGTGATCGGCGCGCCGACTGGCCCGGGTCTCGGCGACGGCCTGATCGACTGGTACGGCTGACGGCACCTGGGATCTTTTCGCAGGCAGGGCGTGTGCAAACGTCCCACCTGAGGTGCCGCCTGCCGTCCACGGGACGTTCGCTCCCGTGGACGGAGCGAACATCCCGGCCGACGTTCCCGCAGCCTTCGATGGGACGTTTGCCGCAGCGGCTCAGCTACCGATCGCGGCAACGAGGGCGGCCGCAGGTAGCAGCACCGAGGCCGCGAGCGTCGCGTCGCGCAGCCTGATCGTCAGGACCGCCTTGGTGGCATCGGCATGCTCAGGCCCGATCGCCTGGGCTTCCTGCGCGACCCACCCGAGCACTGCGTCCGCCACCGCGATTGGCCGCCGCCGCACCCCACGCAAGCGGTCCTGGAGCGCCGTGGCTGACCCTGCGAGCAGGCGACCGGAGTCGAGGTCACTGAGGAGGTGGGCCGCATCCTCGGCTCCCGGCAGACGCCGGATCGCAAGCAGTCCGCGGCGAAAGGCCTCGCGCAGCCCGCCGCTGCCGGCGGCGACCCGCATCCAGGTCGCGACGAGCACGAGCAGTGCGGCCCGGACGGTGCGGCTGGCGGCCTCGTTGATGGAAAGTCCGCCGACCAACGATGCGATCAAGGTTCCGGCGGCCAACATGACCGCGAGCAGCAGCCCGATCTTCGCCACCTCGCGGTCGCCGTCCCGCGCCAGAACGGCTGCGCCCGCGAGCCAGACCGTGACCGCGCTAAGCACGATCCAGCTATGCGTGAACAGCAGGACAGTGGTTACCGCTGCTGCCACGGCCACCACCATCCGCGGATCGGCGCCCGAGCGCTCGACGGGCGACGGCGGCGCGGCGCTCCGCGGAGGCTGGGCGGCCGCGGGCTCCGGCCACGCGCTGAGTGCGCGGCGATAGAGGACGACTTGGATCGTCGAGAAGAAGACTGCAGAGACGAGGTTGGCGATCGCGGTGATCAGCAGCGCGCCCGCCAGCCCTTCCGGAAGCAGCGGCAGCCAGCCGAACAGCGCGTCAAACGAGCCCGCGTAACCGGCGGGGCCGAGCAGCACGAACACCGTGAACGACGTGAGCGCGGCATAGATCGCGAGTCGGATCGCCAGGCAAACTACAAGCATGCTCAACCATCGCCGCCCTCGGGCATGCATTCCGCCCAGCAGCGGCGCGCTGAGCGCCTGGGTGAGCGGAGCGCTGAGGCGAAGCGGGCCAACCATGGCCACCGTCTGCAGCATCGCCGCCGCGCTGCTCGCATACCCCGCGCGGACGCCGCGCAGATCCGCTTCGCGCGCGACGGCGGTGCCGCCCGCCAACGCAAGCCAGAACGCCCCCGAAGGCGCCACGCGAGCTGCCAGGAACGACACCGCCGCCACGTGCGCCAGGCCAACACGAGTTGCCATCACCTAAACGTAGCCGTCGCGGTGAAGAGTCGCGATCGCCTCGGGTGCCTCGAGGTGTAAAGCATGCCCGACGCCGGCTCGAGTCAAGCTACGGGGCGGGCCGCGACCACCGCGACCCGCCCCGCGCGTTCAGCTGCTGGTCATGTGTCCGTGACCAGCGTGTGTCGTCAGGCCGTACCCGTACGGATACAGCGGGTCGTAATGCGGATCGCCGATGTTGATCGGCTCCTGCGAGAGCGTCCGCGGCCACGACACCGGCAGCTTGCCGGTGAACGGGCGCGCGCCGAACAGCGTGTCCGCGACGCCGGCACCCTCACTGCCGGGCAGCCACGACGCCACAATCCCGTCGGCCTCGTTGCGCTGCGCCGGATCGAGGATCAGCGGCCGCCCGGACACGATCACCATCACGCACCGTTTCGCCGCGGCACACACCCTGTCGACCGCGGCCTTGTCGGCCGCCGACAGCTGCATGTCCTTGACCGGCCGCAGCACGCCGTTGTCCCCGGGGTCGAACCCCCACTGCGGACCGAAGACGTCGCCGAAGCCCTCGGAGTACGGCGTCTCGCCGACCACGACGATGCCGGTGGCATCGTGCGGGATCGGCGCCGAGGCATCCTGGCTGTAGGTCACGCTGCCTCCAGCAAGCTGCTTGATCCCGTCGAGGATCGTCGTCCCTGGGATCACGTTGGTCGAGCCGCCCTGCCACGTCAGCGTCCAGCCGCCAGCTTGGTTGCCGATGTTGTTGGCGTTTGAGCCGGCGACATAGACGTCGTGGCGGCCCTGGACTGGTAATACGTGACGGCTGTTCTTGAGCAGCACCTGCGACTCGGCGGCCGCCCTGCGGGCCAGCGCGTGATGGGCAGCATCGCCGACCTGGTTGATGTAGCGGCGGTCTGTGAACGGATGCTCGAACAGCCCGAGCTCGAACTTCGCGGTCAGGATGCGGCTCACCGCATCGTCGATCCGCCCCATCGGCACCTGGCCCGAGTTGACCAGATCGGTCAACGTCGTTTCGAACAGCTCGAAGTTCTGCGGCTGCATGAACATGTCGATGCCGGCGTTCACGCCCGCCGCCACCTTCTGGGCGAACGTGTACGTCTCGGGATTGATGTGATCGATCCCGTTGTAATCGGAGATCAGGAACCCCTTGAAGCCCATCTTGTCCTTCAGCCAGCCGGTGATCAGATCCCGGTTGCCGTGCATATTGATCCTGTTGCCGAGCCCATCCTCGGTCCAGTCGACGTCCGAATAGGACGGCATTACGGAGCCCACGTGGTGGTCGCGCACTGCAGTCACGTACGGCGCGAGTGCGAGCCGATTGAACGTGGCGTGATCGACCTCATCGACGCCCTGGTCGATGGGGTAGTTGCCGGTCGTCTGATTGTTCGATCCCGTTCCGTAGGTGGTCAAGCCGTCGCCGGCAAAGTGCTTGGCGGTGGCCAGCACGCGGTCCGGATCCGACAGATGCCCGGGCGGACCCTGGAAGCCGTCGATCGCGGTCTCCATCTCCTCCACCAGCTTCGGGTCCTCGCCGAACGATTCGTAGGTGCGGCCCCAGCGGTCATCGCGTGCGACGCAGATGCACGGGGCGAACGCCCATTGCGGTCCCGTCGTGCGGGTCTCTTCGGCGGCCACGTGCTCCACCTGGCGTACCAGCGACGGATCACGCGAGGCACCGAGGCCGATGTTGTGGGGAAACACGGTCGCCCCATCCATGTTGCCGTCGCCGTGCACGACATCGATCCCGTAGATCAACGGGATGTGCAGCCGTGTGGCCAGCGCCGCCCGCTGATAGCGGTCGACCATGTCGGCCCATGCAGATGGGGTGTTGGGCGTCGGGACAGAACCGCCGCCTGAGAGCACGCTTCCGAGGTTGTCGGTCGCGATCGTCGACGGGTCCGCGTCGATGCTGGCGCGCTCGGCCTGCGTCATCTGACCGATCTTCTCCGCCAGCGTCATCCTTGACAGGAGATCCGCTACGCGCTGCCTGATCGGCAGCCGCGGATTCTGATACGGCAACGTTCCAGACGGCTGGGCGGTGCCGCTCCTGGCCGCCGGCTTGGTGCTGCGATGCCCCGTCGCGCTGCCGGTTGGCGCTAGGACGGCACCTACAGCGAGCGCGGTCGCAGCCACAGCCAACAACCGGCGCATTAGCGATCCGGATGGATACATGGTCCTACCTCCCTCTCCTCGGTGGTTGACCGCCCCGCGGTGGCGCGCGTGGCAATCGGCGGCGGCCGTGCGCTAGCGCCGCGACTTCGCCGTACCCACGGCGGGGCCGTCCGAAACCTGTCAGTCAGGCTGGCTCAGCAACACCGAGATTGCCTCGGGAGCCTCGAGATGCACCGCGTGGCCCACGCCCGGAACGATCACGACCGGCGCCCGGGGAATTCGAACCGCCATGTCGGCAGCGATTCGCCGGAACTTCTCGTCGCGCTCGCCCACGGCGAGGGTGACCGGCATCGCCAGCTCCCCGAGCCGGTCCCACAACGACGGCAGCGCGCCCGTGCCCAGCCCGCGCAGCGACCGCGCCAGTCCCTGCGGCGTCGATCGCAGGCGGTCGGCGTGCGCGGCGTCCAAAGCGGCAGCAGGCAGTCCCGCGAGCACAGGGGTCTGCGCCCACCGCCGCGCGAACTCCTCGATCGTCGAGCGCTCGATCTCGCCCGCGAGCCGCTCGTCGTCCTGGCGACGCGCCTCGCGCTCGGCTGCGTCGGCGATCCCAGGGCTTGCACCGATCAGCGTCAGGCGGGTCACCCGGTCGGGGTGGGCGAGCGCGACGTGCAGCGCAAGCCGGCCGCCCATCGAGTAACCGGCGAGCGCGAACGAGTCGCCGCCGGCCGCGGCGACATCGTCGATCACCGCCTCGAGCGTGACCGGCTCGCGATCGGACGCGTCGCCGTGGCCGCGGATGTCAGGTGCGACCGGCGTGTAGCGTTCGGCGAGCGCCGCGCCCACCGGACCCCAGCTGCGTCCGGTGTGGGTGAAGCCATGCAGTAGGACGACCGTCGGCGCCATCGCATCGCAATCATGACCGCCACCGACACGTATCTGCTGCTACGCGCGTTCTGCGACGAGCTCGCGCGCTGCGGGATGGAACACGCTTGCACGTCGCCTGGCTCGCGCTGCACGCCGATCGTGCTGTCGCTCGCCCGTGAGCCACGAATCAGCTGCTGGTCGCACATCGACGAGCGCTGCTCGGGCTTCTTCGCGCTCGGCGTCGCGAAGGCGTCGGGGCGCCCGGTCGCGGTCACGTGCACCTCGGGCACCGCGGCGGCGAACCTCGCGCCCGCCGTGATCGAGGCGTCGCAGTCGCGTGTGCCGCTGATCGTGCTCACCGGCGACCGGCCACCCGAGCTGCGCGACGTCGGCGCCGGTCAGACGATCGACCAGATCAAGCTCTACGGCGACGCCGTCAAGTGGTTCGTCGAGGTCGGGGTCCATGACGCGACCCCTGAGCGGATGCGCTGGATCCGGTCGCTGGCATGCCGGGCGTTCTGGACGGCGGTCGAGGGCAGGCCCGGCCCCGTCCACCTCAACTTCCCGCTCCGCGAGCCGCTGGTGGTCTCGACGCCACTACCGGCCGACCCGAGCGGGCGCGCCGACGGCCGTCCGTGGGTGCGCCGCTCGCCGGCGCCAGCCGCGCCAGCGACCGTGCTTGCGGGGCTCCCGGCCCGCGGGGTAGTCGTCGCGGGCCGCTACGAACGCGACGGCCGGCTGGGGCAGTCCGCCGCGAGGTTCGCTGAGCGCGCCGGCTACCCGCTGCTCGCCGACCCGCTGTCGGGCGCCCGCCACGGCCCCGCGGCGATTGCACACTACGACCTGCTCCTGCGCGACGAGCGGTTCGCCGGCGAGATGGCGCCCGAGCTCGTGATCAGGATCGGCGACCTGCCGACGTCAAAGCCGCTGCGGAGGTGGCTGGCGACACTCGAGCACGCCGACCAGGTCGCGCTCGATCCAGAGGGCGCATGGCAGGATCCGGATGCGGTGATCAGCGTCAGCGACCCGGGCGATCCGGCTGTCGCGCTCGAGGCGCATGCGCCGGAGACACCTGCGGACCCTGACTGGCTCGCGGCCTGGCGCCATGCCGACGACGGCGCCTCCGATGCGATCGTGCAGACCCTCGGTGACACGCTCTCAGAGCCGCTCGTCGCGCGCTCCTTGGGCGAGTGGCTGGCGCCGAATGCGACGCTGTTCGTGGCCTCGTCGATGCCGATCAGAGATGTGGAGGAGTTCACGGCGGCGCGTGAGCTGGCGCCGCGGACGCTGTCAAACCGCGGCGCCAACGGGATCGACGGCACCGTCTCATCGGCGTTCGGAGTCGCCGCCGCGACCGGCGAGCCGGTCGTGCTGCTGATCGGCGACGTCGCGCTTGCGTACGACATCGGCGGGCTGCTCGCGGCCACGCGTCTTGGACTGGCACTGACGATCGTGCTGCTCAACAACGACGGCGGAGGCATCTTCCACTTCCTCCCGGTGGCCGGCGAGACCGACGCGTTCGAGCAGCACGTCGCGACTCCGCACGGCCTGGACTTCTCGCGAGCGGCGGCGCTCTACGGCCTGGGCTACGAGCACCCGACGACGATCGCGCAGCTGCGCGACGCGCTGGAGCGCTCGGTCGCGCAGCGCGCCGCGACGATCATCGAGGTCACGACCGACCGCGAGCAGAACCTCGCGTTGCACCGCCGGGTCGCGGCTGCCGTCACCGGCGGCTAACCCGCGAGCAGCGGCAGCATCACCTGCAGCTTGACCTCGGTCTCGGCCAGCTCGGAGGCGGGATCTGAGTCGCGCACGATGCCGCCGCCGGCGTACAGGTGCGCGAGCCGGCCGCGCAGCAGCGCGCAACGCAGCGCCACGCAGAACTCGCCGTCGCCGCTCGAGTCCGTCCAGCCGACGGTGCCCGCGTACCAGCCGCGGTCGAGGCCCTCGAGCGCCGGGATCAGCGTCGCCGCGAGCTCGCCCGGCTCGGCGCCGACCGCCGGCGTCGGATGCAAGACGCCGGCGAGCGCGATCGCGCCGACCGGCGAGGTGAGCTGTGCGCGGATCGGGCGCGCGAGGTGCTGGATGTTGGCGACGCGGACCACGACCGGGTCGGGCGCGGCCGTCACCCACACCGAGTGGGGCGCGAGCGCGCGCACGATCCGCCGCGCGACGATCGCGTTCTCCTCGCGGTCCTTGTCGCTGCCGAGCAGCTGCTCGCCGAGGTGATCGTCGACGGCCGGGTCGGCACTGCGACCGATCGAGCCGGCCAGCGCGACCGTGCTGGCCCGCTGGCCCTCGCAGCGAATCAAAAGCTCGGGCGTCGCCGCTACGAACGTCGCGTCGCCGCGCCCGACGGCGAACACGTACGAGGACGAGAACGCCTCGCGCAGCACCCCGAGCACCGCCGCGGGATCGTGGTCGGTCGGCGCGCGAACCTCGACGTCACGCGCGAGCACGATCTTCTCGAGCTCGCCCGCGCGGATCCGTCGCACCGCGCTGGCGACGGCCTCCTCGTAGTGGGAGGGCGGCATCGGGCTACTGACCGCGAACGACCCAGTCGGCGCCGGGTCGAGCAGCGGCAGTGACGGCGAGCGAAGTTCGCCCAGCCGTCGCGACGCTCGCTCAAGCAGGTCCTCGACGGCGTCGTCGGGGGCGACATCGAGGTTGAGCGTGAGCGTGACGCGGGCGGCCTTGCGCGCGAGCGAGACCTCGGGGACGACCAGCGACGCGGGTGCAAACCCGTCCCAGCGCGGGGTATCGGCGCCGTCAGCGGCGAAAGCAAACCCGCCCAGCGCGATCAGCCCGGCTCCGGGCGGACCGTCTGCGTCGTCTGCGATTGCAGCGGCGGCTAACGCCCGCCAGCGCTTGGCGACCTGCTTGAACCGGTCGGGGCCGTGCGCCTCGAGCGCGCGGACCGACCCGATCGCCGCGAGTGCCGAGCGATCGCGGTCGGGCTGCTCGAGGCAGAACCACGGCTCGCGCGGCCGCCGGGACGCCGCCGCGACGGCCGTCGGGTCGACGCTCTCGCCGATCGCGCAGCTGACGCTGACGAGCGCCGGCGCGCCGGTCGAGCGTGCGCGGCGAAGGGCCGCGTCGAGATGACGCTGCAACCGCTGGGCAGCGCGCGCATCGAGCCATTCGGGCGGGGGCCAGGTCCGCTGCGCGACGTCGGTCATCGACGTCGCAGGCTACCCAGACTGCTCGGCGAGCACCCGGTCGAGGGCGGCGTCGAGCAGGCCGTGGACGTGGTGCTGGAGCCAGATCGCGCGGAACATGTGATCGCTGGTGGGCAGCTCTTCGATCGCCAGGTTCGGCCAACGCTCGATCCGCTCGACGACGCCCTGGCGCACGAGCTGGTCGTACAGACCCTCACCGCGCGAGAACAGCATCAAACCGTGCGTGCCCTGGGCGCGCAGACGGTCCAGTGCGAGCTCGATCTCGTCGCTCTGCGCACGCTCGACCGGGTTGCCGGCGCCGGCGCGCAGATGGCTGGGACGGAGGCTGGCGAGCGCGGTACGCGCCTGTGCCGCGGTCAGGTCGCGACGCACCAGGCGCCGCCAGGCGCTGCCGCGGAGCGCGCCGAGCGAGTGCTTGGTGTCGCGCTCGGCGACGAGGTCAGCGCTCCAGAACACTGAGTAGAGGTTGATCATCAGCGCGGCTCGAACGCGTTCGTCGGCGAGCGCGGCGTGCAGTGACCAATACGCGCCCGAGCACAGGCCGCCGAGCACGAACCGGTCCGACAGCCCTCGCGCGGCAAGCTGGTCGAGGATCGCAAGCGTCTGTTCGGTGCGCTGCGGCGTATAGAAGCTCGCATCCGGGACCGGCTCGTGCTCATCGCCGTCGGACTCGCCGATCCCCGGCATGTCGATCCGCACGGTCGCAATCCCGCGCGCGGCCCAGCGCCTGGAGATCTCGACCCACGTGCGGCTCGGGCCGATGTGCCGCAGCGCGCCGCCGTTGAGCAACACCGCCGTGATCGGCGCCCGCTGCGCCTGCAGCGGCTCGCTGAGCACGCCAAACAGGCAGCTCAGCTCGCCGTCGAAAGTGAACGGCGACTCCTGGATCGGGTTGCCGCCGTTCATCAGCTGCATCGACGGGCGCTGTGGTGGCGGTTGCTCGCGTGGCGTCTCGCGCCGGCGCGCGGGCCCCGCGTCAAGCCACGCGATCGTCTTGGCGATCGTCTGCACAGGCGTGCGCGACTCCTGTGGGCTTGCCATCAGCGTCGCGTAGTCCGCGGTGTCCTCGGTGCTCACGGTCGCGCCGCACTGCTCGAGATGCATCCGCAACGTCACGTCGGGCGCCAGCGTGTCCCTGGCCAGGATCAGCACCCGGCGCTCTGGCCCGTCGGGCAGGTCGAGCTGGGTCAGATCGAGGCTCTGGAGGGCGCGGGCGGTCTGCGAGCTCATCAAGAAGCCGATCAGGTCGAGATCGCCGTCGGCGAGCGAATCCGACCGGATGTCCTCGGGCCGCCGTGCTGCGACGACGCGCGCGTAGGCCTGCAGCTCTCGCACCAGCAGCCGCCCTTTCGCGGGCACGCCCCAGAGGACGAGATCGTCGATCGGGGCGTGCTCAGCGACCGCACGCAGCGACAGCATCCCTCCCAGCCCGATCCCAATCGCGACGACTCGCGCGGCCCCGGTGCTGTCGCGCAGCCACCGCGCCGCGCCGGCGATCGCGCCCGTCCATGCCTCGAGCCGGTCCGGGTCAGACGGCACGCCGGCGCTGTTGCCAGTCGACGGCAGGTCGAACCTGGCGGTCGGGTACCCGGACTTGGCGAGCGTCCGCGCCCAAGTTCGCAGCCCGCGGTGCGAGCACATCTCCTCCCAGCCGAACGCAGGGCAGATCAGCACGGCCGTCGGCTTCCGTGCCTCCGCCGGCGGCAAGTGCAGCACGGCGTGGACTGGGTTGGGCTCGAGCTCGAGCACGACCGGCTGCGCGCGGTCCCCGGTCTTCGTCGCAGTCATGCCGCGACCTCCAGCCGCATACGGCCATCGAGGTTGAGCGCCGTCAGGGTGCCCGCTCCGGAGGCTTCCGAGACCCGCCGCAGCGAGATCACCCGCTCACCGCCCGGCTCGACGCAGAACGCGTCGTCGTCGGACCGAAAGCCGGGGACGGCGGCGCGTACACCGTACGCAAACCGGCTGCTCGACACGGTCAGCTGCGCGGTTCGTTCGTCGCGCTGCTGCACGACTGCGGTCAGACCGAGCTGCTCGGGCCGCTCACGACGGCTCGGGCGGCCGGCCGGGAGCCGGAAGCACTGCGACAGCATTTCGCCGTCGCGCTCGAGGCTGATCGCGATCAGGTCTTGGGCCGGAGGGCCGAACCGATACGACCAGGACACGTCGACGAACCGGCCGAGGATCTGCTCGACGTCGAGCGTGCAGGCGTCGTGTGGCCCCAGCTCGAGCTCGCGCTGCGCCTCGTCGACGCGGATCTCGAGGTCGCGGTAGAGCGCGAGCCGCAGCGTCGCGCGCAGCGGCTCGGGCCGGTCGTTGGCGACGTGCGCGGCGATCCCCGCGAGGCCCTCGTCGGTGCTCCACACGGCAACCGGCGCGAGCGCGCGACGAAGGTGGTGGTAGGCGACCTTCGGCTCACCGCGATGGTCGAGCACGCCCCAGCCGGCGCCCGGCACGAGATCGGTCAGCCACAGCACGAGCCCGCCGGCGCATGTCGAGGCCGTACGTCGCCAGTCGCCGAACACCTCGCTCATCAGCTCGCCGCTGACGGCCCGCGAAAGCTCGAGGTAGCGCTCGGGGTCGGTGCTGCGCAGCGCCGCCGGCTCGAGCTCGAACAGCTCGCGCAGGTAGTGGTCGCGGACGTCCTCAAAGTCCCAGCCGGCACCGGCGTCACGCGGCACCCCCGCCTTCCAGCGCGGGTGGTGGACGACCGCCCCGCCGGCGCCCAGCTCCTCCAGCGCTTCGTCGTCGGGGACGTTGGCGAACGCGAGGCATTCGGAGGCGAACCGGACCTCGGCGAGCCTGGCGTCGGTCAGCGGGCGCAGGTAGGCGCCGACGCCGTAGTAATGGGCGATCCCCTGACCCGGCCGAAACGGCAAGTGGCCGCCCCACGGGCTCGAGGGGATGTACGGCGCATCGACCTCGGCATCGGCGACGAGCGACGGCAGCAGCTCGCCGTACAACGGGCCGTCCGCGAGCTCGGGATCGAGGCCTAGCATCGCGACCTGCTGAGCCACCTCGCTGCCGCCACACAGCACGGCGAGGCTCGGGCGCCTGGCGAGCGTTCCGAGCACGCCACGCACCTCGCGCGCCACCGTCTCCATGAACCGCTCGTCCTGCTCGGGATAGTCGAGGTTGGCGAACATGAAGTCCTGCCAGACGAGAATCCCGAGGCGGTCGCAGAGCTCGTAGAAGCGATCGCTCTCATAGCAGGCGGTGCCGGGCACCCGCAGCATGTTCATTCCGGCGGCGACGACGATCTCGAGCGCGCGCTCGAGCTCGACGTCACCCGAGCACGGCATCGCCGAATCGAGCGGCGTCCACACGGCGCCGCGTGCGAACACCGGCACGCCGTTGATCGACAGCCTGATCCCGTCGCGGTCAAGCGCACCGCCGGCCTCGAGCGCGCGAAATCCGACCGAGCCGGCGTCGAGCACGTGCTCGTCCCCCGCCGCTACCAGCAGCCGCGCTCGGTAAAGCGCCGGCTCGCCGTGCGTGTGCGGCCACCACGGCGCAACGTCGTCGATCGCGAGCTCGCCCCGGACCGCAACGGCGTCCCCATCGAACGCCTCGAGCGACAGCTGCGCCCGGTGCGTCCCGCTCGGACCCGACAGCTCGATCGTCGCGGCGCGGACCTGCGGCGCGCCCACGAGCACCGTCAGCGCAGCGTCGACGCGCAGGACGCCGCGACCGCCCTGCAACGTCGGGCGCAGGTCTGACCGCGTCACGTGGATGCCGCGGTCGCGGCGCAGCGCGACCGGCTTCCACGGCCCGACGGTCGCCGGGGCGGGCGCGAACCCGGGCGCGCGGCCGAGCAGCATCGTGCGGTAGAAGCGCAGGTTGCCGTGCGAGACGAGCGCGGTGCGCCAGCGCGCGCGGGGGCGTCGCGATACCGCCAGTAGCGGCGCGAGCGCGCGGCAGCGGATCGAGAGCTCGTTGTGCTCGCGGATCCGGCCCGTCACATCGAGCTCGTGGGCGGCAAACATCGACTCGCTGGCGAGCACGTGCTCGCCGTTGAGGTACACGTCGGCGACCGTCGCGATCCCGTCAAGCTCGAGCGCAAGCTGCTCGCCGGCCTCGGCCCGCCGTGCTGCGAACCCAACGCGAAACCACCAGTCCTCGGCGTCGAAGTCGCGGCTGTCGCCGCGCTCCCATCGGCCCGCGGCGCGGAGCGCCGAGGCGGCGGTCCCGGGCACCTGCGCGGGCAGCCAATCGAGCCGATCGAGCTGACTGGGGTCGGCGCACGCGTCGGGCGCCGTGCCCGCGACCTCCCACCCGGTGGAAAGCCCCTGAGCTCCGTCGCTCAACCGGCCGCCTCGAGCAGCCCGTCCATGGCTCGGCTCCAGGCGTCGGCCAGCGCGGCCGTCACCGGCGCAGAATCGAACTCGCGGCGGCGCGCGAGGCGGAACGAGAGTGCCTTGCAGCCGTCGACGATCTCGCGCATCGCGTCGACCGCGGGCTCGGAGCCGTCGCCGATCAGCCAGCGCGCGTGATCGGCGAGCACCTCAAACGCAGATCCGGCCATCCGTACGGTCGCGAACGCATACGCGTGGTACTGCTCGAGCCCGGCGCCGAGCAGCTCCGGAAGCTGCTGCGCGAGCTGGTCGCCGAAGCGGTCAAACGGGTTGTCCTGCGGGCGCCTTCGCAGGTGCCTGCCGAGCAGCTGCAGCGCAGCTGCGCGCAGCGCATCTCCCTCGAGCCGGTCGCCCGCGTCGAAGCGGACGAGCTCGGTGTAGGGCGGCAGCACGTCGTCGGAGAACTCGCCGATCCGGAACACGCCGCGGTAGTCCTCGCCGCTGAGCTCGAACAGCCCGGCGCTGTGGAAGTAACGCAGCGTCTGGGACTCGATGTCGATCGCGTCGGCGGCGACCGACGTCTTGACGTGCTCGGAGCGGTAGCTCGTGGAGGCCGTGTCGGGCAGGTACCACGAGTCGAGTTCGACGATCAGCGTCCGGCCGAGCCCGAGTTGTTCGGCGATCTGCTCCGGGAGCGGCCGGTAGGGCTGCATCTCGTGGATGTCGGCGCCGAACAGCTGCTCGAGGTCCTCGGGCGGCGGCTTGAAGAACGTCCACTGGTCGCCTTCGAAGTCCATTCGCACGAGGTGCCCGAACGCCGCCAGCGGCTCGTAGCCGCAGGCGTGCAGCAGCTCGATGATGATGTCCGTGTAGCAGTTGGTCTCGAGGTACGTGCGGCCCTCGCCGTGCAGCAGGTGCCGCTGGTAGCGCGCTGGCTCCTTACCCGACAGGCTCGCCGCGCGGGTCGTGCCCGAGACACTCACGCGCTCGCCAGCTTGTCGTGGACCTCGGCGGGCCAGCGGTCGGGGTCGAGTCCATGCGTGCGCAGCAGTGCGAGCACGATCCGCTCGTGACCGAACCCGAGGCACGCGGTGTGCGCGACGCTCCCGTCCGAAAGCTCGATCCCGTAGGTCCCGCCGAAATGGTCGCGGTGGTGGTTAAACGACGCGAGCGCCGTGGGCTCAGGCCCCGCGATCTGGACGAGCAGCTCGAGCTTCAGGGCTTCGTCTCGCTGGTTGGCCGCGAGCATCCGCCCGCGACGGCCGAAGAACGGATCGTTGGCGTTGTCGAGCTTCGCGTCCAGCCCCAGCGCGCGCAGTAGGTCAAGGCCCCGGTGCGCCCATTCGTCGCGCCACTCGAGCACGGCATCCGGCTCCGCGATCCGGACCAGCTCGTGCTGGTGGAACATCTGCCGGCGGGCCGGATCGTGTGACGGCTCGTGCCTGAACACCCAGGCGCCGCCCGCGTCGACGAACACTCCACCGGGCTCGAGCCGGCCCCGAGCCGCGATCGCCGGATACACCGGGTAGCAGGCGGCTGGCATCAGCGCCAGCTCAGTCATCCCCTGAAACTCGCTCCAGTCCTCGTGTCGGCTTGCGCGCTCGCTCATCTGCGAGGCCTGCGACTCGTTTCCGTCGAACGCGTACACGGTTCCGGCGAGGTGCGGGAACGACGACAGGTAGCCGCTTGCCTCGAGCTGGCGCCGTGGCAGCAGCGGCGGGAACCGCAGCCGCATCGCGCCCCGGCTCCCGGCCGCACGCGTGAGCAGCCCATCGAGCGCCGAGCGGACGTCCTCGAACACGGCGCTGTGCCCGTAGATCCCGGGCACGCCCGACTCGATCAGCAGGCCCCGGTCGATCAGCTGACCCAGAAACTCAGCCTGCTCGGCTGACCCGGGCCCCACCCCGGTTGCCACCGCTAAAGCTCCTTGGCGATCATCAGCAGGCCGGCGTCGACGGAATGGATTCGCTCGTTGGCGACCATCAGCCGTGCCGACAGGGCGTCGCGCAGGTGTCGCCCGACCCCGTAGGGCGAGTCGTTCTTGTATCCGGCGATTCCGATCACCTCCAGGACCGCCAGGCACACGCGCGGCGCCTGCTCGGACGCGGCGAGCTTGAGGTTGTTGAAGCGCAGGACTGAGCCCATCGTCGAAAGCCGCTCGCGGCCGGGCTCGTCGGAGGCGGCGAGGAACTCGCGCAGCGCCGAGTGCACCTCTGCCCGCAGCATCGTCAGCTCGCTCATCACCCGTGACAGGCTGTGGGCTGCCGGCACCGGCGCGCCCGGAGTACGCCGGGCGGCGGCGCGCACGAATGCGCGGCCGCGCTCGAACGCGTCTGTCGAGATCCCCAGCCACACGAACGACCAGAGGATGTGCGACAGCGGCACGAGCGACTCGTTCATCACGGTCGAGAACGGCGCCGCGAGCACGTGGTCGGGGCCGAACCGGGCGCGCACTACGAATCCGGGCGAGCAGGTCCCGCGCATCCCGATCGTGTCCCAGGTTCCGGCCGGCTCGAGCTCGGTCTCGCTTGCTCGGCTGAGCACCAGCACCTGATCTCCCGGCTCGGCGTCGGGGGATCGGCGGGCAGTCGTGAACAGGTCATCGCAGTGAGCGCCGTAGCTGACCGTCGGGGCACGCTTCTCAACCTCGAGCAGGCCGTCGCCGGCCGGTGTCACCGCAGCGATCGAGCGGCCCATGTCGCCGCCGGTGCCGATCTCCGACGTGACCGAGGCGATCAGCCGCTGCTGCTCTGAAAGCTCACGCAGGTAGGACTCAAAGCCGGGCGTACCGTCTAGGTGGCGGACGATCGTCCCGACCTGGATCTGGTGCATCGCGAACACCATCGCCGTCGCCGAGCAGCGGCGGCCGAGCTCGAAGCAGCCCTGGGCGATCCCGGTCAGGGAGACGCCGCCGCCGCCGTACTCCTCGGGCACGAACGCCGACAGCGCGCCGGCGCCTCGGAGCGACTCGATCGCCTCGCGCGGGAACCGCGCGTCGCGGTCGACCTCGTCGGCGTGAACCGCCGCGACCTCGTCAGCGATCTGGCGTACCGCGGCGACGAACGCCGCATCGCGATCGACGGCGACGCTCATGCGGCCTGTTTCCGGAGCTCCTGGATCGCGGCATCGATTCCGGCGACGCTCTCGAACACGCTGCGCTTGAGCATGTTGTCGGGGAACTCGAGGTCAAAGGCGTCCTCGAGCGCGAGCATCACGTTGACGCTCGCGTGCGAGCTCATCCCGGCACGGAACAGGTCGGCCTGGTCGCCCAGGTTGTCGATGTCGACCGGCAGCCGCGCGTGCTCGCGCAGGACCCGCCGGATCTCGGAAGCCAGCTCGCTCATCGCCCCTGCCCCGTGTGCGCCAGCACGACGGCCATTGCCTGGCCGTCGCGATGGCTGACGCTGACCGCCAGCCGCGTGACACCGCGCGCCTGCGCAAGCTCCTGGGCCGGACCGCTCAGCTCGAGCGAGGGCGGCGCGCCAGGCGCCATCCGCAACGCGATCGACCGCCAGGGCACGGACTCATCCGTACGCCGCAACGCCTTCATCGCAGCCTCCTTGGCCGCGAAGCATGCAGCCAAGAGCTTTGGATTGTCCCCACAAACATCGAGCTCCTCTTCCGTGTATATGCGTCTGAGGTAACGATCACCGCGCCGTAGCGCCTCTTCGATTTCCTCATGACCGACGAGATCTATCCCTACCTCTGTCGGCATTCCAACGACCCTAGTTTAGGGTGCAGTCAACTCTTAACGGGCCGTGCGATGTAGTGAAGCCATGGATCCGGATGCGGCTCGCCGGCGCCGACGCGGCCGCCGTCGACGTCGAGGCACTCGAGCAGCTCGAAGCCGGTCTCGGCCAGCTGGCGCTGCTGGTCGTCACGGCCGATGTAGTAGTGCAGCAACCCGTAGTCGTGCGCGGAGTCGTTGACGATCGCGTAGCCGGGCCCGCGCCGTTGCAGCGCCTCCAGGCGCCTGCGGTTGGCGATCCGGCGCGGGATTCGCCGGGCATCGCGGATCGCGCTCGCGGGCGGGCGCGCCGCTGCCTTGGCCAGCAGCTCGCGGCCGCGCCGCCACCCGCCGGCGGACGCCGCCTGTTTCGTAGCGGCCGGCCGGTCGACGTAGGCAAGGTTGTGCGAGGAAAAGATCAGCAGGCCCCCGGGGGCGACCCGCGCCCGGAGGTCGGCGAGCACGCGGCGCCGCTGCTCGTCGTCGAACACATCGAGAACGTTGTCGAGCGCGAGAATCGCGTCGAACGGGCCGGCCGCGGCGTCGCCGAGATCGCCGAGGTCGGCCACCTCGGCGTGCGCGGCCGGATACCGGTGGCGGCAGTGCTCGACCATCGCCGCCGAGATGTCGATCCCGTGCGCCTCGCCGATCGCAGCCAGGTAACCGAGGATCCGACCGGCGCCGCATCCGACCTCGAGTGTCCGCCCCGCGAGCGCCTCGCGGTAGCGGACAAGGATCATCACCTCGACCGGCAGCAGCGTCCGGTTGGCGTACTCACCGACGTGATCACCGCGCCGCCAGGCCGCCGCATTGACACGGACCTGCTCGGACCCCGGCAACCGGCCTCCGTTAGGTCTCGCTGCGTCCGCGGGAGATCGCGATCTCGCCCGTCCGGGCCATCTCGATCAACCCGAACGGCCGTACGAGCTGCTCGAACGCGTCAACCTTGTCGCAGGTGCCGGTCACCTCGACGACGACCGAGCGCTTGGTGACGTCGACGACCTTCGCGCGGAAGATCTCGCAGATCTGCATCACCTCGCCGCGGCTGGCGCCGTCGGCCGACACCTTGAACACCGCCAGCTCCCGCGCGAGCGTCTCCTGCGGCTCCAGATCGCGGATCTTGAGCACGTTGACGAGCTTGTGCAGCTGCTTGGTGACCTGGTCGATCGGGTGCACCGCCCCGTCGAGCGTCAGCGTGATCCTCGAGATCGAGTCGTCGTCGGTCGGCCCGACGGCGAGCGTGTCGATGTTGAACCCGCGGCGGGCGAACAGGCCCGCGATCCTCGTCAGGACACCCGGCTTGTTCTCGACCAGGATCGAGAGCACGTGCTTGCGGCCGGTGCGCAGGCCCGAGACGGCCTCGAGCTCGTCGAGCGACAGGACTTCCTTTGTGGCTGGCTCACCCATCGCTCAGCCCACCATGTTCCTGGCCGGCTGACCCGCGGGGATCATCGGATAGGTGTTCTCCTCGCGCGTGACGCGGACGTCGACGAGCACGGGCCCCTCGGTGTTGATCGCCTCGCGGATGTCGTCGACGAGCGTCGACTTGTCCTCGAGCCGGATCCCCGTTGCCCCGTAGGCGTCGGCCAGCTTGACGAAGTCCGGGTACTGGCCCATGTCGACCTGGCTGTAGCGCTTGTCCCAGAACAGCTCCTGCCACTGGCGAACCATCCCCAGGTAGCCGTTGTTCATGATGAACACCTTGATCGCGATCCCTTCCTGGGCACACGTCGCGAGCTCTTGCATGTTCATCTGCACCGAGCCGTCGCCGGCGATGCAGACGACGGTCTCGTCCGGACACCCGACCTTGGCGCCCATCGCCGCGGGTAGCCCGAAGCCCATCGTCCCGAGGCCGCCGGAGTTGATCCAGCGCCGCGGCTGCGCGAAGTGGTAGTACTGCGCGGTCCACATCTGGTGCTGCCCGACGTCGCTGGTGATGATCGCGTCGCCGCCGGTGGCCTCGTAGATCGCCTGGATCATGTACTGCGGCTTGATCTCGGAGTCCTTGGAGTCCTCGTAGCGCAGCGGGTGGCGCTCGCGCCAGGCATTGACTCGCGTCCACCACTCCTCCAGGCGAGCGGGGTCGGCCGACAGCGCGCGGTACTCGGCCGTGAGCCGCGCAACGATGTTGCGCGCGTCACCAACGATCGGGATGTGAGCCGGGACGTTCTTTGAGATCTCGGCGGGGTCGATGTCGATGTGGATGAACTTCGCCCGGGGCGCGAACTCAGACAGCTTGCCCGTGATCCGATCGTCGAAGCGCGCCCCGATCGCGATGATCAGATCGGCCTCGTCCATCGCGTAGTTCGCGGCCCTGGTCCCGTGCATTCCGAGCATCCCCAGCCACTGGTCGTGCGTGCCCGGGAACGCGCCGAGACCCATCACCGTGCAGGTGACCGGGAACCGATCCGAGGTGGCCAGCTCGGTCAGCTCGGCAGCCGCGTTGGCGGCGACGACGCCACCGCCTGCGTAGATCACCGGCCGCCGCGAGTTCGCGAGCGCCTTGGCGGCGAGCCGGATCTGCTTCTGGTTTCCCTCGGTCGTCGGCTGGTAGCCGGGCAGGTGCACGTCGCTCACCGGCTCGTACGGGATGTCGGCGCGGCTCAGGTCCTGCGGGATGTCGACGACGACCGGCCCCGGACGCCCGGTCCGCGCGATGTGGAACGCCTCGTGGATCGAGCGCGGCAGCTCCAGCGGGTGCTGGATCATGAAGCTGTGCTTGACGATCGGCATCGTGATCCCGATCGTGTCGGCCTCCTGGAAGCCGTCGGTCCCGAGCAGCTCGGTGCGCACCTGGCCGGTGAGGAACACAACCGGCACCGAGTCCATCATCGCGTCGCAAATCGGCGTGACAAGGTTCGTCGCGCCTGGGCCGCTGGTTCCAAGCGAGACCCCGACCTTGCCGGTGGCCTTCGC
Organism: Solirubrobacteraceae bacterium; assembly: GCA_036490775.1. Taxonomy (GTDB): domain Bacteria; phylum Actinomycetota; class Thermoleophilia; order Solirubrobacterales; family Solirubrobacteraceae; genus Palsa-465. The sequence continues at coordinate 4,092 of DASXDD010000221.1, read as the reverse complement.
GTAGCCCTCCGCCGCGTGGCCGCCCCCCGCCTCGTGACGCACCAGGATGTGGCGGATCCCCGCGTCGTAGAACGCGTCGTAGGTCGGCAGATTGGCACCGCCGGGAAGGCCGAATACGACATCGACACCTTCCGCCTTCAGACATTCCATTAGGGCGTCGACTGCACGCACGGGCCTTCCTCCTTTCGCGCAAGAATCTGCGTCTGAGCGCGCGCGGCCGCTCCGCGCGCGCGGGGTCGGCCGAGTCTAACATCGGGTCTGGGACGTGCAAAAGCGCTGCGTGGCACTAGTCTTAGTCGCATGTGGACCGCGGGCGACGGGGCGCTCGTCACCGAGTCTCTGGGTGACGCGCGAACCTTCCGCACGCGGTGGGCGCAACTGGCCACCGCGAGCGCCAACGTCTTCTCGACCGCCGAGTGGACCGACGTCTGGTGGCGTCACTTCGGCGCGGGGATGGCACTCGAGCTGACGAGCCTGCGCAACGCCGCGGGCGAGACGCTCGCGGTGCTGCCGCTGGTGCGCGAGCGCCGCGGACCGATCGGGATCGTGCGGTTCGCCGGCCATGGCGTCGCCGACGAACTGGGCCCGGTGTGCGCCCCCGCCGACCGCGAGGCGGCGACGGTCGCGCTCGCGGGCGCCGACGGCGACGTGCTGATCGCCGAGCGGCTGCGATCGGACTGGCCGCGAGCGGCGCTGCACGCCAGCGTGGTCCACGAGGCCGAGAGCCCGGTGATCGCGCTGGCCGCGCACGGGACGTGGGACGAGTACCTCGCGGCGCGCAGCTCGAACTTTCGCCAGCAGGTGCGACGCCGCGCACGCAAGCTAGAGCGCGGGCTCGAGCTCAGATATCGCCTCAGCGCCGATCCGGACCGACTCGACGCAGACTTCGACACGCTCGTCGCCCTGCACCGCGCCCGCTGGGGCGACGAGTCGAGCGCGCTGCGCGGGACGCGCGAGGCGTTTCACCGAGAGTTCGCGGCGCTGGCGCTGGAGCGCGGATGGCTGCGCCTGTGGATCGCGGAGGTCGCCGGCGTACCGGTCGCCGCGTGGTACGGCTTCCGGTTCGCCGGGATCGAGTCCTATTACCAGTCCGGTCGCGACCCCGACTGGGACCGCCATGCGGTCGGCGCCGGGATCCTCGAGCACTCGATCCGCGAGGCGTTCGCCGACGGGATGCGCGAGTACCGGCTGTTGCGCGGCGACGAGAGCTACAAGCGCCGCTACGCGACGTCGATCGAGACCGTGCTGACGGTGGCCCGCGGACACAGCGCGACCGGGCGCGCGCTGGTCAGCGGCGTCGAGCTGCTCGCCGCGCGTCCGCGAGGGCGCCGGCTGGTCTCCAGGCTCGCGGGCTGAAACCGGACCGAAGGCACTAGCCCCGGGCGCGCTCGCGCACCCGGTTTGCCTGCGCCAGCGCGCGCTTGGCGAGCGGGCGCCCGTGCCTGAATGCGGCGTCGAGCACGCGCCCCGCGGGCCGGCGCGAGAACGCCTGAAACAGCAGCCGGTCATAGACGTCGGTCGCCCACCGCAGCTTGTACTCGTCGGCCGTGCCGAGGAACTCGAACCGCTCGAGACCGATCGCGAACGCGCGCTCTAACGATTCGTGGATGATCAGCTTCCCGGGCGCCATTGCGCGGAACTCGGGGTCGAACCCGGCCTTCAGTCCGAGGTGCGAGACGCCGTCCTCGAGCGCGAATTGGAACGCGAGCGCCCGGCTGTCCAGACGCAGGAAGATCAGCCGCAGCCATCCCCGCTCCGATGCCCAGTGGGCGACCTCGGTGTAGAACTGCTCGGTCTCCGGGCGCGAGGCGATCGCGGTGCCCGCCTGCGCCTTCCAGCCTGCACGCTCGAGCGCGAACGCCTCGTCGAGCCGGGCGACGTCATCGTGCACGTCGAGCCACACGCGGCCGTGCTCGCACAGGCGCCGGCGGCAGCGGCGCAGATCGCGGCGGAGGTTTCCGCTAAGCGACTTCTCATAGCTCGCCCAGTCGCCGTCGAGCTTGACCAGCGGCGATTGCTCGAGCGGGCGGATCAGCGTCTCGTAGCCGTACCTGCCGGCGACCGCGTCCAGTCGTTCGACGTCTGGCCTCAGCGAGCTGAGGAAGCCAAGTGACACCTGCGGCGCGCGGGCGAACAGTTCGTCCAACAGCCCCTCGCCGCGGCGCTCGCGCTCGTCCAGTAGCCCGTACTCCGGGGTGTGCCAGTTGCTCGGCGCGTGGATCCCGCCGTGGCGGTGTACCACCGGCAGCACCGCGTCCAGGCGGCCGTCGGAGCCGCTCGTGAGGATCTCGAGTCGCCCGCGGCCGAACGCGCGCCACCATGCCTGCACCCACCCAGGGCGCAGGAAGGGCGATGCTCCGACCCGGTCGGCAAGCGCGTCCCAGCGGGCGCTCAGCCGTTCGATCTCGGCGATGCCGGCGCCGCCGTCAGCCCGAGGGAGGGCCATTGCGCGCCTGGAGCTTGCGCCGCAGGCTCGTGACCTGCCGCTGGGATCCGCGAAGCGCGAGCCAGACCGACTCCTTCGCGCGGTCGCGGGCCTCCGACGTCCCGGCCGGAACCGGGGAGACGTGCAGCTTGCGAAGGCGGGCGTTGATCCGGTGCACGCGCTCCGCGCGGAGGCTCGCATCGGTGCGGAATGTGATCGACAGCGAGATCGACGCCGCGGGCCCGTTCTGCACCCAGTGGGGCATGAACGACGGCACGTAGACGCCCTTGCCGGGGTCCAGCCCGAACGTCTGACCCTCGGACGGCAGTGCCTCGAGGTTGCGGTCGCCGCCGTCGTGGTAGCGATCGAGCTCGCGCACCTCGATCTCGCGGCTGGCAAACGGGCACACGTTCATGTCCTTGTGCCCGCGGATCTGCAGCAGGAAGTTGTGCTCGGGATCGAAGTGCACGGGCGTGACCGCGTTGGGCGCCGACAGGAACAGGAATGCCTCGCGCTGCACGGTCAGACCGACGCCGGCGGGCAGGTACGCCTGCGCGTCATCGAGGCATCGGTCCAGCAGCGCCTTGTACTCGGGATCCTGGTCGATGTACCAGAACACCATCCAGGCGCCGTTGTGCTCGATCCCGCGGACGATCTCCGACGGCGGCTGCTCGAGCTCGGGCGCGCCGCCGGGCATCACCATCGGCAGGTCGGAGCGGTGGCGCTCGACCCGTCCCTCAAACCGGTCGGCGAACTCGGCGATCGCCTCGATTGTCAGCAACGGGTCATCGACGAGCGTGTGGTCGACACCGATCGGTCGCCTGCCGAACGCCGCCGCAAACCCCGACCGATCGAGCTCGAACACTGGGCGTGTCGGTGCTGCGGCCATCCCCGGTGATGCTAACGATGCGGTACCGCGGCCTCGGGCGCGATCGCCACCTCGGGGAACTCGAGCTCGGAGCCGCAGCTCATGCACACCGCGTCGTGAAGCTTGAGCACCCGCCCGCAGTCAGGACATTGACGTCGAAGTTCCTGATTGTCGAACCGATAGAACAGCGCCGCCAGTAGCCCGAAGAACGGGATCGCCGCGGAGATCAGGAACCACAGTAGAAACGAGCTGCCTTTTACGCGCCCGATGATGCCCCCGGCCAAGCCGAAGAAGAACATGATCACGACGAGCCCCATGCCCTCCATTCGGGCTGGACCTCAGAGGATCGTCTTCAACGCCCAGAGGACCGCCACGACCGCTGCGATGACGACGACTGTCCAGAAGATCGCCATCACGAACCCGATGACGATCTTGATGGCAAGCGCCGCCACAACGATCAAGACGACCCCGGCGAGTGCCCGCTTGACTACCGGCGGGCGCGAGCGAGTTGCCTCGATTTGAGAATCCATGACACAAGCGTAGCGCTCCGAGCACGCGGCTCGCCAGCGCCGGCGCCGTTGTCAGTCGTACATCCGCTTCAGGTGCTCGTACGGCGAATCGGCACCGGCCGGCCGGCTGTCGAAGCGCAGCCGCGCGAGGCGGTAGCGACGGACGACCGCGGCTCCCGGCTCGGACTGCTCTGCGCGCCGGTCTTTGACGAGCAGGACCTTCGATGATGTTGCTGTGGGGGTCATGGACAGCATGATCGGCTGCCGGCCGTCTAACGGCATTGGCCCTG
>DASXDD010000220.1:0-3214 GCA_036490775.1 Solirubrobacteraceae bacterium | reverse complement strand
ATCGTCGGCTCGGGCAACATCGGAACCGACCTTCTTTACAAGCTGCTTCGGTCTGACGTGATCGAGCCAAGGTGGATGATCGGGGTCGACCCAGCTTCCGCCGGTCTCGCACGTGCCGCAGACCTGGGGCTGATTTCCAGCGCCGAGGGCATCGACTGGCTCCTTGCGCAGGACGATATCCCCGATCTCGTGTTCGAGGCGACGGCGGCGAAGGTCCACGCGGTCGCGGCGCCGCGGTATGAGGCCGCCGGCATTCGCGCGATCGATTTGACGCCGGCTGCGGTCGGGCCGTTCGTGGTCCCCCCGGTGAACCTCGAAGAGCATCTCGACGCGCCCAACGTGAACATGGTCACGTGTGGCGGGCAGGCCACGGTGCCGATGGTCCACGCGGTGGCGCGGGTCACGCGAGTCGCGTACGCGGAGATCGTAGCCTCGATCGCCTCGAAGTCGGCGGGGCCGGGCACGCGGGCGAACATCGATGAGTTCACCGAGACGACCTCTCGAGCCATCGCTGAGGTCGGTGGCGCGGAGGTTGGCAAGGCGATCATCGTCCTGAACCCGGCCGAGCCGCCGCTGCTGATGCGCGACACCGCGATGTGCGAGATCGACCCGGCGGCCGACCACGACGACATAACAGCCTCGATCCGGGAGATGGCCGCCGAGGTCCAGACCTACGTGCCTGGCTACCGGCTGAAGGCCGACCCGCAGTTTGACGGCGGGCGCGTGACCATCCTCTTGGAGGTGGAGGGCGCCGGCGACTTCCTGGAGTCCTACAGCGGCAACCTCGACATCATGACCGCCGCCGCCGCGCGCGTCGGTGACCGGATCGCCCGGGCACTGGTGGGGGCACCGGCGTGAGCGCGTCAGTGACGACCGAGACGCTGGCCACGATCGCCCGGGAGCTCCGCGAGGCCGGGAGGACGCGGGTTCCAATCGAGCAGATCACGGCGCGGCATCCCGAGCTGACGGTGCTCGACGCGTATGAGATCCAGAGCCTCAACGCGGCCGACCGGCCGATCAGCGGACACAAGATCGGCCTTACGTCGCGGGCGATGCAGGAGATGCTCGGCGTCAACGAGCCTGACTACGGCCGGCTCTTCGCCGACGAGCTGCTGGTCAGCGGGGAGTCGATCGAACGCGCCGCGCTGATCGCTCCACGGGTCGAGCCCGAGATTGCGTTCGTCCTCGCGCGGGACCTCCGCGGTCCGGACGTGACCGCCGCCGATGTGCTCGCCGCCACCGACTACGTCGTGCCGTCGCTCGAGGTGATCGACAGCCGGATCGCCAACTGGAAGATCGCCTTGGCTGACACCGTCGCTGACAACGCCAGCTGTGCCCGGGCGGTGCTCGGCACGCAACGGACCCAGCCGGCCGACGTCGTGCTCGCCGCGGCAGCCGTCGAGCTCCGCGTGAACGGTGAGGCGGTGCAGCACGGCGCCGGCGCTGCAGTCCTCGGACACCCCGCCAATGCGGTGGCCTGGCTGGCCAACGCGCTCGCGCCGCACGGGGTCACGCTCGAGGCCGGTCAGGTCATCCTTCCCGGATCGCTCACCGCCGCGGTACCGCTCAAGATCGGCGATCACGTCGTGGCCGACTTCGGTCCCCTGGGCACGGCGGAGGTGAGGTGTTCATGACCGCGTTTAGCAGCACGTTGGATGTTCGCTTGACGGACACCTCGCTGCGGGACGGCTCCCACGCGGTGGCTCACCAGTTCACCGTCGAGCAGGTCAGCTCGATGGTCGCCGGCATGGACGCGGCGGGTGTTCCGGTGATCGAGGTCGCCCACGGCGATGGTCTCGGTGGCTCTACGCTGACCTACGGCCGCAGCAGGGTCCACGAGCGCGACCTGATCGCCGCGGCGTGTCAGACGGCGACGAGGTCGATGATCGCCGCGCTGATCCTCCCGGGGGTCGGGACTGTCACCGACATCAAGGCAGTTCGCGAGCTCGGTGTCGGGCTGCTGCGCGTCGCGACGCACGCCAGCGAAGCCGACGTCTCAGCCGAGCACTTTCACGCTGCGCGGGAGCTCGGGATGGAGACTGCGGGCTTTTTGATGATGAGCCACACGCTTGCGCCGGCCGAGCTCGCCGCACAAGCCCGGATCATGGTGGACAACGGCTGTCAGTGCGTCTACGTCGTCGACTCCGCCGGGGCGCTGGTCCTCGACGAGGTCACCGGTAGGGTTGCGGCGCTGGTGGACGAGCTTGGCGGTGACGCCCAGGTCGGTTTCCACGCCCATCGCAATCTCGGTGTCGGCGAGGCGAACACGATCCTCGCCGTCCGCGGCGGCGCGGTCCAGGTCGACGGGTCGCTACGTGCCTTCGGCGCCGGCGCCGGCAACGGGCAGACCGAGGTGATCGCGGCGCTGCTGGAGCGTCTCGGCTACACGATCGGGATCGACGTGCACGCGCTGCTCGACGTCGCCGAGGATGTCGCCGCTCCGCTTCAGCCGAGCGTGCCGACCGTTGACCGCGACGCGATCACGCTGGGCCTTTCGGGGGTCTACTCGAGCTTTCTCAAGCACGCCCGTCGAGTCGGGGAGCGGTACGGCGTGCCCTCACATGAGCTGCTGCGCCGGGCTGGAGAGCGCGCGCTCGTCGGCGGCCAGGAAGATCTCCTGATCGACATCGCCGTCGAGCTCTCATCCGCGGCGGCGGGTGTCTCCCGCTGACCTCGAACCCTAACGATCGTTCTGTCAGCGGCTAGGCTGAGCGACGTGACCCGCCGGGAACGCGTGTTGGAAGCCGCCGCCAGCTTGTTTCACGAGCGTGGGTTTCATGGGGTCAGCGTCGATCAGATCGGCGAACGGGCAGACAGCAACGGCCCGGCGATCTACAGGGACTTCAAGGGCAAGGACGAATTGCTCGGCGTGCTCATCCAGAGCGCCATTGACAAGGTCGCCGTGCCGCGTCTGCCCGCGTTCGACGATCCATGGGAGCGGCTGCGCTACCTCGTCGGCCATCATTCAGAATTCGCCGTCAGCAACATCGAGCTCGTCAGCATCTACGCCCACGAGCATCGCGCTCTGGTCGAGCCGTGGAAGTCGCAGTTCGAGTCGACGCAGAGGCGACACGGACTTCGGTGGCGCCAAGCGATTTCGGCGTGTTATCCGGATGCCGACTCGAAGGACGTCGCGATGGCCGCCGTGGCAGCCATCGGCCTGATGCATTCCGTGGCGTTCTGGCCACCGGCAGCGCTGCAGACGCCAGACGTG
>DASXDD010000219.1:0-5888 GCA_036490775.1 Solirubrobacteraceae bacterium | reverse complement strand
TGATGGCCATCCCGACGCCGAAGTGCTCGACGCGCGGGGCGCCCTGCTACTCCCCGGGTTTGTCGACTGTCACGTGCACTATCCGCAGCTACGGGTGACCGGGGCGATGGGGCTCGAGCTGATGGATTGGCTGCGGCAGCGGGCGCTGCCGGAGGAGGCCCGGCTGGCGGACTTGACCTATGCGGGTGCGGTTGCCGATGAGTTCGTCTGGGGCCTGGCTGCGGCCGGCACCACCACGGCCCTCGTGTTCGGGTCGCACTTTCCGGGCGCGCAGGAGGCGTTGTTCGCGGCCGCCCACGACAGCGGCCTGCGGGTCACGAGCGGCCTGGTGGTCTCTGACCGCGGGCTCCTGCCCGCGTTGCACGTCTCGCCAGAGATCGCGTTGCGCGCGAGCCGGGAGCTGATCGAGCGCTGGCACGGGCGTGGCCGGTTGCGCTACGCGGTCACTCCGCGCTTCTCGGTCTCCTGCTCGGAGGCGATGCTGGCGGCGTGTGGGGACCTCGCGGGCGACGTCGAGGGGCTGTTGTTTACGACCCATCTGAACGAGACGCCCGACGAGGTCGCGCTGGTGCGCTCGCTGTTCCCCTGGGCGAGCGACTACCTGCAGACCTACGAGCGTTACGGCCTGGTGGGCGCGCGGTCCGTGTTCGCCCACGACGTCCATCCGACCGACGACGAGCTGCGCCGGCTGGCTGTGGCCGGAGCGACGGTCGCCCACTGTCCTTCCTCTAACGCGTTTCTCGGGAGCGGGCTGTTCCCGCTGCGCCGCCATCTAGACGCCGGCGTCCGCGTCGCGCTGGGGACCGACGTCGGCGCCGGCACCGGGCTCAGCATGCTCAAGGAGGGGCTGATGGCGTATGAAGCGCAAATGCTGATGTCCGAGGGTGTTCGCATCGGTCCTGCCCACCTGCTGTGGCTGGCCACCGGCGCGGGCGCCGCCGCCCTGGGTCTGGCGGACGAGGTCGGGGATTTCACGACCGGCAAGAGCGCCGACTACGTGCTTGTTGCGCCGCCGGCCGGCAGCACGCTCGCGACGGTCTTGGGCCGGTCTGAGTCGGTGGAGGATCAGCTCGGCGCGGTGTTCACGCTCGCGCGCGAGGAGTCGATCGCGGAGGTGAGGGTGGCGGGGGAGGTCGTCTGGCCCAGATCACCATCATTGGCGCGATGAGCCGGCGCGCGACAGTCGTGGTGATGGATGCATGCGGGGTTGGCGCGTTGCCGGACGCCGATGAGTACGGCGACGCCGGCTCGAACACCCTTGGCCACCTGGCCGAGCAGGTTGGCGGGCTGCGGTTGCCGACGCTAGAGCGCCTGGGGCTCGGATCGATCACGCCGATCCTGGGTGTGCAGCCGACGTCTGATCCGGTCTTGCACGGCCGCCTCCGGCCGCTTGGTCCGGGCAAGGAGTCCACGACCGGGCACTGGGAGCTGATGGGCGTCGTGCCCTCGAGCGCGCTGCCGACTTATCCGACCGGATTTCCGCCCGAGCTGATTGACGCTCTGGAGCGAGCGACCGGGTTGCGCTTCTGCTGCAACCGACCGTATAGCGGCACCGAGGTGATCAAGGACTACGGAGAGCACCACCTCGCGACCGGGGAGGCGATCCTCTACACCTCAGCCGATTCCGTGCTCCAGATCGCGACGCACGTCGATCGCCTGTCCGAGCCCGAGCTGTATTCAGCGTGCGCTGCGGCACGGCGAGTGATGACCGGCGACCACGCCGTGGGCCGCGTGATCGCCCGCCCCTTCGAGGGCGAGCCAGGGGCGTTCCGGCGCCGCGAGGGGCGGCGCGACTACGCGCTGCCGCCGCCCGGCCGGTCGTATTTGCAGGAGCTCCAGAGCGCCGGCGCAGCCGTGCACGGCGTCGGCAAGATCCACGACTTGTTCGCCGGCGTCGGAGTCGACGTCAAACACGCCGGCGCCACGAATGCTGCCGGCATCGAAGCGACGACTCGGCTGCTGCGCGAGCTCGACTCCGGCCTGATCTTCGTGAACCTCGTCGAGACCGACCAGGTCTACGGCCACCGCCACGACGTCGAGGGCTTCCACGAAGCGCTGATCGAGATCGATCGCGCTGCTGCCGAGTGGCTCGAGCTGTTGCGCCCTGACGACCTGCTGATCCTGACCGCCGATCACGGCGTCGACCCCACCACCTCGCACACCGACCACACGCGCGAGTACGCGCCGCTGCTAGCCGTGTTTGCCGGAGGCTCTGGCGCTCGCCACGACGGGCTGTTGGCCGACGTGGGCGCAAGCGTGCTGCGCTGGATCACAAGACGCGACGCGCCCGACCTGCCGGGCACGCCGTTCGCATCGTGATCGCGACCCGCCTGCCGTTAGTGCGACAGCGGCCTCGGAGGCCGAGCCGCGGCGCGTGCCACGAGCTCGGCGACCGACCAACGTCTGAGCGGCCTGTTTGGACCGGGCGAGCGGCGCTTGGGCTCGGGCGACGGGTTGGCCCCGGGCGACGGGTTGGCCCCGGGCGAAGCCGGGGACGCGCCGGGCCGTCGCGAGATCCGGGCGCGGTCCTGTTGGGTTCTGTAAGGCGTCATGTTTCTCCGTTCAGGCGGTCTCGACGCTGAGATTCAAGTCGCCGCGTGCCTCGGCGTGAGCGGCAGCCGCTCGCGCTGCGCCATCGGAGGGCAGCACGAACAGCGCGACGAGCAGGCCGATTCCGAACAGCGCAGCGGCCCAGTAGAACGCCGTTGTGTAGCCGTGTATCGAGGCGGCGCTCGCAACGTTGGCCGTGTGCACGTGCGCGGTGGCGAAGCTGGCGGCAGCGCTGGCGAAGATCGTGCTCAGCAGCGCGGTGCCGACCGAGCCTCCGACCTGTTGTGAGGTATTGACCATCGCTGAGGCGATGCCCGCGTCGCCGCGCTCGACGCCGAGCGTCGCGGTCGAGAACGCCGGAGCGAAGATCGAGCCCATGCCGACGCCGGTAAGCAGCAACGCCGGCAGTACGTCGGTGACGTAGGCACCCTGCGGGGTCAGCCGCGTGAACAGGAGCATCGCGACGATGCCGAGCGACATGCCGGTGATCACGATCGGCCTGGCGCCGGTGCGCCCCAGCACCCGCGTCTGAACCGTGGTCGCCGTGAGCACGATCATGATTGTCATCGGCAGGAACGCCAGGCCCGTCTTGAGCGGCGAGTAGCCGAGATTCTGCTGCAGGTAGTAGGTCAGAAACAGGAAGACCGCGAACACCGCCGAGCCGGCCAGGGCGATCGTCGCGAACGCACCTCCGCGTGCCCGATCCCAGACGATGTGCAGTGGCAGGAGCGGGTGCGCGACGCGTCGCTCGAGGACTATGAAGCCCGTGAGCAGCACCGCGCTTGTGGCCAGCGCGGAAATCGTCAGCGGATTTGACCACGATGTCGTCTCTGCGTGTGAGAAGCCGAAGACCAAAGCGAACAGGCCGATCGATCCGGCTGCCACTCCGGGGAGGTCGAGCCGGGGACGATGAGCCGGCCGGGCGCTGCTGAGCAGCCGGAATGCGGCGATCGCGGCCGGTACCGCTATCAGGAGGTTGACGTACAGGCTCCAGCGCCAGGAAATCGCCTGGGTCAGCACGCCGCCGAGCAGCAACCCGACCGAGGCACCACCAGCGGCGATCGCGCTGAAGATCCCAAACGCCTTGGGTCGGTCAGGAGAGCCTTGGAAAGTCACGGTCAGCAGGCCGAGCGCTGACGGCGCGAGCAGCGCACCGAAGGCGCCCTGCAGAGCTCGGGCGGCGACGAGCATCCCGAACGACTGCGACAGTCCGCCGATCGCCGAGGCGATGGCGAAACCAATCAGCCCCGCGATCAGCGTCCATTTGCGTCCGAACAGATCGCCGAGCTTGCCGCCCAGGAGTAGGAGGCTCCCGAAGGCAAGGGCGTAGGCGGTGATGATCCACTGGCGGTTGTCGGCCGAGAAGTGGAGCGTCTTTTGTGCCGATGGCAGGGCGACGTTGACGATCGTCGCGTCGAGCACAACCATCAGCTGTGCCACGCCCAATAGGGCAAGGATGGCCCAGCGATTGGGCTTCGCGTCGTCGGTTCGGGTCAGGGCGCTGAGTCTCATACGATCCTTCCGTTGCTGGTGATCAACACCATAGCACGAATCATACCTGAATCAGTAATGAATCTCTGCAGACCCATAATCCCCTAACAGTGCACGATGCCGGATTTTCCGCTATGCTGAGCTCCCATGACCACTGAACCCAGCCCCTACACGGTCAGTTCGATGGTCTTGCTGCCACGGCTGACCAAACAGATGGTGCGCCGCACCAGCGCCGAGGCGCTAGGGATGGACCTACGCCTGCTTTTGGCGCTCAGCTACCTGGGCGACCATGACGGCGCCCCCCAGCACGAGCTCGTCGACGCTCTCTGCATGGACGCCAAGAACGTCGTGCTGTTGCTCAACGAACTCGAAGACGGTGGCTATCTGGTGCGACGGCGAGATTCCGAGGATCGCCGTCGACACCTCGTCGACATCACCGCTGCCGGCCGACAGGCTCTCGAGCGAGCCAGCCAGACGCTCGACGAGCTCGAGGACGAGGTGCTCGGAGCGCTGGATGCGGAGGAGCGGGCGGTCCTGTGGGATCTGCTCGCCCGAGCGCTACGAGGCGCCGAGCCCGCACGCGCCGATGCGAGCAGCTGCGAGCCGGCAGCTGAGCTCGCGTAGCGCGTCATCGATCAGGAAGCCAACGTTGCCTCGATGCTCAGTGCCCGCGCGACGTGCTGCCGTCCGCGGTGAAGGCGGGACGTGATTGTCGCTTCACGGGTGCGCAGCGAGCGCGCGGCCTCGCGGTAGGAGAGACCGATGAGATCGACCGCGATCACCGCGTCTCGGTACGCGGCTGGTGCGCTCGCGATCGCCGCCATGATTTCGCGGGCGTTGGCGGTGCTCTCGGATCGTCCTGGCGTGTCCTCGTCGAACAGCGGACCCGTGACGGGCTGGCGCGCGACGGTGCGCACGCGATCGATGTGGGTGTTCCTCAGCGCCCGGAACAGGTAGCCGAGCTCGTTGCCGTCGCGGAGCAGCCGCGGGCGTTTGAGCACCCTGGCGAATGTCTCCTGCAGGAGATCCTCGGCGTCGTGGTGTGAGCCGCACATTGCTCGCGCGGCGCGGTAGAGCACGTCGATGCAATCGGGCAGATGATCCGGATCAAGCAGCCGCGGTCCCCGCGCATGGGGCGAATTGCCGGGTGGTCGACCCAGCGATGATCGTGACCGAGCACACGCCGCAGGTTCGATCGTGGACGTCATCGTGCGATCGCGGGCAGGCGTTGGCTTGAGGTGGCAGCCGCCGCTCGTGTGTGTCGACGGACTCATCGCGCTTCTCTGCCTGGGTGGGTGATCGCGGTGCTGATTCGCTCGCATGGCAGTGCGGCGAGCCGCGCGGTGACGCGCACGGCGTCGGCGCAAGCCGCCCCGAACAGGACGAAGCAGGTTTCTTCCTCGGGAACGAAGATCAAGCACTGGTAACGGACCGCCGTCCCGCGCCGGGTCAGCTCCTCGGCGGCGGCGCGTGCGCGCTCGCCAAGATCCACCGCAACACTCGCATCGGTCTGCGAGACGTAGAGCTCAAGTAGGTATTCCGGCATCCCGATCGACGGTACGCCCGCCGTTGCGAGGGCGCAATTAGGGAAACCCCCAAACTTTGGGGTGCCGAACTAGGCGGACAGGCGCGCTGCCAGCTGCCCGCGTGAACGAACCCCCAGCTTTGCGTAGCCGTGCGAGAGGTGGGCCTCGACCGTGTGGACTGTGACGTGGAGTTCTTGCGCGATCTGCTTGTTGGAGCGGCCGCTGGCCGCGAGCTCGGCGACGCGTCGCTCGCTCGGGGTGAGCTCGCCACTCGGGCTGGGTCGCCGTGCGCCGACGCGATCGACCTCGGAGCGGGCCTGA
>DASXDD010000218.1:0-16640 GCA_036490775.1 Solirubrobacteraceae bacterium | reverse complement strand
AGCACCGCGAGGAACGCCTCCTGTGGCACCTCGATCCGCCCGACCTGCTTCATCCGCTGCTTGCCGCGCTTCTGCTGCTCGAGCAGCTTGCGCTTACGCGAGATGTCGCCGCCGTAGCACTTGGCGATCACGTCCTTGCGGTAGGCCTTGATCGTCTCGCGGGCGACGATCCGCGCGCCGATCGCCGCCTGGATCGGCACGTCGTACTGCTGGCGCGGGATCGTCTTTCGCAGCTTCTCGGCGAGCGTGCGCCCGGCGTCGTAGGCCTTGCTCTTGTGCACGAGCATCGACAACGCGTCGATCGGATCGCCGCCGAGCAGGATGTCGAGCTTGACGAGGTCGGACTCGCGCATCCCGATCAGCTCGTAGTCCAGCGACGCGTAGCCCCGGGTGCGCGACTTCAGCTGGTCGAAGAAGTCGAGCACGATCTCGGCCAGCGGCAGGTCGTAGGTCAGCTGCAGGCGCTCTGATGACAGGTAGTGCATGCCGGCGTGCTCGCCGCGGCGGTCCTGGCAGAGCTCCATGATCTGTCCGACGTACTCCTTCGGGGTCAGGATCGAGGCGCGGATGTAGGGCTCGCGGACCTCAGCGACGACGGTCGCGTCAGGGAAGTCGTTCGGGCTGTGGACGGGGATCACGGTGCCGTCGGTCAGCGTCACCTCGTACTCGACGCTCGGCATCGTCGCGAGCAGCTCGAGGTCGTACTCGCGTTCGAGGCGCTCGCGCACGATGTCCATGTGCAGCAGCCCGAGGAAGCCGCAGCGAAACCCGAAACCGAGCGCGTCGGACGTCTCCGGCTCCCAGCTCAGCGCGGCGTCGTTGAGCGTGAGCTTCTCGAGCGCGTCGCGCAGGTCGGGGTAGGCGTCGGAGTCGATCGGGAACAACCCGCAGAACACCATCGGCTTCACCTCGCGATAGCCGGGCAGCGGCTCGGCCCCACGGTTGGCCTTGGTGGTCAGCGTGTCGCCGACGCGCAGCCGGGTGACGTCCTTGATGCCCGTGATCAGGAAGCCGACCTCACCAGCGTGCAGCTCGCTGGTCGAGATCATCTGCGGCGTGAAGAAACCGATGTCGTCGATCTCTGCCTCGGTGCCGGCCTGCATCGCGACGATCGCCTCGCCCTTCTTGAACGTCCCGTCGACCACGCGGATGTACGCGATCACGCCGCGGTACTGGTCGAACTCCGAATCGAAGATCAGCGCCCGCGGCGGCGCGTCCGGATCGCCTCGGGGCGGCGGCACCCGCGCGATCAGCTCGTCGAGCACCTCAGTGACACCGGCCCCGGTCTTGGCGCTGATCCGCAGAACCTGCTCGTCGGGCTCGCCGAGCAACTCGGCGATCTCCTCGGCCACGCGCTCGGGCTCGGCGCCGGGGAGGTCGACCTTGTTCAGGCACGGGATCAGCTCGAGCCCGGCGTCGATCGCCAGGTAGGTGTTGGCCACGGTCTGCGCCTCGACCCCCTGAGCGGCGTCGACGACGAGCAGCGCCCCCTCGCACGCGGCGAGCGAGCGCGACACCTCGTAGGTGAAGTCGACGTGCCCGGGGGTGTCGATCAGATGCAGCTGGTAGGTCTGGCCGTCGTGCGCGGATTCGTAGAGCACGCGCACCGCCTGGGCCTTGATCGTGATCCCGCGCTCGCGCTCGAGCTCCATCGAGTCCAGCACCTGCGCACGCATCGATCGCTGGTCGACGGTGTGCGTCAGTTCGAGGATGCGATCGGCGAGCGTCGACTTGCCGTGGTCGATGTGAGCGATGATCGAGAAGTTGCGGATGTGCGCCTGGTCAGCCATATGCCACCACCAAGGTTATTTCGCTCGGCCACGCCGGGCCGGGGTCGATCCTCAGCGCTTCCCGGCGGGGAGCACTAGGAACGCTTGAGCAGCTTCGGGATCAGCCCCAGCTCGTCGAGCGCGTCCTGGGCCGCGTAGGTCATCGTCAGCAGGCCAGCGAACACGATCACCGCGTCGATCGACTTGCGGCCCTGGGCATCCCAGTAGTCGTCGTGCAGGTCGAGCCACAGCGCGAACTCGTCAAGCGTCAGCGCAGATGCGGTGCCGTAGGCGATCGCCGCCGTCCGCGATGCCCAGGCGGAGCCGTGCGGCGCGCCGATCCCCCAGCGGTTCTGCCAGACATAGCCGCAGCCCAGCAGCCCGAGGATCCCGAACGTCGAGTGGTGGATGTGCTGTCCGCCGGCACTGACGTTGCGAAACGGACCGATGCCGGCACGGATCGAGTGCGTGATCCCGCGCGCGACGGCGAAGGTCGCCGTGAACGCGAGCGCACCGAGAAACGGCCGCTCGCAGTCGGCGTTGGCGATGTGCCGTCGGTAGGCGCCACGCAGGTCGCTCATCCGACCACCCTACCCACGAGCGCCCCGCCGATCAGTGCGCCGTGCCACGCAGCCGCCCGACGACGAGCGCCTCGATCTGGCGCGCCTCGGGGATCCGCATCGCCAGCACGGTTTTCGCATAAAGCGCCGCCGCCACCGAAATCGCGACTCCAACCGAGATCAGCTCGCCGATCAGGGCGTCGCCGAGGAAGCCATTGAGCACCGCCCAGATCGCGCGCGCCACCGCCGCCATCAGTACAGACGCGACCAGGACGCGCACGGTGATCATCACCGTCTGCGGCCCCTCGAGGCGCCCGTTTAGCCCGATCCGAAGCCGCCGCCACTGCAGCGCCGCCATCACCACGTTGGCGACCGCGGTCCCGATCACCAGACCGGAGATCCCCAGCGGCTTGTAAAGCGCGACGCTGACGATGATGTCGACGACCATGTTCATCGCCGCGTACTTCGTCGGGATCCAGGGACGCTTGAGGGCGAAGAACGTGCGCGTCAGCAATAGGTTCAGCCCGCCGAACGGAAGGCTGAAGGCAAACCAGAACAGCGCCACCGAGACCAGGTGCGTCGAGGTCGCGTTGAAGTCGCCGCGCTGGTAGACAAGCCGCGTGATCGGGACCGCGAGCACGACGATCAGCGCCGCGGCCGGGATCAGCAGCAGGTTGATCTGGCGCAGCCCGGTGCCGACCGAGCGGCGCATCTCGCCGACCGCGCGCCGTGCCGCCTGACGGCTCAGCGTCGGGAACAGGACGGTCGCGACCGCGACGCTGAACACGCCCTGCGGCAGCATGTAGATCCGGAATGCCTGGTCGATCGCGCGCGGCGCGGCGGTCGACACGAGGCTCCCGAACACGGAGTTCAGGAGCTGGTCGAGGTTGACGATCCCGAGACCGATCGTCACCGGCAGCATCAGCACGAACACCTGGCGCACGCGCGGATCTCGCCAGTCGACCTCGAACCCGAGGCGGAAGTCGATCTTTCGCAGCGCCCAGCCGACCAGCAGCATCTGCACGACGGTGGCGACCAGCCATGCGACCGCGTACGCATAGATCGACTGCGAGAACTGGTGGCGCAGGCCGACCAGCAGCACGAGGATCACCAGGTTCCATACAGCCGGGGCGATCGCGGGGATCGTGAACTGGTCGTATGACTGCAGGATCCCGACCATCAGCCCGGTCAGGCCGAGCAGCAGCACGACCGGGAACAGCACCTGCGTCAGTCCGGCCGTCAGTGCGTTGTCGGCGGAGGTGAAGCTCGTGCCGGTGAACAGCGGCATCACGACGCCGGCGAACAGGATCCCCAGCGCGGTGATCCCGCCGAGCACGATCAGGATGATCCAGAACAGCGTCGAGGCGAGCCTGAACGCCTCGCGCTTGCGCCCTTGCTGCAACAGGTCGGTGAACACCGGCACGAACGCGGCCGACAGCGCCGCCTGCGCGAACAGGTTCGACATCAGGTTCGGGATCTGCGAAGCGAGCGTGAACGCCGACGCCGACACGCTCGTGCCGAAGAAGCTCGCGGCGACGATCTCGCGCCCGAGCCCGACGATCCGGGATACTGCCGTCGCGAGGGCGAAGATCGCCGTGTTGATGCCGAGGCGGCGTCGGCTCTGGGCGGCGTTCAACGCCGTGGTCTCGGAAGACACGTGGGGCGCTATAGTACGGCCGTGCCGCGGCGGAACGTCGCGGCTTCCGTCTGCTTATGGCAAACATCCACTCACAGAAAAAGCGGATCGAGCGCGCCGCGCGCGAGCGGCTCGAGAATCGTCGCTACACGACACGGATCAAGACTTACTTCCGCCGCCTCGAGCGAGCCGTCGCCGACGGCGACAACGACACCGCCGACAGCGAGCACCGAGTGCTCGTGCAGACGATCGACAAGGCGGTCAAGCGTGGGGCGCTGCACCGGAACACCGGCGCACGCAAGAAGTCCCGCGCCGCCCGCGTACGCCGCGGCGCATAGCGCCAGGCTTCTCGGGAACCTGCACGGTTGAGCCCACAGGCGGTAGTTCTACCGCGGAGGGGGTACCGTCCCGAGTGATGGCTCAGGCTGTCGAGCGAGATACCGACGCGGGGAGCGTTTCCTTCGAGGTCGAGCGATTCGTGCGCCGCGGCCCAGATCAGATCGAGCTGCGCGGTCGCTGGTTCGGCTTGCGCGGGGTGCGCTTCGTGCGCCCGACGCTGACGCTCGCGATCGATGGCCAGAACCAGCGAGCGCTCGCGGATCTCGCCCACAAGCCGTGGGCCGCGCAGGACGGCGAGCCGTGGGAGGCGGTGTTCCCGATCGAGCCGGGAGGCGAAGAGCTCGCCGCGATCGAGCTGACGGTCGCGCCCGACATCACGGTCTCGCTGCCCGCGCCGGGGAGCGCCGCAGCCGACACGCGGATCCGCGCGCGCCCGCGGCAAGACGATCTGCTCGACAACTTGCGAGGGGCCCGTCGAGACGTTCGACGCCGCCCGAGGTCAGCCAATGGCGCTGATCCCGGGAGCGCCGAGCGTTCTGCGACACGAAGGGAGGACGGGCTCGAGGCGCAGCGGGAGGCGCCTCGGGCACCGCAACCGCAGCGCCGGCGTGCTTCTCCGCCCCCGCCCCAGCCGGCAGTGCCGCCTGCATCAGCGCGCGCGCCGGAGCCCGACCAGTCGGCGGCGCTGACTCAGCGCCTGGGCCAGGCCCAGCAGGAGATCGAGCGGCTGCGGGGCGAGCTCGCGCGCGAGGACAACGCGCGCGTCAAGGCGCGCGAGGACAACGCGCGTGTCAAGGCGCGCGCGGCGCGCACGCGCCGCGATGCGGCCGTCAATCAGCTGACCGAGGCGCTCGCCGCCCGCGACGAGGCGATCCGTGCGCGCGACCGCTTCGGGGCCGAACGCGACCAGGCGCTCAGGGAGCGCGACCGGGCGCTGAAGGAGCGTGACCGGGCGCTGGCAAAGCCGGCCGCCCCCACCCACCTTGCATCGCCCCACACCCGCAGGCGCAAGGGCCCGCTGCTCGTCTGGTTCCAGCGCCTGCTCGCGCTGGCCGTGCTGATCGGGGTCGCGGTCGCGATCGCGATCACAATCCACGTGCTCTAAGAGGCTGGCGCTAGCCGGCGATCTCCTGGATCGCGCGCAGCGCAGCGGTGTCCTCGCCGGTCGCCACGGCGCCGCCCCCGCGCGACGCGAGCTCGAGGTCGGCGATCTGCTCGAGCGCGTGCTGGAGCGCCGCCGAGCCGCTCGACCGTGCGTCGGCGATCAGGCGGTCGGCAGCCCGCGACGGCATCCGCAGGCTGCGCTTGATCTGCGCCGTAGGCTCGCCCCGGTCGAGCGCCTGCGCGATGTCGTGGGCGGCGCGAACGCGCTGTGCCATCCAGTAGATCAGCCCCGGAACGCGCTCGCCCTGCGCGCGCAACGACAGGTAGACGCGCGTGGCGGCCTGCGCGTCGCCGGCCACCAGCGCGTCGGCGAGCGTCCACACCTTGCGTTCGGCCGACGGCGCCGCAAGCTCCTCGATCTCGGCAGCACCTAACCGCCCGCCGGGCTCTGAGTACAGCGCCAGCTTCTCGAGCTCGCGCTGGAGCCGCTGCTGGCGATCGCCGACGCTTGCGATCAGCGCCCGTGCCGCCTCGCCATCGAGTTCGAGGCCGAGCTCGCGCGCCTGACCGATCACCCACTTGGGCAGCTCCCACGACTTGACGCTCTGCACGGCGCTGATGTCCCCGCCGGCCTTGCGAACCGCGTCGTGAAGAGCTGCGGGCGCCTTGTAGCGACTCTCCTCGCGCGCGAAGAACGAGACAGTCGTGTCGGGCGCAATCGACGTCAGCGCATCGACCAGCGGCCCGAGCTCCTTGTCCTTCCAGCGCTCGACGCCATCGACGATCAAAAAGCGGCGCCCGATCGCGAACGTCATCGCGTTCAGGGCCGCGGCGACCGTCTCCGGCGCCGCCGCTTCGCCCTCGAACAGCTCAAGCCCGTTGGCGCCGCTCTGCGCCTCGGCGAGCGTGCGCAGGCGCGCGCGCCGCTCCGCGATCCGGCCGTGATCGTCGCCGTGAATCAGGTAGGCGGCCTTGAACGTCGGCATCGCTCTCAGTCTAGGCGCGGCGCCGGAGCACCACGGCTCGTTAGGGGCCGGCGAGAGACAGCGCCCGCGAGACGGCCTCCTCGGCCGAGCTGGCAACGACGATCCCCTCGATCGGCCACGTCTGCAGCCCGACGACGGGAACGCCGGTCTTCAGCGCGAGCGCGACCTCCGACAGCGTCCCGTAGGCACCGCCGATCGCGATCACCGCCTCGGCGGCACGGACGACGAGCGCGTTTCGCATCTCCCCCATGCCGGTCGGGATCACGATCTGCGCCCACTCATTCGCGGCGCCGCGCTCGTTGCCCGGGAGGATCGCCACCGTTGTGCCGCCCGCGCCGGCCGCGCCGCGGCAGGCCGCGGCCATCACGCCGCCGAGGCCGCCGCAAACGACGACCGCACCGGCCCGCGCGAGCTCGCGTCCGACCCGCTCGGCCGCATCGATCTGCGCCGCCGACGCGTCGCCGGGACCGACGACCGCCACATACGGGGCGCCGTCCACGGCTTCAGCTAGCGGACGACGACGTTGACCAGCTTGTCGGGCACGACGATCACCTTCGCAACCTCGTGTCCGTCGAGGTGCGCCTGCACGCCGCGTGTCTCCAGGCACAGTCGCTCGAGCTCGTCGCGCGGCGTACCGGTCTCTGCGGTGACGCGGTCGCGGACCTTGCCGTTGACTTGGCAGACGAGCTGGAAAGTCTCTGACAGCAGCATGCTCGCGTCCACCTCGGGCCACGGCTGCTCCCAGACGCGCTCGCCGGTGATCAACTCGTAGACCTCTGACCCCAGGTGCGGCGCGAACGGGAACAGCAGCGACGCGGCCGTCGTGACCGCGAACCGGCGAGCGGCGATGTCGGCGTCGAGATGGTGGTAGATCTCGTTGACCAGCTCCATGATCGCCGCGATCGCTGTGTTGAACGTGAATCGCCCGGTCATCCCGGTCGTGACCTTGTCGATCGCCCAGTTCGCCTTGCGCACGAGCGTCAGCTCGGCGCCCTGCGGGTCGGCGGGCTGTTCGGCGGCCCTGGGGTTGCCCACCAGCTGGTCGCCCAGACGCCACAGCCTCGCGAGAAACTTGTGGACGCCGGCGAGCGAGCTCTCAGACCATGCGGCGTCCTGATCGGGCGGGCCGATGAACAGGATGTAGCAGCGGGCGGCGTCGGCGCCGTAGCGGTCGACGATCGGCATCGGGCTGATCACGTTGCCCTGCGACTTGGACATCTTGTGTCCGTCGGGCCCGAGGATCATGCCCTGCGTGAACAGCGCCTTGAACGGCTCCTGAAAGCCGAGCAGGCCCATGTCCGCCAGCGCCTTGACGAAGAACCGCGAGTACATCAGGTGCAGGATCGCGTGCTCGACGCCGCCGATGTACTGGTCGACGGGCATCCAGCTGTCGAGCACCTGGCGATCCCACGGCGCCTCGCTGTTGTGGGCGTCGCAGTAGCGCATGTAGTACCAGCTGGAATCCACGAACGTGTCCATCGTGTCGGTCTCGCGGCGCGCCGGCCCCCTGCAGTTCGGGCACTTGACGTTGACCCAGTCCTCGGCCGCGGCCAGCGGCGAGCGACCCTTGGGCTTGTAGTCGCGCACGTCGGGCAGCTGTACCGGCAGGTCACTCTCGGCCACGGGGACCATCCCGCAGCGGTCGCAGTAGATGATCGGGATCGGGCAGCCCCAGTAGCGCTGGCGCGAGACCAGCCAGTCACGCAGCCGGTAGCTGACCGACGCGTGTCCCTTGCCCTCGCGGTCGAGCCAGTCGACGATCGCCTGCTGGCCCTCGACCGCGTCCATCCCCGAGAACGGGCCTGAGTTGACGAGCACCTCGTCGGCCGTGTGCGATACGAACGCCTCGCCCTCGGGCGCCTCGCCGTCGGCAGGCGCAATCACCTGGCGGATCGGCAGCTCGAACGCGACCGCGAAGTCGTAGTCGCGCTGGTCGTGAGCGGGCACGGCCATGATCGCACCGGTCCCGTACTCCATCAGCACGTAGTCGGACACGTACATCGGGATCTGCTCGTCGGTCACCGGGTTGGTCACGGTCCGGCCGAGCGGTACGCCGGTCTTGGGCTTGTCGGTCGAGCCGCGCACCTCGACGGACTCAGTCAGCGCGCTGTTGACGTAGTCGTGCACCTGTTGCTCGTACTCGGTCCCGGCGGCTAGGCGCCCGACGTCGGGGTGCTCGGGCGCCATCACGAAGAAGGTGGCCCCGAACAGCGTGTCGGGACGGGTCGTGAACACCGGGTAGTCGACGTTGAGCTCCCCGCACCGGAACGTCACCTCGGCGCCGGAGCTCCGGCCGATCCAGTTGCGCTGCATCGCCGTCACGTGCTCGGGCCAGCGGATCGTGTCGAGGTCGTCGAGCAGCCGGTCGGCGTAGTCGGTGATCCGGAAGAACCACTGCTCGAGCTGGCGGATCTCAACCAGGTGCCCGCAGCGCTCGCAACGCCCGTCGATCACCTGCTCGTTGGCCAGCACCGTCTGGTCGTGCGGGCACCACTTGACCGCGGCCTCCTTGCGGTAGGCGAGCCCACGTTCGTACAGCTGCAGGAAGATCCACTGCGTCCACCGGTAGTAGTCGGGCTGGTGGGTGGCCAGCTCGCGCGACCAGTCGATCGAGATCCCCCAGCTCTCGAACGCGCGCCGGAACGCGGCGATCGAGGCGTTGGTGGAGTCACGCGGGTGCACGCCGGTGGCGATCGCGTGGTTCTCGGCTGGCAGCCCGAAGGCGTCATAGCCCATCGGGTGCAGCACGCGGTGCCCGGTGCGGCGGTGAAAATGCGCGATCGCGTCGCCCAGCGCGTAGTTCTTCAGGTGGCCGATGTGCGGCTCGCCGCTGGGGTAGGGCAGCATCTCGAGCACGTAGGACTTCTCGCGGTCATCGCCGCCGTGACCACCCCCGGCGGGCTCGTTGGAGACCTCCCAGGTGTGCTCGCGCGCCCACAGCTCCTGCCACTTGGGCTCTATCCGTCCGGGGTCATAACGCCGATCAGCCATACGGCCATGAGGTTACTTGCGTGGCGTTGACGAGCGCCCCCATGTATTAACCTTGTTGTCGACGTCGACCCCGACGGGGCTATAGCTCAGCTGGGAGAGCGCCTGAATGGCATTCAGGAGGTCGCCGGTTCGAGCCCGGCTAGCTCCACTTCACCCATCCGGGGGGTTCGTTCGCAGTCGCAGGCATGGCTGCGAGCGACCCGTGGGAGAATGTAAGCAGTGACTCGCGCTGCCCGCATTGCAAATCTGATCGGCGTGGTGGTCCCGTTCGCGGGGATGCTCGTCGCGATCGTGCTGCTCTGGAATCGCGCCGTCGACGCGGCCGACATCGGAATTCTCGTCGTGATGTATCTGATCACTGCGACCGGCATCACGGTCGGGTTTCACCGGCTGCTGACCCACCGCGCGTTCCAGACCTACCCATGGGTCGAGCGGACGTTTGCGGTGATGGGCTCGCTGGCGGTCCAGGGCTCAGTGATGGACTGGGTCGCCGACCATCGAAAGCACCACGCTCACGCCGACAAGGAGGGCGATCCGCACAGCCCGCACGTCGGTCACGGCAGCGGGCTCCGCGGTCTTTGGCACGCGCACACGGGCTGGCTGCTGGAGACCCAAGGCCAGGCCGACTGGAAGCGCTACGCGGCCGAGCTCTACGAGGACCGACGGATGCGGCGGATCGGCAAGCGCTTCCCGCAGTTCGTGCTCCTCTCGCTGCTGATCCCGACGATCGCGGGCTACGTGCTCGACGGCTTCACGCTGAAGGGCGCGCTGCTCGGATACATCTGGGGCGGGCTCGTCCGAATCTTCATGGTGCACCACGTCACATGGTCGGTGAATTCGATCTGCCACTACTTCGGACGCCGGCGGTTCGACGTCGAGGACCAGTCGACGAACGTCGCTTGGCTGTCGGTGCTGTCGCTCGGCGAGTCCTGGCACCACAACCACCACGCGTTCCCGCGCTCGGCGTTCCACGGCCTCAAGCCGTGGGAGATCGACCCGTCCGGGCTGATCATCTCGACGCTCGAGAAGACCGGGTTGGCCTGGAACGTCGTGCGGATCACGCCGGAGCGCCAGCTCGAGAAGACCGGCATCCACGTGCCCGCCGCTCAGTAGACGCGCCGGATGACCGCCGCCAACTCGGCAGAGCTGCTCGCACAGACGCGAGCGTTCAATGCCGAGCTCGAGCGTCTGCTCGGGACGCTCCCGGCGGTGAACACGGTCTCGCCCGAGGAATCGCGGCGCACGCGGCGCGAGGGCACTGGGATCTTCCCCAGGCCGGTGTTCGTGCCCGAGGCGCGATGGCTCGAGATCGACGGCCCCGGAGGCCCGCCGTTGGCGCTGCGGGTGATCGCTGCCGAGCAGGAGCCGGGCGGTGTGTTCCTGCACCTCCACGGCGGTGGTTGGACGGTCAGCGCCAGCGATCTTCAAGATCTGCGGCTGCTGCGTCTGGCCCGCGACACCGGCCTGACGGTCGTCAGCGTCGAGTACCGGCTCGCGCCCGAGCATCCGTATCCGGCCGGTCCCGACGACTGCGAGGCCGCGGCGCTGTGGCTGCTCAGCGACGAAGGCAGGGCCGCGATCGGCTCCGACGGCGCGCTGGCGATCGGCGGTGACTCGGCGGGCGGCCACCTGGCCGCAGCCACGCTGCTGCGGCTCCGCGACAGGCACGGCATCACCGGGGCGTTCGGCGCCGCGGTTTTCCAATACGGCGCGTTTGACCTGTCGATGTCGCCGAGCCAGCGGCTCTGGGGCGAGCGCAATCTGGTCCTCTCGACCCCGATCATCGACTGGTTCGCCGATCAGTTCCTGCCCGGGATCGACCTCGAGCGGCGCCGTGACCCCGACATCTCACCGCTGTTCGCCGAGCTGTCGGAGATGCCGCCGGCGGTGTTCACGGTCGGCACGATGGACGCGCTGCTCGACGACTCGCTGTTCATGGAGGCGCGCTGGCGCCAGGCCGGGCACGCCACCGAGCTCAACGTCTGGGACGAGGCCCCACACGGGTTCCTGTCGATGCCGATGCCGGTCGCCGACGCAGCGCTGACGGCCGAGCACGACTTCCTGCGCCGCACGCTGAGCCTCGCCCGCGTCTAGAGCACCTCCGGCTCGGACATGCTCGGCGCCGACCCCGCGCACACGACCGCGGAGAACTACCGCTGGTTCGCGCGGGTCGAGCTGTCAGACAAGTCGCCGCTGTACGCGGCGTTCTGCGCGGGCGTCGCCGATGACCCGGAGCTGCTCGAGTTCCTCGCCCAGCAGCCCGAGCCAAAGCGCCAGCCGAATCTGTTGCTGGCAGTCGTGCGGCTGCTGTTCGGGCTCCAGCCCGACTACGCCGCGTTTCGCGCGGCGGTGCTCGAGCACCCCGATGCCGTCGCCTCCGAGCTCGCGGTGCGCCGGACGCAGACAAACGAACCGGGCCGTTGCGCGGCGCTGCTGCCGGTGCTCGCGCAGCTGCGTCAGCCGCTCGCGCTGCTCGAGGTCGGCGCCGCCGGTGGGCTGTGCCTGCTCCCCGACCGCTACGGATACAACTACGCAGGCACGCGACTCGGCGGCGATCAGGTCGTGTTTCCGTGCGAGCCCCACGGCGAGGTGCCGATCCCGCGCGAGCTCCCCGAGGTCGTGTGGCGAGCGGGCATCGATCTCGCGCCGCTCGACGTTCGCGACCCCGACAGCGTCACGTGGCTCGAGACGCTCGTGTTCGCCGGCGAGGACGATCGGCTCGAGCGCCTCCGAGGCGCGATCGCGGTCGCGCGGCGCCAGCCACCGCGGATCGCGCGCGCGAACCTGCTCGAGGCGCTCGAATCGGTCGCCGCCGACGCGCCGGCGGACGCGACCCTCGTCGTGTTCCACACAGCCGTGATTGCGTACCTGTCGGTCGCCGAGCGCAAGCAGTTCGCCGACTCCGTGAGCGCGCTGGCGGCCGTGTGGATCTCAAACGAGGCGCCGAGCGTGCTCGCCGACCTGCAGCTGCCCGACGACGAGCCGGTCAGCCGCGCTCACTTCGTGATCGCCCGCGATCGCGTGCCGGTCGCGTTCTGCGACCCGCACGGCCGCTGGCTGCAGTGGCTCAAGGGGTCGCCAGCGCCCCGATGACCTCGCGCCACCACGCCTGCTCGCCGTCGGTCTCGGCGAGGCGCAGCCGCCGCCGCGCGGCGTCCTGGAGCTGCCCAGGAGAGCCGATTGCGGTGATCGGCCCGGTGTAGGCGTAGCGGCCGTCGGCGAGCGCGACGAGCGCCCCGGGTTGATCGCGGCGGGTCCGCAGCTGATCGACGACGTCCTGGTCGCCGACACGCCCGGGGCGCCCCGCATCTCCGTCGTCGGCTCGCCACGGACGGCTCGAGAAGATCGCCGGGGCCGGACCGGTCGCGATCGGGCGCGGTCGAGGCGGCGGTCCGATCGGCCCGTCGCGCCAGCGGTCTAGCAGCGGCCGGAAGTCGATCGCGGCCTCTTGGCGCACCAGCACGTGCAGGTGGTCCCCGGGCTCGATCCGGGTCGACCCGCGCGGCGGAATCGCCTGCTCGCCGCGGATGATCACGTTCAGCAGAGCATCGCGCGGGAGGCCGAGCTCGCGCACGAGCCGCCCGGCCGCCGCGTATCCGGGCTGCACGACGAACTCCACGACCTCGGCGCCGAGGCGCCGGATCGCGCCCGATTCGATCAGCGGCGCCGGCAGCGCCGCCTCGGTCGTGGTCACCTTCAGCCATCTCGCGAACGGCTCGAACGTCGTGCCCTGCACGATCGTCGAGACGAGCACCGCGAAGAAGACGATGTTGAAGAACTCGGCACTGTGGGCGACGCCCTCGATCACCGGGAACGTCGCCAGCACGACCGGCACGGCACCGCGCAGTCCGGCCCATCCGAGCACCGCGCGCTCGGGCAGCGTGAACCCAGCGAACACGGTCGCGGTCAGCACCGCGACGGGCCGAGCGACCACCGCGACGACGAGCGCCAGCGTCGTGCCCTTGACCGCCACCGAGCCGAGCTGGTCGGGGAACACGAGCAGACCGAGCACGAGGAACAGCACGAGCTGGGCGACCCACGCGAGCCCGTCGTGGAAGGTGGCAATCGTGCGCTGCGCGGGCGACGGCGAGCTGCCGATCGCAAGTCCGGTCATGTACACCGCCAGGAAACCGGAGCCGTGCAACGCATCGGCGGCGCCATACGCGATCGCTCCGAACGCGAGCGACGCCACCGGATACAGCCCGGCCGATGGCAGCCGCATCCGCCGCAGCGCCACCACCGATCCCGCGGCGACGAGCGCGCCGACCGCCGCGCCGACCCCGAGCTCGCGGACGAACAGCACGAGCATGTCGCCGAGGCCGTAGTCCCGGTGGGTGATCCAGTCGATGAACCCGATCACGAGCACGACCGCGACAGGGTCATTGAGCCCGGCTTCTCCTTCCAACGTCCGCGCCAGCCGCCGGCGCAGCGTCGACCCGCGCAGCACGGCGAAGGTCGCAGCGCCGTCGGTCGAGGCGAGTACGGAGCCGAGCAGCAGGCCCTCGAGGACCGTCAGATGAAACAACCACGCCGCGGCCAGCCCGCCGATCATCGCGGTGGCGATCGTGCCGACCGTGGCGAGGCTGACCGCCGCCCCGAACACCGGCTTGATGTCGCCCCAGCCGGCGGCGAGGCCGCCCTCGAACAGGATCAGCGACAACGCCACGATCCCGATCCGCCGCGCAAGCCGGTAGTCGCTGAACGCGATCCACCCGAACCCGTCTGACCCGATCAGCATCCCGAGGCCGAGCACGAGCACGAGCCCCGGCAGGCGCAGACGACCGGCGAGCAGCGACACCCCGACGCCGGCGGCGAGCAGCGCGCCGGTGATCAGCAGCAGCAGGCCGTCGCTCATCGCTCCAGGCGCGGTGGCTCGAGCGTGTCGAGCTCGCCGCGGGCAGCGGCGATCACCGTCCGCGCGACGCTCTCCCACGAGTAGTGCGCCGCAACCGTCTCCACCAACGCGGTCCGGGTCGCGTCGCGGACGTCGGAAGGCGCCTGCAACCAGCCCGTCAGCCGGTCGGCGATCGACCGGACGACGGGACCGTCGAGCGGGAACGAGAGCAGCTCGCGCATCTGCGCCGGCAGCGACGCCGCCAGCACCCTCGACACCTCCGCAAGCCCGGAGTGCGCCGCGCTGACCGGCAGTGCGCCGCACGCCGCGGCCTCGGCCGCGACCATCCCGAACGACTCAGGAAACGTGCTCGGCACGACCATCGCCTCGCACAGAGGCAGCAAGTCGGCGACCTCGTCGTGTTCGAGGCGACCGGTGAACACGACGCGTTCGCTTGCGGAGGTGGCGGCGGCGAGGTAGCGGTCGCGATCGCCGTCGTTGGCGGCCTCGTCGAGCGAGTCGAGGAACTCGGCCACGAATCTAAGCGTCGAGCGCGGCCCGCCCTCGGCCGCCCGACCCTGGTCGGCGAACGCCCGCAGCGCGTCGAGATCACCGGCGGCGAGCGCCTCGACGATCCGCTCGCAGGCGTCGCGATACGCCCCGAACCCGACCACGACCAGGCGCGCGGACGGTACCTCGGCGAGCACCAGCGGCCATGCGACGAGCAGCAGGTCGATGCCCTTGGAGACGATCAGCTTGCCGACGAACGTCACCAGCCGGTCGTCGGGAGCCCCGCGCGCTACGTCGGCGAGCGCCGACGCGGTCGCGGCCTCGTCGCGGCTGAACGCAGAGTCGTCGTCGCCGCTGCGCTCGGGGAGCGCCGCGATCCGGCGCGACAGCTCGTCCACGCGCGCGAGCGCGTCGGCGCGCTGCAGCGGCACGAATCGGCTGATCTCGACCCCGGGTGGCCCGAGCCGCGTGCGCTGCGGCAGCTCCGGATCTCCGATCGCCGCCCACAGGCTCTCGGCGGTGTGGCGCGAGCCGACCAGCACCCCCTGCGCCTGCGCGATCCCGTCGCGCGCGTAGGGCAGAAACCGCGGGTGCGGCTTGACGGTGTACTCGAGCGCTGAGCCGTGGACCTTGACCGCGTACGCGACGCCGGTGCCGGCCAGCGCCCGGGCGAGGATCACGGGGCCCATGATCAGGTGGTTTGCGAGCGCGACGTCGGGCTTGCGGCGCGCTACCACCTGCGCCACCGCGTCGACGTTGGCCGCGATGTATGTGTCGACCTCCGCGTCGCTCAGCTCGGGGAACGGGCGCGCTTCGATGTCCTCGTAGCGGTCGGCCACGTAGACCGGCAGCAGGCCGCCGATGTCCGGGCGGTAGACGGTCGCGCCGCCCGATCTGACTTGCTCCACGGCCAGCTCGCCCGAGTCCCAGTCGCCGACCGCGCCGACGAATTCGAACTCCTCGGCGTGACGGTCCTGGCAGAGCAGCTGCACGTCGTGTCCGAGTCGCACGAGCGCGGCGACGAGGCTCGCGTTGTAGACGTTGGAGCCGGTGCCCCTGAGCAGATAGCCGTGGAAAACGAGCACGCGCACCGTCGCGAGGTTAGGGGAGCGCTCAGCTGCGACTCGCTCCGCTTGCGCGCGCCGACGACTGACCGCTCAACTGTCCACTCTGCACCCCGGCGACCGTGGTAGGGTGCCCGCCGCATTGCACGCGGGCCACGACGAGCACTCGCTGCACAGAATCCGGTCTGACTCGGTCTCGTTCGCGTGGGACAACTCGATCGCGCCGGTGCTCGAGATCGAGTCGGGTGAGACGGTGCAGTTCGAAACGGCCGACGCGTCGGGCGGCCAGCTTTCGCCCGATTCGACGCCCGCCGACGTCGGCGCACTCGACTTCAACCGCGTCAACCCGGTCACCGGACCGGTGTTCGTCCGCGGCGCCCAGCCCGACGACGTGCTCGCGGTGGAGATCCTCGAGCTGCGCCCACACTCCTGGGGGTGGACGGCGATCATCCCCGGCTTCGGGTTGCTGGCCGACGAGTTCACCGAGCCGTGGCTGCGGATCTCCGAGGTCGACGCGGCCGGCGGACGCGTGCGGTTCGCCGACGACATCACGCTGCCGTTCGCGCCGTTTCCGGGCACGATCGGGGTCGCGCCGCCGGAGGCCGGCAGCCACTCGATCGTCCCGCCGCGCCGCTGGGGCGGGAACATGGACATCAAGCACCTGCAGCCCGGCTGCACGCTGTACCTGCCGGTGGGCGTGGACGGCGCTCTGTTCTCGGTCGGCGACACGCACGCGGCGATGGGCGACGGCGAGGTTTGCGGGACCGCGGTCGAGACCGCGATGGACATCGCCGTGCGGCTCACGGTGCGTCGGGACCTCAGCATCCACTACCCGCAGTACGAGATC
>DASXDD010000217.1:0-15862 GCA_036490775.1 Solirubrobacteraceae bacterium | reverse complement strand
AGCGGCTCCAGCGCACGGCGGTCGCGCAGCACGTCGGAGCCCGAATGCGTGCCGAAGTGCAGGTCAGACAGGACCAGCGTGCGCAGCGCGGTGAGTCCCCCGGCGTCAGCCCGGCTAGGCGGCTGCCGCCGCCAGCGCCTGGCGGATGCCCTTGGGCAGCATGAAGCGCACGTCCTCCTGGACGACCTCGAGCTCCCGAACGTCGGCGGTGCCGCGGTCACGGAAGAAGCCCACCAGGCGCTGCACGAGCTCCTCGGGCGCCGAGGCGCCGGAGGTGATCCCGACGACGCGCTTGCCCTGCAGCCACTCCTCGCGGACCTGGCCCTCGTTGTCGATCAGGTAGCTGTCGGCCCCGTGCTCGCGCGCCACCTCGACCAGGCGGTTGGAATTGGACGAGTTGCCCGAGCCGATGACCAGGACCAGATCGGACTGCTGGGCCAGCTGCTTGACCGCCGCCTGGCGGTTGGTGGTGGCGTAACAGATGTCGTCCGTGCGGGGGCCGACGATCGCCGGGAACCGTTCACGCAGGCGGGTGATGATGGCGCGGGTCTCGTCCACCGACAGGGTCGTCTGGGAGATGTAGGCGACCTTGTTGGGGTCGCGGACCTCCAGCGTGTCGACGCCGCGCTCGTCCTCGATGAGGACGATGTGGTCGGGCGCCTCGCCCATGGTCCCCTCGACCTCCTCGTGGCCGGCGTGACCGATGAGGACGATCGTGTAGCCGTCAGAGGCGAACTTCAGGGCCTCGCGGTGGACCTTGGTGACCAGTGGGCACGTCGCGTCGATGGTGTGCAGCCGGCGGGCGTCCGCGTTGGCGTGCACGCTCGGCGCGACCCCGTGAGCCGAGAAGACCACCGTGGCGCCCTCGGGCACCTCGGTCTCGGCGTCCACGAACACCGCGCCGCGGTCGCGCAGCTGCTCGACCACGTGCTTGTTGTGGACGATCTCCTTGCGCACGTACACGGGGGCGCCGTACAGCTCGAGCGAGCGCTCGACGGTCTGCACGGCGCGGTCGACGCCGGCGCAGTAGCCGCGGGGCGCTGCGAGCAGCAGCTTTTCGGGGACGGTACCCATGACCTGCACCAGTGTAGGAGGCCTGCGGGCGGGCGGCGGCGGGCGGGTCCGGCTCAGTCGTTGGCGGTGATCGTGTCGAGCAGCTGCGCGAACTGCAGCCGCGCGGCATCGCGCCGGGTCGGCACGTGCTGGGTCGGGATCCCGTCGGCCGGCGGCTCGTATCCGCGCAGCACCTGACGGGCGACCGACGCCCGGTGGACCTCGTCGGGTCCGTCGTAGATCCGCGCCGCGCGTGCGTAGCGGTACATCGCCTCGAGCGGCAGGTCGGTCGAGTAGCCCAGCGAACCGTGCGCCTGCACGGCCCGGTCGACGACGTCGTGCAGCACCTTGGCGCCGAAGAACTTGATCATCGCGATCTGCTTGCGGGCCGCCGCCACTCCCTCGGTGTCCATCATCCAGGCGGCGTTCAGCGTCATCAGCCGCGCCGCGTGCATCTCGGCTTCGGAGTCGGCGATCCAGTTCTGGACGGTCTGGTGCGTCGACAGCGTGCCGCCGTGGACGTAGCGATACAGCGAGCGCTCGCAGAGCATGTCGAACGCCCGGCGCGCGACACCGAGCCAGCGCATGCAGTGGTGGATCCGCCCCGGGTACAGCCGCTGCTGGGCGATCAGGAAGCCCGCACCCTGCGGGCCGAGCAGCGCCTGGGCGGGCACGCGCACGTTCTCGTAGATCACCTCGGCGTGGTTGCCGTAGCGGCCGTAACTGTCGTACGGGTGCTCCATCGTCGCGACGTCGCGCACGATCCGGATGCCGGGCGTGTCGGCATCGACGACCAGCATCGACGCTCGCTGGTGCGGGCGCGCGTCGGGATCGGTGACCGCCATCACGATCAGGAAGTCCGCGATCGAGCCGTTGGAGGTGAACCACTTGTGGCCGTTGATCACCCACTCGTCGCCGTCAAGCACGGCTGACGTCTTCAGCAGCGTCGGGTCGGAGCCGGCGGTGTCGGGCTCGGTCATGCTGAACGCCGACTTCAGGTCGCCGGCCAGCAGCGGGTGCAGGTAGCGCTCCTTCTGCTCGGGCGTGCCGGCGAGCGCGAGGATCTCAGAGTTACCCGAGTCCGGGGCGGCGTTGCCGAATGCCAGCGGCGCGATCGGGCTCGAGCCGAGGATCTCGTGCATCAGCCCGAGCTTGACCTGCCCGAATCCCTGGCCGCCGAGCTCGGGGTCGAGGTGTGCGGCCCACAGGCTGCGCTCGCGGACCTGGTCGGCGAGCGGCTCGATCGCGCGGCGCAGGCCGTCGAAGCCGAGCTCGTCGATCAGCGTCTCGAGCGGCCAGATCTGCTCGCGCACGAAGTCGCGCATCCATTCGAGCTGACGCGCGAACTCGGGATCGGTGGAGAAATCCCAGGCCATCGGTGTCCGCGCGGGACACTACTCGCTACCCTTTCCAGACCGTCGCCCGGGGGACCGCGGGGGACGTAGTGCCGACCTTAGCTCTCGGACCCCGCTCGGGAGGACCGTATGCCGCAGCAGCACCTGGATCGCCTCACATCCACCGACGCATCGTTCCTGCATCAGGAGGGCGAGAGCTCGCACATGCACATCGGCGGGGTGCTGATCTTCGAGGGCCCGCCGCCCCCGTTCGACGACTACCTCAACCACATCCGCGGACGGCTGCACCTGGTTCCGCGCTATCGCCAGCGCCTCGCGACGCCGCCGCTGGAGACCGGGCGCCCGCTGTGGGTCGACGATCCCACTTTCAACCTCGAGTACCACGTGCGCCACACGGCGCTGCCCGAGCCCGGCACCGAGGCACAGCTGTTCTTGCTCGCGTCGCGGATCTCCTCCCAGCAGCTGGACCGCACAAAGCCGTTGTGGGAGAACTGGTTGGTTGAGGGGCTCGAGGGTGACCGCTTCGCGGTGATCTCCAAGACCCATCACTCGCTCGTCGACGGCGTCTCCGGCGTCGACCTCGCGACGGTCCTGTTCGACCTCGAGCAGTCACCGGCCGCCCCAGCCGACGACCTCGAGCCGTGGCAGCCCAGGTCCGAGCCATCGCAAGCGCAGCTGGTCGCGGCCGGCGTGCGCGGGATCGTCAACCAGAGCGTCTCGTTTGCGGGCCGGGCGGTCTCGGCCGCCACCCGGCCCGGGCACACGCTCAACGCGCTCAAGGACGCCGCCGAGGGCGTCGGCGAGCTCGCCTGGGCCGGCCTGAATCCGGCGCCGCAGACGCCGCTCAACGTCGAGATCGGCCCGCACCGTCGCTACGCCGTCGTCAGGCAGCAGCTGGCCGACTACAAGGAGGTCAAAAAAGCGCTCGGCGGCACCGTCAACGATGTCGTGCTGGCGGTCGTGTCGGGCGCACTCGCGCAGTGGCTGCAATCGCGCGGGATCCGCACCGAGGGCCTGGAGATGCGCGCGCTGGTGCCGGTATCGGTCCGCACCCAGGACCAGCGGGGGACGCTCGGAAACCAGTTGACGGTGATGCGCGGGCCGCTGCCCGTGTACATCACCGACCCCGAGGCGCGCCTGAATTTCGTCAGCCATGCGATGGACGGGCTCAAGGAGTCAAAGCAGGCGGTCGGCGCCGCGACACTCGCCGCCGTCAACAACCTCGCGCCGCCGACGATCCTCGCCCAGGCGTCGCGGCTGAACTTCTCCACGCGGCTGTTCAACCTGATCGTCACGAATATCCCCGGGCCGCAGATGCCCCTGTATGTCCTCGGGCGAAAGCTCGAGGACCTGTTCCCGATCGCGTTCCTGCCCGAGAACCACGCGCTGGCGATCGCGATCATGTCCTACAACGGCGGGCTCGATTTCGGGCTGCTTGGCGACTACGACGCGCTCGCCGACATCGACCTGGTCGCCGAGGGGATCGATTCCGCGCTGGCGGAGCTGCTGGCGGTGGCCCGCGGCGAGCACGCCACGGCACCGACGAACGGCGGCAACCGGGAGCCGGTGCTGCCGCTGCCGAGCACCCGCGCAACCACGGGACCGGCTGCCGACATGCGCGCCAAGCGCACCGGCCGGCCGCGGCCCCAGCCCCAGCAGAAGACCTCCTAGCGCTCTGGCGCGCGATCAGCCGATCACGCGCGTCTGCATGTGCGCCGGCTTGAGCTCGTGGTTGCCGGCGTGGTCGACCGCGACGGTCCAGAACGTGTAGCGGTTGCCCGGCTTCGCGTTGAACTTCACCGTCTGCTTTGTGGTGCGCGTGATGCGGTGGATGCGCCCCTTGCCGATCCGCTCGAACACGAGGTAGTAGGAGATCCCCGACGCGACCAGCCCGGCGTGCTGCTGGTCATGGCCTGACCAGCGCAGCAGGATCGTGGTGCTGTGAGTGCTGCGCGGCGCCTTCAGGCGCGAGACCGGCGCCAGCCCGTCGAGATGCCTGGTCGCAGCGAGTGCGGCGCCCGCGTTGAGGATTCCCCAGCCGTCGTCGCTGCTGTAGCCGGTGCCGGCCGGACGCTGGGCCGTGCGCTTGATCGTCTCCAACAGGCTCTGAAGCGATGCGTACGGGTTCAGCGCGCGCATCATCGCTCCGACGGCGGCGACCTGCGGCGCGGCCATCGAGGTCCCGGCGACGGTCGCGTAGCGGGTGTCGCCGTTGATCGAGACCCGGCAGGCGGCGGGGTCGGGCGGCTCCTCGAGCTGGGTGAGCGTGCTCGGGAACGCGCCGAGGATCCCGATCGGCTGGCCCATGCACGGGAGCAGCGACGTCGAGTCGGGATTGAAAGCGCCGTAGGCGGCGAGCGAGATCTCACTGCCGATGCCCGCGAAATCGGCGTGCTTGGCGCCGAACTCCGCCGCGGTGACATCGAGGCCGATGCCCTTTGAGAGCGTCGGGCCCGTGCCGACGGGCTGCAGCACGTTGGCGGGATCTCCCTGCTCGGTCACGGGCGAGTCGGCGGCGGCCGCGACCAGCACGACCTTGTGGGCGGCGGCATAGTCGAGCGCCCTGACCTCGGTCTCCGGCGCCGGCATAGGCGGCGCGCTCGGATCGGGTCCGAAGCTCATGTTGATCGCACCGACGTGGTGGTTGGTCGCGTCGACGATCGATTGGGCGATGCTCGTGTCGGTGAAGTCGGTCTTCTCGATCACGAGCTTGCAGTTGTAGCCCGCGCCGGCGATCCCGATTGCGTTGTTGGTGTCGGCGCAGGCGAGCGAGGCCACGTGCGTCCCGTGTCCGACCTGGTCGGTCCCGGCAGCGCCGGTCGAGCTGAACACCTGCTGATCGATCGGCGCGACGGCGAGCTTCGAGCTGAGGTCTGGATGGGTGGCGTCGATCCCCGAGTCGACGATCCCGACGAGCGCGCCGTCGCCCTTGGAGATGTCCCACGCCGGCGGGAAATTCTCGGCGGCCAGGTACCACTGGTAGGCGACGCCGTCGTTGGGATCGGGCGCTGAGTACGCGAAGTCGTTCGGCACCGACCTGACCACGTACCGGCGCTCGGGCGCCACCGATGCCACGCCCGGCAGCGACCGCAGCTTGCGCTCGAGCGCCGACAGCCGCACACCGGCCGGCGCCCGCACCGTGATCAGCCCGATCTCGGGCACGGACTTGCCGGCGGGGATTGCGCCGAGCCGGGCGATGCCGGCCCGGACCGCGGCGCTCGCGGCCGAGGCGATCCGGCCGTGGTGCTGGTCGAGCAGCACCGTCACCGCGCCCGTCGGCACGGGCGGCGGCGCGGGCGGCGGCGGCAGCGCCGCGAACGCAGGCGCAGGCATGGCAGAGATCACGATCGCGACCCCTAGCGCGATCGGGAATACGAGACGGCGCACTCCCCCAGCATAGGTGCACCGCGGACCGAATACTGCCGCTAGCGCGCTTGCCGAACTGGCTCGCCCGGTATAGCGTGCCGGTCCCTGATGACCGACGAGCTTATTCAACCCGGCGAGACGGCCTTCCATCTGGACCTGACCGCCGCCCAGCTGAAAATCGTCCACACGGCGCTGAAATCGCTGTTCGACGATCTCGGTCACGAGGAGCACGACGTCAAGCAGGTCGTCTCCTCGGTGCTCGACAAGCTGCCCGGCGAGCACGACATCCGGGCGATCGACCTCAAGCGCGAGCTACGCGGCTAGCTCGGGGGGCGGAAGCTGACTCGGGTCAGAACCCGAGCGCGAACTTCGCGTCTTCGCTCATCCGGTCAGGCGTCCACGGCGGTGAGAACGTCATCGTCGGCTGGACGTCCTCGACGCCCTCAAGTTCGGAGACGAACTCGACGATCTGCTCTGAGACCTGCGGCCCGATCGGGCAGCCCGGGCTAGTCAACGTGTACGTGACGCGCACGTCGCCGCCCTCGACCTCGACCTCGTAGATCAGGCCAAGCTCGACGAAATCGAGTCCGAGCTCTGGGTCGATCACGTCGCGGAGCGCGTCGGTGATGTCGTCTGCAGTAACCATTCCGCCAGTCTAGTACGCCATTTGGACGAGCCTGTATCAATCGGCTTGCCACTGGTCCGGCGCTTTCGGTAGGTTTGCGCGCATCGTCGACTTCAACGAACAACCAGCGACGCTGCGCTGCCGTGGAGACGAGGACCAGTCGACCCAAGGATGTCGTCGACGGGCGTTCGTACGCGCGCTCAGAGCGCAGACCGACGTTGTCGTCGACCTCAGCGGGCTGGTGTTCGCTGACACCTCGCTGATGCTCGATCTCGCCGCTCTGGCTCGCCGCCTGCGGTTCAAAGGTGCGCAGATCCTGCTCTGCGGGGCGCAGCCCCAGATCGTCGCCCTGATCGAGCAGGTCGGGTTGCACCGGCTGCCGGGAGTGAAGCTCGAGGGTCCCTCCCCGGCGCTCGCGTAAGCGGCCGTAACGGTCTCTTAGGTCGCGTCGATACCCTCAGAGGACGATGTTCATCGTCCTGCTCCTGATCCTATGGCCGCTGCTCGAGCTGTTCGTGGCGTTCGAGGTCGCGCAGTGGATCGGCGTGGCCTACACGGTGCTGCTGATCCTGGTCAGCTGGCCGATCGGGATCTGGGCGGTGCGCTCGCAGGGACGGACCGTCTGGCGGCGGCTGACCGACGGCATCGCGACCGGCAGGCCGCCGGGGCGCGCGGTGCTCGACGGCGCGTTGATCCTGATTGGAGGGTTCCTGCTCGTGCTTCCGGGCTTCATCAGCGACGTGTTCGGCGTGCTGCTGCTGGCGCCGCCCTCGCGCGCCGGCGTCCGCAGGTTGCTCGTGCGCAACTTCCAGGGCCGGTTCGTCAGGCAGATGGCGGGCTTTGCGGGCGCCACCCAGTCCTACGACGTCGATTCGACCGCGAGAGACGTCGACCAGCGCAGGCTCGGCCATTGAGCTCAGCGAGCGGGCCGGCGCTGCGCACGTTGGCGTTCGGCGATCTCGAGCCGTCGGTCTGGGGCGTCGCGTGGTTCCCCGAGCCGGGGCAGCCCGGGTTCGTCGCGATCGGGACCGCGCGCAGCTCGGCGACGCGGGAGGCGACGCTGACCGCCGACGACGAGAGCGGAGAGTGGCGCCTGCATGGTGACGGCGTCGAACTGACGGCGTCACCGGGCGATGCGCCCCTGGTCGGCGCCGGCGACGATTTCGATCAGCTCTGCCGCGTTCGAGGTTCGGTGGACATCGTCGACCCCGTCGGCGGCTCCGAGCAGCGCGAGGTCGACTGCCTCGGGCGCCGGGCGGTCCACGCTGCGACTGACCGGCTCGATCGGTTTGAGTCGATCCGCGACGTCAGCGCGTGGTTTGACGATTCGCACGGCCTCGCGGTGGTCGCTCTGCGACCGCGCAAGTCGCGCGGCCAGGAATCCGATCACGTGACCGCCGCGGCGCTCGAGCCCGAAACGACGCCGCCTGTCACCGACCCCAGGATGTCGACGGTCTACGCGGCCGATGGGCATCCGTTGCGCGTCGGCCTTGAGCTGTGGCTCGGCGAGGACGAGGATGAGCAGTTCCCACGACGCGCGTCCGGCGAGACCGTCGGCGTCGCGGCGACTGGACACACCGGGCTGTTCGATGTCAGCGCCCAGTTCGTGCACTGGCGAGGCCGCGCCGGAGACGGCGGCGGCGTGTACCTGCTCGCGCGCCGCGGATGACCGCGATCGAGGCGGTGATCAGCGACTTCGGCGGCGTGTTGACGACGCCGCTGATCGACTCCTACACGGCCGTGCAGGAGTCCTCGGGGATCCCGATGGAGGAGCTCGGCAAGGCAATGGGCAAGATCTGGGAGCGCGACGGCTCACACCCGCTGTTCGAGCTC
The DNA here is from genome assembly GCA_036490775.1 of Solirubrobacteraceae bacterium. Classification (GTDB taxonomy): domain Bacteria; phylum Actinomycetota; class Thermoleophilia; order Solirubrobacterales; family Solirubrobacteraceae; genus Palsa-465. The sequence goes on along the minus strand of DASXDD010000217.1, from coordinate 7,630 downwards.
GAGACCGGGCGGATGAGCGAAGCGACGTTCCTGGGAGACCTTGGCGAAGAGCTCTCCGAGCAGCTCGGCCGGACCGTCTCGATGCAGGACTTCGGCGAGCGCTACTTCGAGCACCTGCACGCCAACGAGCCGATGATCGACTACATGCGAGTGCTGCGCGACCGCGGCTACAAGCTCGGGATCTGCACCAACAACGTCCGCGAATGGGAGCAACGCTGGAAGTCCAAGCTCCCTGTCGACGAGATCTTCTCGGTCGTCGTCGATTCGGCGTTCGTCGGCGCCCGCAAGCCCGAGCCCAAGATCTACGAGATCACGCTCGAGCGCCTCGGCGTCCCCGCGCAGGCCGCGCTGTTCATCGATGACGTCGAGCTCAACTGCACGGCGGCGCGCGAGCTGGGACTCAGCGCGGTCTGGTTTCGCTGCACCGAACAGGCGATCGAAGAGATCGAGGCCGTGCTCGGAGCCTGACTCCGGCGGCGCTGTGCGCCGCTAGTTGTCGACGCCCAGCCGGTCCCAGCAGTAGAGCTCGAGGCACTCGCGCGCCAGCTCGGTGCACCGCTCCTTAGAGAGCCACGGCAGCACCGTGTCCAACGCCTGCTCCTCCCCCACCCCGGCGGCGAAAGCCTCCTCGCCGCGGAAGCTCGCGGCGATCTTCAACGCCTCGCGCCGGTTCTCGCCCAGCGACGAGAACACGTTGACCAGAAACTCCTTGTTCGGGACCGGATGGCCGACGACCTCGAGCGAAGCGTGCCAGGCGGCCAGCAGCGACAGGTCGTCCTCGTCGAGGTCGGCGACCGCCTTGGCGTAGTGCGATTCGAGCTCTGACTCGGGGATCTCGTCCACCCAGGCACGCACGACCTCGCAGAGGATCTGGCGACGGGCCTCACGCCCGACCGAATCGGCGATCACTCGAATGGCATTCTGCGGCTCGATGAAGCAGAGGGTCATCGTGGCTCCGGCTCGGAAAGGTGCGGACGCCGCAGAAGGTAGGTGGTGGCGCGGACGTAATCGCCCGCCGGCGGGCGGGGATTTCGTTCCATCCGACGCCCCGCTCGTGTCGCGTGGAACAAAACCCCCGTCCAGCGGGGATTCCGTTCCACGCGGTGACCTGACGACGCCCGATGGAACGTTGCCCCCGGGGGCTAGAGCCCGAGCGCAGCCCGCGTCGACTCGAGCGAGTCGGGATCGGGCTCGGTGCCGGGCGGTACGCCAAGGTGCGCGCGCTCGCCGCGCTCCCAGTTGTAGAAGCCGACATCGAGCGCGTCGAGCGGCAGCGCGCACGCCCGCGCGAGATCTGCGGCGCGCCGCTCGAGCAGCAGCGAATCGCCGATCCCAAGCGCCCGCTTGGCCGCGACCGTGACCTCGTTCGCGCCACCGAGCTCGAGCTTTGCCGCGCGCAGCTCGGCTACGCCGAGGCGGCCGAGCGTCACCAGCAGATCGAAGCGCGCGCCGCGGTGAAGCCCCGGCAGCGAGAGCCGCTCGAAGATCCGCTCAAACCGTCGCTCGGGGCTCCACGCTGCATCGCCGGTGAACGCGTCCGCCTGCGTGCCGCTGCGCCCGGCCCAGGCGCGGTATGCGTCGATCGTGCGCGCCCCGCGGTCGGGGTCGTGCGCTGTGCGCGGCCCGAGCTCGACGCCCTCGAAGTCGGGATGCTCGCGCAAGCCCCACGGGGTGCGGATCAGGCGGATGTATTCAAACGGATCGTCGCCGTCGACCGGCCCCACATATGCGATCAGGAACGCCAGCCAGGTGCGCTCTTCGACATCCTCGCGGGCGTTGGCGACCTCGGCGTACAACCCCGGCGGGTCGGACTCGAGCAGCTTCAGCCGCGCCGCGGCGAACGCGAGCTCGTCGGCGAGACGCTCGGCGTCCTCGCTCGATCGCAGGCCGGGCAGCAGCGGCGTGCTGTAGCCGTCGTCGGCGCCGCGAGCGAGCCGGCGAACCTTCAGCCCGCCGCGCACTCCCGGCGACGACGAGCCCGTGACCCGCGCGCGGCTCTGGCTCTGACTGCGCGGGCGCGGCTGGCCCGTGCGTGGCGCGCTCGATGAGACGATCGGGCGCAGCTCGACCGCCTGCTCGCGAGAGCAGATCGGGCAGTTCTGGATCAGCCGGTTGTGTCTGCAGAAGCTCGGCACGCGATCATCCTCGCACGCGAGCGTCGCCCCCGCGGCGCTCGCGGTACGCGCGCGCCTTCGCGCGATTGCCGCACACGCGCATGTCGCACCACGTGCCCGAGCGGTTCTTGGTGTGGTCATAGAACGCCCATCCACAGGTGTGCTCGCGGCAGGCCTTGAGGCGATCCCAGCTGCCGTCGGCGGCGGCGCGGTGGATGATCCCCAGCAGCCGGCCGATGGCGCCGTCGACCCCGGTTGCCTCGGGCTCGAGCGTGCCGGTGCCCGTTTTGTCGAAGCGCAGACGCATCCGCGAGCGCGACGCCGCCTCGTCGAGCGCCGCCGCGACGTCCGCGTCCACGACTCCGTCGGCGTTGTGCGCCACCAGCACGGATCGCAGCGACTCTCGTAGGCCGATCGCGTTGGCGAGGTCGGCATCGGTTACCGCGACCAGGCCGGGATCGGCGAGCCCTTGCGCGATCAGCCATTCGGCGAGCGCCGCTGGGCTCGCCAGCTCGTCGGCGTCGCGCTCGATGTCGAGCGTGTTGACGAACGCCTGAACGTTGGCGAGCTCTCCGGGTGCCTGCTTTACGTCGCTCATCACCAGCAATGATACTTGACAGGTTACGTAACCGTCTATGATGGTTAGATGGACACAAACAACACACCGGTGACACGGGTCACGCTTCGTCGCGCGGTCGCCGCCGACGCGATCGCGCTGCGACGCCTCGCCGCAATCGAGTCGGCCGCGGCGCCGTTGGGCCCGGCGCTCGTCGCTGAGATCGACGGCAGGCTCCGCGCGGCGGTGCCGCTCGACGGCGGGCCAGCGGTCGCCGATCCGCGACACGGCGGGCTTGATCTCGTCGAGCTGCTCCGAGTCCGCGCGTTGCAGCTGCGCTAGCCGCGCCCGCGGCCCATCCGGGCGATCCCGCCGAGGAACAGCTCAGTCGCAAACCGCGCCGCGCCCTCGACGTCGGCAGGGGTGCGCTCGGCCATCCGGACGCCGAGCTCGAGTGCGACGCCGGCCATCGCGCCGGCCATGTAGTCGGCGTCGAGCGGCGGCAAGTCGCCGCGCGAGATCGCCGCGCGGAGGTCGTCGAGCAGCTCCTGCACGCCCGACCCGAGGATCGGGTCGCCGAACAGCGAGCGGATCGGGCCGGCGTTTCGCTTCATCAGCTCGAACATCAGCTCGTCCTCGACGAGGAACTCAAACCACGCCCGGTAGGCGTCGCCCACGAACTGCTCAAGCGTCTGCGCGCCGCTGCGCGCGTCGCGCAGCCGGCGGCGGACCTCCTGCGCGCTCTCGTCGACGACCGCCCGGAACACGGCCTCCTTGTCGGCGAAGTAGTTGTAGAACGTGCCGGATGCGAGCTCCGTGCGCCGGATCACGTCGCGGACCCCGGCGGCGTCGTAGCCGAGCTGCGCGAACACCTCGCGCGCGGCGACGATGATCGCGGCGCGGTTCTGAGCCTTGGTCCGCTCGCGCTTGCCGCTTTTGTCCGAGCTTGCGGCGAGGATCGCGCCGGTCACGCGGCCGCCGCCTCGCCGGCGTGCGCACGCGGCGCGACCGGCAGGCTGAAGCCGGCGGCCTGCGCTCGTGCGGCCCCCGCCTTGAGCTCCTTGCTCAGCTCGTAGAGGTAGTTGTCGAAGTCGACCTGCATCGTGTGGCGCTTGGACGCGACGTAGCGGCGGAACATCCGCTCGCGCTCGACGCGCATGTCCTCCTCCATCGCGGCGGGCGCCGGCAGCCGGTACTCGCCTCGCAGGTAGGACGCCAGCCAGCGACCCTGGGCCTCAGCCAGCGGCATGATCGCCCCGAGCGGCTGCAGCAGCCCGATCAACGCGAGGTTGTCGATCCCCGGCTTGAACACGCGACGGAACAGCGGCAGGTCGTTGTCGGGCGCCGACAGGAAGTCCTCGTCGAAGAACGGGAACGTGACCTTGTAGCCGGTGCAGTAGACGATGACGTCGACCTGCTCGGCGCTGCCGTCCTCGAACCTGACGCGGTCGCCGTCGAGCGAGGCGATGTTCGGCTTCCAGGTCATCTCGCCGTGGGCGATCCGGTTGAGGAAATCGGCGGAGATCGTCGGGTGCGCATCGCCGAGCTTGTGGTCGGGCTCCGGCAGTCCGTAATCCTGCACCTTGCCGACACCCAGGCGGTACATCGCGGTCAGGATCGACTGGCGGAAGCCCCACGGAAGGCGACCGGTCAGCGCGTTGACGCCGATCTGGTCGAGCGGGCGCCCGAACAGGTACTTGGGCAGGATGTAGGCGCCGCGGCGCGAGGACAGATACGTGTTGCGCGCGACGAAGCTCGACTCAACCGCGATGTCCATCGCGCTGTTGCCGATCCCGACGACAAGCACGTTCTTGTCGCGGAAGTCCTCGTTGTCGACGTAGTAGTGCGCGTGCACCTGCTTGCCGTTGAACTCGCCGGGGAACGGAGGGTCGGGCCAGCGAGCGTCCCAGTGATGGCCGTTGGCGACCAGCAGCGCGTCGTAGCTGCGCGTTTCGCCGTTGTCGAGCGCGAGCGTCCAGACGCCGTCGTCGCCGCGCCGGGCGCGCTCGACGCCGGTGTCGAACGTGATCCGGTCGCGAAAGCCGAAGCGATCGACATAGTCGTTGAAGTACTGGGCGATGTGGGTGTGGTGCGGGAAGTCGGGATACGACTTGGGCATCGGGAAGTCGGAGTACTCCATCCGCTCGCGCGAGGTGTTGATGTGCAGCGAGCGATACGCCGACGACATCCCATTGCGATTGCCGAACACCCAGTTGCCGCCAACCTGGTCGGACTTCTCAATGCAGTCGAACGGGATCCCCCGCTCGTGGAGGGCCTTAGCGGCCGCGATCCCGGAGGAGCCCGCTCCGATCACGCAAACAGTCGGAAGATCAGCCATTCGCGGCACCCTAGAGCAAAGATGACGGGGGCGTCAAGTTTGGACCGCGGCGGGGCGCTGCTCGTCGGCCTCGACGCGTTCGGTGTCCCCGCGGCGGTGCTCCTTGCCGCGCGCGATCACCTCGCGGAAGCTCTTGAAACGGAAGATCAGCACCAGCGCGCCGAACCCCATCGCAGCGCTCGCGACCGCGGTGGCGATCTGCTGGCCCACCGAGAACGACGTCACCGCTGGATTACCGGCGAAGATCGTCAGCAGCAGCGCCTGCTGCACGCCGAGGCCGCCCGGCGTGAACGGGAACACCGACGCGACGACCTGCACGGCGAGCACCAGCAGCGCGTTTCGCACCGATCCGCCGATGTGGAACGCGTCGAGCAGCGCCCAGTAGGACGCGAACCGGAAGATCCAGCTCGCGAACTGCCAGCTCGCCATCTCGCGCTGGTAGCGCTTGCGGTCGCGCAGGATCTCAAAGCCCTGTCGCACGCGCTGCCAGAACGTGCGCACGCGCGCCGACAGCAGCGCGAAGCCGACCAGGAACGCGATCGCGAGCACGGTCAAAAAGAACAGCGTGAAGCGCATGTGCGAGGCGAAGAAGCTGATGTCGAACGCCGGCAGCTTGGAGAAGTCCGGCGGCTTGGGAAACACGCCCTGGGTGAACGCGAAGCACATGATCAGCAGCCCCATGAACCAGTCGAAGATCACGCCCGTCCAGAGGGCCGCGGCGACCGTCGGGTAGCTCGACGGGGGGATCGACACGCGCGTCAGAAACAGCTGCGCGATGTTGCCGCCCCCGAGCGGGAACACCGTGTTGACGCCGTAGCCGACCATGTACGCGCCCCACACGTCGCGCCACCTGACCTCCACGCCGGGATAAGCCGCCCGCACAGCGTTGAACAGCGCTCGCGACCGCAACGCGAGGTAGACCGCGTACAGCCCGAGCCCGATCAGCAGCGAGATGAAATTCAGGCTCGAGAGCTGGGAGAAGAAGTTCCCGGCCGAGTTGAGCAGGTGATCGACGGTCGAGCCGATCGATGTGGCAAGCACGACCATCGTTCAAAGGTGGCACACGGGCCTGACCGTGCCTTTAAAAGTGCCCGGGGGGTCCAGATCCATCTGGACCCCCCGGAGAGTCAGGGAAGTGGGGGCGCAGTTCCCTGACCGACAGGGGCGAGTTTCCCCGTCCCAAGCCTTCAGTAAACCTGATTTTTCCAACCTAGCGATGAGAACTTAGTTGGAACCCGGTTCGCCGCTCGAATTAAACCTAGCATTCCCCCCGCAAAGTCATTGCAAACACTGGGGATTGTGGAGGTTTGAGAGGTGGACGTAAAGCGGTCGTTCTGCTGACCGATCGACGGCTCAGACGGCCCGCTCACGGTTGCCGGGACCGCTGAAGAACTCCTCGCCGGCGCGCACCGTGCCGGCCGCCTCGGCCTCGTGTCGCAGCGTGCGGTCGGCCTCGCCGCTCCACGCGCCGATTGAGAGCATCTCGCGGTCGGCGTCCATCGGGCTGCCGCCGAGATCACGATTTACGATCCGGGCGCACTTGCGGCCCTCTGCGATCGCGGTGACGATCAGCGACTGGCCGATCCGCGCGTCGCCGCATGCGTAGACACCCGGCTCGGAGGTGCGGTAGGTCTGCATCGTCTTGATGTTTCCGCGGCGGTCGATCTCGAGGTCGAACTCCGAGATCAGGCCTTCCTGCTCGGGGCCCTCGAACCCGATCGCGATCAGCACGAGATCGGCGTCGAGCACGAACTCGCTGCCGGGGACCGGCGTCAGGTCGCGCGACGAGGTGCCGGTGACCTTGCGCGCGTAGATGTGGTTGACCTTGCCGTGGGTGCCGCCGAAGCCCATCACTTCGGTGCCCCAGCGGCGCTTTCCGCCCTCGTCGAGCGCGTAGGTCGTGTTCGTTCGCTTGGGAGGCAGCGGCCACGGGTGACGCGGGTCGCGGCCGCCGGCCGCCAGCTCGGCGTAGACGTCGAGCATTGAGACGCTCTGTGCGCCCTCGCGATGCGAGTTCGAGATGCAGTCCATACCGGTGTCGCCGCCGCCGACGACGATCACGCGTTTGTCCTTGGCGGTGATCTCGGTGCCGGGCTCCGGCGCCCGGTGCGGGCGGCCCTGCTCAGCCGCGACCCAGCGGTTTCGCTGGTAGAGATAGTCCATCGCGAGATGGATCCCATCGAGCTCGCGGCCCGGCGCCGGCAGGTCTCGCGAGATCCGCGAGCCGATCGAGATCACCAGCCCGTCGAAGCGCTCGCGGAGCTCGGCGCCGGTGATGTCTCGCCCGACGTCGACGTTGTAGACGAACTCGATCCCCTCCTGCGCGAGGATGTCCACGCGCCTGTCGATGATCCGCTTCTCGAGCTTGGCGTCGGGCACGCCGAAGCGCATCAGGCCGCCGGGCCCCTCGTCGCGCTCGTAGACGGTGACCGTGTGGCCGCAGCGGTTGAGCTCGGCCGCGGCGGCGAGGCCCGCGGGCCCGGCGCCGACGACCGCGGCGGTCTTGCCGGTCCGCCGGTCGGGCGGCTCGGGGACGATCCACCCCGACTCGAACGCGCGCTCGGCGATCGCCAGCTCGATCTGCTCGATCGAGACCGGGTCGTCGTTGATCGCCAGCACGCA
>DASXDD010000216.1:0-30424 GCA_036490775.1 Solirubrobacteraceae bacterium | reverse complement strand
GTGCTTGTCGTGGATCTCGGCGCGAACGACCTCGCGCGTGACCTTGCTGACGAGGTAGTCGTCGGGCGTCACCTCGCCGCCGACGACCGCCAGGCCGAGGCCCCAGCTGGCGTTCACGGCGACCATGCTCGGGTCGCCGCTGACCGGGTTGCACGTGAACATCACGCCTGAGACCTCGGCGTCGACCATCGACTGGATCGTCACACCCATCGCGGGCTCCACGGTCTGACCGAGCCGCGCGCGGTAGCTGACCGCGGTCGGGCTATAGAGGCTGATCCAGCAGTCGCGCACCGCGTCGCAGACCTGGTCGGCGCCGCGCACCCACAGGAACGTCTCCTGCTGTCCGGCGAACGTCGCCTCTTCGCTGTCCTCGCCCAGCGCGCTCGAGCGGACCGCGACCGCCGGCTTGCCGAGCTCGGTGTATGCCCGCGCCAGCTGATCGCGTACGTCAGGGGGCATCGGCGCCGCCCGCATCGCCTCATCGATTCCCCGCGAGGCTGCGATCGCGTCAGCCACCGACGGCTCGCGCGCGAACTCCGAGAACGCCGCCGCGGCCAGCGCAAACCCTGGCGGCACCGGGATCTCGGCCGCGAGCAGCTCGCCGAGGCTCGAGCTCTTGCCGCCGAACCGTGGCTCGTCGGAGCGGCGAAGCTGATCGAGCGGGCGGGTGTACTCGCCCGTCCTACTCACCCGCCAGCAGCGTCACGGTCCCAGCCGTGCCGTCGACCCGGATCATCTGGCCGGTGTGGATCTGCGAGGTCGCCCGGCCGGTGCCGACGACCGACGGCAAGCCGTACTCGCGGCAGACGATCGCGGCGTGGGACATCACGCCGCCGATGTCGGTGACCGCCGCCCGGATCTTGGAGAAGATCGGGGCCCACGCTGGCGAGGTGATGCTGCACACGAGGATCTCGCCCTCGCGGACGTCGGCGATCTGATCGACTGACTTGACGACGCGCGCGGGGCCCTCGACGACGCCCGGCGACGCGGCGGCGCCGTTGAGCACGTGGCCGCCGTCGACATGGCGGGCCCACTCCTGGACGCGCTCGGTCGTCACGCCCCACAGCATGACCGTCATCGGATCGTGGATCGCCTCGGGCGTAACCCCGATCCCGGGCGGCGGCGTCCACTCGCTCAGCCGCTCGAGCAGCTGGCGGCGGCGCGCGACGATCGGCGGCCAGTGGGCCGGGCCGAGTGCCTGGCCGCCGGTCGCCCAGGTCAGCACGAGCTCGTCGAGCGCGCTTGCGGCCTCGTGGCGCGAGAGCTGGAAGATGTCCTCGCCGTCCTCGAGGAACCCGTGCTCGGCGAGCAACGCGCCGAACTCGCGGATCTTGTTCCACCAGCGCGTGAGGAACCAGTAGTCGCAGAAGAACTTGTGCTCCTCGACGTACGGGAACACCATCCGCGAGAGCGACAGCAGCTCGTTGAACGCGCCGCGGACCTGCTCGTCGAGCAGCGCCTCGTACTCGGTCGCGAGCCGTTCGCGCTCGGCCTCGAGCTCAGCGGTCGGCCGCTCGATCTGCTCGCCGGCACGCAGTGCGTTGATGTGTCCGATCAGCGACGCGTACGGAATGCTCGGGTCGTCTAGCCAGCTGCGGTAGTAGTGGTACAGGCCGTCGCCGGTTGCCATGTTGAACCACGGGTCCTTGACCTTCTCGAGCTCGGCCAGCCATGCCTGCCCCTGCTCGCTGCCGACGAGCTGCGCGTCGATCTCCGCGGGGGAGCGGCCCTCGACGAACGCGCCGTCGACGCCCGACTCGAGCGCGAGCCTCGCAAGCCGGCGCAGCTCCGCGTCGGGCTTGAACAGCAGCACGTCGATACCGGCGACCATCTGCGCGATGTGCTGGTCGGGGATGTCGGGGAGGTTGCCCTTGCAGAACTCGGCGAACGTCGCGTAGGCGCCGTAACCGAGCAGCAGGAACTCGAAGTGGTTCTGCCACATCAGGTCGCCGAGCCGCAGCGCGCGGCCGTAGGAGTCGAGCACCTCGTAGAAGGCCGTGTTGCGGTTCTCGCCGAACGCGACCTCGTCGGGCTCGTACTTGGGCAGGTCGGGGACCTTGAGCTCGCCGAGCTCGGCGATCAGGGCTTCCATCTTGGACCGCCACTTGCCGTACAGCTCGCTCCAGTTGGAGTAGTAGTAGCCCGCGCGCTTCTGGAAGAAGTCGGCGCGCTCGGCGATCTGCTCGGGATCGGTGACGGGATTGCCGGAGATGTAGACGTATCCATTGACGACGCGGTAGTCGATCCCCATCGCCGGCGGCACCGCGAACACGCGGTTCTGCCAGTTCCCGACGGCCTGGTAGGGCGAGTCAATGCACAGCACGTCGAACGCGGGCATCGGCACCGGGAAGTGCATCGAGTTCCAGAACCAGAATCGGTTCTCGTCTGACTCGCGCCGGCGCTCGTCGAACAGCGCGTAGTACGGGTACATCTCTTCCCACCCCTCGCAACCCGGCGGCGTGTCGATCGAAAAGGGACTGGGGAAAGCGCCGGTCGCGGGCGTGCTGCTGGCCATCTGAAGTCCTCCCTCGAGGCGGTGGCGATCGCCGAGTACGGCGACACCTGGGTGCGAAACCGCCTCGCGGCGGCGCCACGTCGATCCTGTCCTACCGGCGCGCGGCGCGCAAGTCAAGATGCTTGCCACTGAGCGCACCCCCGCTTGAGCACCGGCGCTCGATCCGGCGCCGGCGGGGCGAGCGCCGCGGACCCCGAATACGATCGACGACGCCGTGCCGTCGAAAAGCACAATGCGCGTCTGCCAGGTCACCGAGTTCGGGGGTCCCGAGGTGCTGCGGGCGGGCGAGCGGCCGTGGCCGACCGCCGGCCCCGGCGAGATCGTCGTCGAGATCGCCGCAACCAACATCAACCCGACCGACATCGCCGCGCGCACGGGCGCGCACCGAGCGCGGATGCCCGACCTCGCGCCGCCGTTCGTGACCGGCTGGGACCTCTCCGGCGTGGTCAGCGAGGTCAACGCACCGGACAGCGGCTTCGCAGTCGGCGACCACGTCGTCGGGATGATTCCGTGGGCGCGAATCGGTGGCCGTGTGGGGGCCTACGCACAGGCCGCCGCGGTCGACCCGGCCTGGCTGGCGCCGCGGCCCGATGGGCTCGACGACGTCACCGGCGCGACGGTCCCTCTGAACGCGCTGACCGCACACCAGACGCTCGAGCTGATCGCCGCGCCGCCCGGCGCGACACTGCTGATCACCGGCGTCAGCGGCGCCGTCGGCAGCTTCGCGACCCAGCTCGCCGTGCAGCGCGGATTGCGCGTGCTGGCGGTCGCCTCCGACGCCGACGAGGACTGGGTCGCGTCGCTCGGGCCCGACCAGGTGCTCACGCGCGACACTGACCTCAGCACCGTCGGTCCCGTCGACGCGGTGCTCGACGCGGTCCCGGTCGGAGCAGCTGCGATCGCGCCCGTGCGACCCGGCGGTGTCGCCCTGTTCACGCGTCGGTCAGTGAAGCTGCCCGACGGCGTCGACCTCCGCATCGAGATGCCGCTCGTCGACTCCGACCCGGAGGCATTGAGACGGCTGACCGCGCAGGTCGCCGACGGAAGCCTGAAATCGCGGATCGCGATGACGCTCGACCTCGCCGACGCGGCGGAGGGTCACCGCCTGGTGCAGCGCGGCGGCCTGCGGGGCAAGGTCGTACTGACAACCGGATAGGAGCGACAGCGATGGCGAGGATCGTGCTGGTGCATGGGGCGTTCAGCGGAGCGTGGTGTTGGGAGCCGGTGATCCCCGGCCTCCAAGAGGCGGGGCACACGGTGCAGGCGATCGACCTGCCGGGCTCGGGCGATGACCAGACGCCGGTCGCTGAGGTAACGCTCGACGCCTACGCCGAGCGCGTCTGCGAGGCACTCGCAGACGGCCCGCCGGCGGTGCTGGTTGGCCACAGCATGGGCGGCGTGGTCGTGACGCAGGCCGCCGCAAGAGCGCCCGAGCAGGTCGAGACACTCACCTACGTTGCAGCGTTCGCGCCGGCGGACGGCCAAAGCCTGCTCGACCTGACGTCGCTGCCCGAGGGCGCCGGCGATCAAGTGCAGGCCAACATCGTCGTCGACGGCGACCCGCCGGTCGCGACGATGCCCGAGGCTGCCGCACGCGTGGTGATCTACGGTTGCTCGAGCGACGAGGCCGCGGCGAAGTCCGTCGCCCGGCGCCGGCCGCAGCCGGTCGTGCCGTTCACGCAGCCCGTGCAGGTGCCGGCCGAAAAGCGCGAGGCGTTCGCCGCGCTACCGCGCGCCTACGTCGTCTGCCTCCAGGACCTTGCGATCCCGCCCGCGCTGCAGAAGCGGATGCAGGCCGCGGCCGGCTGCGATCCGGTGATCGAGCTCGACACCGACCACGCCCCGATGCTGTCGCGCACCAAGGAGCTCATCGGGATCCTCGACCGGATCGCGAGCGGGGCCAGGGCGCCGGCCTAGCGGGGTTCGTGTCACAGAGACCGGCGCCGAGCGCGCCGCGTCGGACATATGATGCCGCGCAGTGAGAGCGGGAGCTTTGGGCGTGGTTGTGGGGCTTTTGCTGGCCGGCGTCGCGGCCGCGCCGGCGAGCGCCGCGACGAGCTGTCCGTGGATGAACTCCAAGCTCTCGCCCAACCAGCGCGCGCAGCGGCTCGTGTCGGCGATGACGCTCGACCAGAAGATCGCGATGCTGTCGCAGTCGCAGCCAGTGTGGGCGCACTACGGCGCTGCGGGGTTCGTGCCCGGCCAGCCGAGCCTCTGCATCCCCGACCTCGTGCTCAACGACGCGGGTCAGGGCGTCGGCGACCTCGAGACCAACACGACCGCGTTCCCGGCCCCGATCGCGCAGTCCTCGAGCTGGGACCCGGCTCTCCAGCGAGAGTTCGGCGCCGCGCTCGGCTGGGAGGCGTGGCACAAGGGGATCAGCGTCCAGCTCGCGCCCGGGATCGAGATCGATCGCGTGCCGCTGAACGGGCGCAACTTCGAATACATGAGCGAGGACCCGTACCTCGCGGGCCAGGGGGCGATCGCCGAGGTCCAGGGGATCCAGTCAAACGCGGTGATCGCGACGATCAAGCACTACATCGCCAACAGCCAGGAGACCAACCGGATGACGGTCTCCTCAGACGTCGACCAGCGCACGCTCGAGGAGATCTACGCGGCGCCCTACGAGGCCGCGGTCAAGCAGGGACACGCGGGCTCGGTGATGTGCTCCTACAACCGGATCAACGGCACCTACGCATGCGAGAACCGCGACACGCTGACCACGATCCTCAAGCGGCAGTTCGGCTTCAACGGGTTCGTGATGTCCGACTGGGGTGGCACTCATTCGACCGTCGCGTCTGCGAACGCCGGGCTCGACATGGAGATGGACCTCAAGCCCGGCCAGTACTTCACCGCGCCGCTGAAGGCCGCGGTGCAGGCCGGGCAGGTGCCGATGTCGCGTCTGAACGACATGGTCACGCGGATCACCCGCTCGATGTTCGCGGAGGGGATCTTCGATCACCCGGCCGCGGCCGAGCCGGCGGCCGCCGCGGCAAACGTCGAGCGCCCGCAGGACCTCGCGCTCGCGCGCACGATCTCCGAGGACGGCACGGTGCTGCTCCGCAACGAGGGCCGGGTGCTGCCGCTCAGCGGCCAGGGGCAGCGGATCGCGGTGATCGGGCCGGGCGCGGGACCGGTCGGCTCACAGCAGTTCTACAACGGTGCCGGCAGCGGCCACATCCCCGAGTTCGGCGTCAAGGCCGACGTCGTCACGCCGCTTGCCGGGATCACTCAGCGAGCGCTTGGCAACGGCGACGTCGTCACCTACGCCGACGGCTCGTCGCCGCTCGCCGCGACGCTCGCGGCGAAGACCGCCGACGTCGCGATCGTGTTCGCCGGAGCCGAGGACAGCGAGGGCGTCGATCGCTCGACGCTCGACCTCAGCTCGGGGAACTGCACGCTCGTAGGATGCACGCCGCAGCCGGTCGACCAGGACGGCTTGATCTCCCAGGTCGCCGCTGCCAACCCGCACACGATCGTTGTGCTCAACAGCGGCGGCCCGGTACTGATGCCGTGGCTCAATCAGGTCCAGGCGCTGCTCGAGGCGTGGTATCCCGGTCAGGAGGACGGCAACGCGATCGCCGCGTTGCTGTTCGGCGACGTCGACCCGTCGGCGAAGCTGCCCGAGACGTTCCCCGCCTCGCAGAGTCAGCTGCCGACACAGACCCCGCAGCAGTATCCGGGGGTCAACGACGCCGCCGGGATCCCGCAGGCCGTCTACTCGGAGGGCATGCTCGTCGGCTACCGCTGGTACGACGCCAAGCACCTGACACCGTTGTTCCCGTTCGGCTTCGGGCTTTCATACACGACGTTCGCGCTGCGCAACCTCGTAGCTGCGCCGGCCCGCGGCGCCAACCTGGTCAAGGTGAGCTTCGACGTCGCCAACACAGGCTCCCGGCCAGGCGCCGAGGTCGCGCAGATGTATGTCGCCGATCCACGCAACACGGGTGAGCCGCCGCGCCAGCTCAAGGGCTTTGACAAGGTCGCGCTGAACCCCGGTGGGCGCCGCCACGTCGCGCTCGAGCTGAACTTCAGGTCGTTCGCGCACTGGAGCGTCCGCGCTCACCGCTGGAAGGTGACCGCCGGCTGCTACGGCATCTGGGTCGGCGACTCCTCGCGCAATCTCCCGCTCGCGGCGACCGTCGCGGTCGAGCGCGCGCGCTGCCACGGCGCCTCGGTGCACATCTCGAGCGCGATGCTCGGGATCGCACGCACGGCGCGCTAGGGCAAGGCGCCCTGGGTCGAGCAGTTGTCGGGCGGTGGGTCTCCGGCGAACGCACCCTGGAGGTAGCTCAGCGCGGCCTTCCAGTAGGGCACGAATCCGCTGAGGTGGTCCCCACCGGCTGCGTCGCGGTCGTAGTCGACGGTCACGCCGTTTCGGCAATAGTTGGCTACCAGCGTGTCGACCGGCCCGATGAAGGCGAGGTCGTCGTTGACCGAGTTGTAGAGCAGCTCCGGCGCCTTGGGCGTCGGCGCGTTCTTGAGGCTGATCTGATCGAGCGCGCTCTTGACCGGCGGGTCGGCGGCCAGCGCTGCGGAGGTGGGGAAGTTGGTGAACTGCGATGCGTTCGAGTAGGGCTCGTTGAGCGTCGAGCCGCCGCAGCCGCTGCCGTCCTGCCCGTCTTTCGCCGCCAGGCTCTGGCCTGCGGCGTTCAGCAGCTTGCTGAGGTTGATCTGCTTGGGGAACGCCCGGCTGAAGCTCTCCAGCGCGCCGATCTCGGTGCCGTACCAGACCGTGTTGTCGAGGTTCTGGGTGGTGTAGTCGAGATCAGGGAAGTTGCCGCCGGCGGCGACGCCGACGATGTCGATGCCGGGGGCGTATTTGGGCGCCAGCGCCGCCGCCCAGGTCGCCGCCTCCGAGCCTCCGGAGTAGCCGTTCAGGGTGACCTCGGTGTTGGCGCCGGCAAGGCCGTCGGCGGCGAAGTGCTCGGCGGCGATCACCGAGTCGAGCGTGGCGCGGCCGAGCACCGGACCAACCGCCCACTCGCTCTGGAGCCCCTCGTAGTCGGGGATGTTGAGGTCCCAGCCCTGCTGCAGAAGCTGGGTGATCCAGGCGGCCTCCGAGGACGGGCCGTTATTGCCTCCCTGCAGCGTGTAAGAGGGCGCGCAGTTGAGGGTCAGGCTGTCGTAATACATCTGGTAAGAGGCGAGCCGGCGTGGCCCCAACGCAGGCGAGGTCGGCACGAGCACCGTCGTGACTGCCGCAACGGGCTTGCCGGTGGCGTTCGTGGTGGCATAGAGCAGCTGGTAGGCGTTGGCGGTCTCGAGCTGCTGCGGACCGCTCATCGTGACCTGCCGCCCGCGCAGGATCGTCCCGTGCGGATACTGCGAGAGCTTCGGTGGCGGCGTGTAGAACGGATCGGAAGCCGGTGCTGTGACCGCGCTCGCCGCAGACGGCAAGAGCGCGGATCCGACCAACACTGCGAACGCGGATACCAGCTGCTTTGTGTTCATCTCTCCCGCTTCTCCCTGGCTTGCCGGTCTGTGGGCCTGTCTACCCGGGAGCCGAACGCGCTATTTCGACTCCGAGCGCCAAACTTTTTGCCGATCAGTTGTTCGCGGGCGCTAGTCGGGGTCGGGCGCTGATCGGCAAGAACGCCAGCGTCGGATGGCTTGCCCCGGTCCACGGCCCGGCGCTAGCTTGGACCGTGTACCCGGGACGAAGAGGGAGTGGCGATGGGCGAAGTTGAGCTGCTGGCGCTGTACTGGACGGTGTCCGGGCCCGTCGATGTCCACGTCGGCAGGGAGTGGAGCCTGTTCGAATGGAGCGACCGCTGCGCGAACGCGGCCAAGTACGGCTTCAAGGGCATCGGGCTGTGGCACTCCGACATCGAGCACCAGCTCGAGACGCGCACGCTGAAGGAGATGAAGCAGATCTTCGACGGCGCCGGCCTGAGCTACCTGCAGGTCGAGTTCCTGGCCGACTTCTTCGTCGCGCCCGGCGACCCGCTGCGCGACGACTCCGACAAGCGCCGGAAGCTGCTGTTCGAGACCGCCGCGGCGTTCGATGCCCACCACATCAAGATCGGCAACATCCCCGGCACGCCCTGCGAGCTCGACGCGCTGATCGAATCGTTCGCGCAGTTGTGCCAGGACGCAGCCAGCCACACCGACGCGAAGGTCGCCTACGAGTTCATGCCGTTCGACGTCAACGTCAACACGCTCGACGCGGCGCTCAAGCTCGCAACCGAGGCCGACCAGCCCAACGGCGGCATCGCGATCGACACCTGGCACATGGCAAAGCTCGGGATCGCTCCCCACGACCTGCGCCGGATCCCGCCCCAGTATCTGACCTGGGTCGAGCTGTCCGACGGACAGTTCGAGAACATGGAGGACCCGATCGACGAGGTCGTCAACCACCGGCAGCTGCCGGGCGAGGGCGAGTTCGACATTCCCGGCTACGTCGAGGCCTGCCGCGCTGTCGGCTACGAGGGCCCCTGGGGAGTCGAGGTCCTCTCCGAGGAGCTTCGCAACCTCCCGATCGACGAAGAGTTCCAGCGTGCCTACGAGACGACGATCGCGCAGTTCGGCGCCGGCGTCGCATGAACCAGGAGACGACGGCGATGAGCAATAGCGACAAGGTGCCCGCACTCGACGACGAGCGGCTGGTCTGGATCTTCACGCAGATGCTGCGGATCCGAGAGTTCGAGGAACGGGTCAAGCGGACGTTCGAGGATCACCCCGGTGTGATCCGTGGTCACACGCACCTCGCCGACGGCGCTGAGGCGTCGATCGTCGGGTCGCTGGCCACGCTGCAGCCATCGGATCAGTTGCTGACGACCTACCGCTGCCACGGCTATCCGATCGTGCTCGGCACCGACACCAAGGCGATGATGGCCGAGATCTACGGTCGCGAGCACGGTCTCTGCGGCGGCTACGGCGGCTCGATGCACCTCGCCGACCCCGAGCGCGGCTTCCTGGGCACGTCGGGCATCGTTGGCCAGGGCATTCCGCAGGCGACCGGCGCCGCGTGGGCCGCCCAGATCCGTAAAGAGGGGCAGATCGTGATGTGCTTCTTCGGCGACGGCGCGTCCAAGCAGGGCGCGTTCCACGAGTCGCTGAACCTCGGCTCGCTGTGGAAGCTGCCGATCGTCTACGTGATGGAGAACAACAACTACAACGTGGCCACGCGATCCGAGCAGGAGGACGCAAACGCCGCCGCGGGCGAGCCGCTGTCGGTCAAGGCCAAGGCCTACAGCATGCCCGGGGTCACGATCGACGGCACCGACCCGATCGCCGTCTACGAGACGGTCGGCGAAGCCGTCGACCGCGCGCGCTCGGGCGATGGCCCGACACTCGTCGAGTCAAAGGTCTACCGGCTGAGCGCCCACGGCAACCTGATCGCACCGCCCGGGGTGCCGCTGCATTACCCCGAGCACGAGGCGATCACGGTGTTCGGCAACCGCGAGGAGTACGACGCCGCGCTGCGCGGCGACCCGGTGCCGCGTTTCCGCGCGCGTCTCGTCGAGCAGGGCACGCTCGAGGCCGCCCGCGCCGACGAGATCGCGCAGCAGGTCGCAGACGAGATGGAGGCGGCGGTGAAGTTCGGGCTCGACGATCCGTTCCCGGCGCCCGAAGCCGCCCTCAAATACGTGTACGCCTAAGCGCCAGGAGAAACCGATGGCACGAGAGATCCCTTACATCGCAGCGGTCAACGAGGCGATCCACCTTGAGATGGCGCGCGACGACACCGTCCTGTTCTACGGGCAGGACGTTGCCCCCTCAGACGACGACGACCTCGTCAAGTCGTTCGGGCGCGACCGCGTCCGCGTGTCGCCGATCTCCGAGACGGCCGAGATCGGGATGGCGGTCGGAGCCGCGCTCGCCGGGTACCGCCCGGTCGTCGAGCTGCTGATGGCCGAGTTCATGTTGGTTGCGATGAACCAGGTCGTCAACGAGGCGCCGCGGCTTCGCTACATGAGCGGTGGCCGGGTCAAGGTTCCGGCCGTGTTCAAAGCCGGCTACGGGTTTACGGCCGGCTGGGCCGGTCAGCACACCGGCTCGATCTACGGGATGTTCATGGGCATTCCCGGCCTGAAGGTCGCACTGCCGTCGACGCCGGCTGACGCCAAAGGGCTGATGGCGACTGCGATCCGCGATGACAACCCCGTCTGCTACCTGATGCACTACCTGCTGGTGCTCGAGCACGGCGACGTGCCCGAGGGCGAGTACCTGGTCCCGTTCGGCGAGGCGGCAATCCGGCGCGAAGGCGGCGACGTGACGATCGTCGCCACCGGCTGGACGGTCGGCAGAGCGCTGGCGGCGGCGGAGACGCTCGCGGCTGAAGGGATCCAGGCCGAGGTGATCGACCCACGCACGATCGCACCGCTCGATACGCAGACGATCCTGTCCTCGGTTGAGAAGACCGGACGGCTGGTGATCGCCGACCAGAGCACCCGTCACGGAGGCGCGTCGCCGGTGATCGCCGCCGAGGTCGCCGAGCACGGGTTCTCGTCGCTGAAGGCGCCGATCATGCACGTCACCGCACACGACGTGAGCGTCCCCTACAGCGAGCCGATGGAGGCGTTCGTGCTCCCCAACGACGAAAAGATCGCGGGCGCCGTGCGCCAGGTGCTCGGGTCAGCGCCTGTCGCCGCGTAAGCTGCACGGCGACCCGGAGTGGCCGCCCAAATCGACTCACCAAGAGCGTCCGCGCTTCTGCGGACGATGTGGCGCATACGCGTCTTCGAGGAGCGCGTCGCGCAGCTCAAGCGCACGCTGCAGGTACACGGGCTGATTCACCTCAGCATCGGCGGCGAGGGAGTCGCCGCCGGCGTCTGCGAGCAGCTGCGCGACGACGACGTGGTCTACAGCGGGCACCGTGCCCACGGGCACGCGATCGCGAAGGGCGCTTCGCTGCAGGCCGTGATGGCCGAGCTGATGGGCCGGTCGGACGGGCTGTGCCACGGGCTCGGCGGCTCGATGCACCTCGTCGATCGCGAGCACGGGCTGTTCGGCGCGACCGGCGTTGTCGGCGGCAACCTGCCGCTGGCGCTCGGCAACGCGCTCGCCGCGCGTGTGCGCGGATCCGATCAGGCCACGGTCGTGTTCTTCGGAGACGGCGCGGTGCAGGCGGGGCACTTCAACGAGTCGGTCAACCTTGCCGCGCTGTGGCAGCTGCCGCTCGTGTTCGTGTGCGAGAACAACGGGTTTGCGGAGTTCACCCCGCGCTCGGCGCACACCGTCGTCGAGCGCGTCTCCGACGTCGTCGCGCCGTACGGCTTCGAACGCAAGACGGTCCAGGGCAGCGACGCGTTTGCGGTTTACGACGCGTTCGCGGAGTTCCTGCTCGCTGTCCGCGAGGGGCATGGCCCGATGCTGCTCGAATGCCTGACGCATCGGCGGCGAGGCCACTACGAGGGCGACCAGCAGGCCTACCGCGACGCGTCGGCAGACGCCGAGTGGGAGCGGCTTGACCCGATTGCTCGGCTGCGCGACCGCGCGATCGTCAACGGCATGCTCCAGGAGGAGACCGCGCAGGCGATCGAGCGCGAGGCGCACGCCGAGGTCGAGCGAGCCGTCGAGTTCGCGCGCGCGAGCCCGTTCCCCGACCCCGAGATCTCAGCGCGGCTGGTGTACGCGAGCTGAACCTGGTGCACTAATGGCCGAAGACGAGACGACTTTCCTGGCGGCGGTGACCGCCGCGCTGGCGGAGGAGATGCGGGCCGACGAGCGCGTGATCGTGCTCGGCGAGGACGTCGCCGAGGGCGGTCCCTACGGCGCCACTGCCGGCCTCGTGAAGGAGTTCGGCGACAAGCGCGTGCTCAACACGCCGATCAGCGAGGGCGCGGTCTGCGGGGTCGCGATCGGCGCCGCGCAGGCCGGTCTGCGACCGGTCGTCGAGATCATGTTCATCGACTTCATCACGCTCGCGCTCGACCAGCTCGTCAACCAGGCGGCGAAGGCGCACTTCATGTCGGGCGGACAGCTGTCGGTGCCGATGGTGCTGCGCACGCAGGGCGGGTCCGGCAGCCGCAGCGGCGCCCAGCACTCGCAGAGCCTCGAAGCCTGGCTCGCACACGTGCCCGGATTGAAGGTCGTGATGCCGAGCTGCGCGGCCGACGCTGCGGGACTGTTGCGCAGCGCGATCGCCGATCCGGGACCGGTCGTGTTCATCGAGAACAACTCGCTCTACTTCCGGCGCGAGCCGGGGGCCGCGGGAGCGCACGAGCCCGTGGCGATCGGTAGCGCGCGGACGCTGCGCAAGGGCGACGCGATCACGATCGTCGCGACCTCGCGGATGGTCGGCGAGGCGCTGCAAGCGGCCGACCGGCTGGCCGCCGACGGCATGCAGGCCGAGGTGATCGATCCGCGCACGCTGGTGCCGCTCGACCTCGACACGATCGCTGCGTCGGTGAGGCACACCGGGCGAGCCGTCATCGCGCACGAGGCGGTCACGATCGGAGGGTTCGGCGCCGAGCTCGCCGCCGAGCTCCAGGAGGCGGCCTTCGACTGCCTGGAGGCGCCGATCCAACGGGTCGGAGCGCCGTTCACGCCAGTTCCGGTGAGTCCGCCGCTCGAGGATGCCTACCGGCCCGGCGCGGCCGAGATCCAAGCTGCGGCCCGGGCCGCGATCGAGTGGGACTGGGCGGACGACTCGGATTAGTGCGAGGCGCGCTCGAGCTCGTGCGGCAGCGCGATCAGTGACGCGCCCGGCAGCAGCGCGAGCACCTCGCTGTGGCGCAGCGCGATCTCGAGGTTGGTCAGGGCGATCCGCGCGTGCTCACGGGCGAGCATCTCGGCGCGGGCGCTCTGGCGACCCTCGATCGCCTCGATGATCCCCTGGTGGTGACGGTGGGCGATCACCAGAATCTGGCGCGACTCGGGCAGCTCGGACTCGGTCAGGACCATCGCATTGACGCCGCCGAACGGCAGCGACAGGATCCCCTCCATCGCGCGTTCGAGCAGCGGGCTGTTGGCGATCGCAAGCAGACGGGCGTGAAACCGCTCGTTGAGGTCCATGTAGGACTCGAACGACTCGTAGTCCGCGCGCTGGACGAGCGGCTCGATCTCCTTGTTGATCGTGCGCAGCGCGCGGATGTCGCGCCGGTTCGCGCCCCGCTCGGCGGCGAACCGTGCCGCCGTGCCCTCGAGCACGCCTCGCAGTTCGCAAGCGTCGGAGATATCGGCCTTGGTGAACTCGCGCACGGCGTAGCCGCCCCCAGCGAGGCCACGGAGGAGGCCCTCGTGCTCAAGCGTCGCGAGCGCCAGCCGCAACGGCGTGCGTGAGACCCCGAGGCGCTCGACGAGCGGCAGCTCAGCCATCCGCTCGCCGGGTTCGAACTCGCCACTGAGAATCAACTCGCGCAGCCGCAGCAGCGCCCTCATCATCTGGGATCTGCTGGCCTGATTAGCCATCTTTGACTACCCGCTCCTCACCTCTGCAGCGGCCCCGCGTCGGAAGACGCCAGCGCCGCAGCTACCTCGGCCGGAGACTCTAGCGCCGCCGGATTCCTGTATGCAGAAATGTCGAGAAAAGGCCCAAGAGGGCTTCTTTGGGGTCAAGTTAGGGATATCTTGCATACAGCTGGCGGCGCGATTAGTATCGCGGCTCGCTTCGCAAACCGGGGCGGGTTCAATCCCTGGATCACTCGAGGAGGAGAGATCAGTGAGGTTGTTTGACTACGTGCTGCGCAAGCGGCTTTGGGTGGCTATGGCGGCAGTCGTCGCCGCCGCCGTACTGGCCGGATGCGGCAGCAGCAGCAGTTCCAGCAGCACACCAGCGGCGAGCAGTGGCGGTTCCAGCTCGTCGAGCAGTTCCAGCTCTTCGAGCAGCTCCGGCGGCTCGACTGACACCTCGTCGTGCGGGCCCAAGCCCGGCGTCAAGGCCACCGGCACGCCGATCAACATCGGCACGATCGACACCAAGCAGCCGGGCACAGACTTCAGCGATGGCCCCAACATGATCATCGCTTACTACAACTGCGTCAACGCGAACGGCGGCGTCAACGGCCACCCCGTGAAGCTGTTCGTGCAGTACGACCAGACGCAGCCGGCGCAGATCGCGGCGGCCGCCAAGCAGCTGATCCAGTCCGACCACGTGGTCGGGATCGTCGGCGTGTTCGACCTGCTCGAGTGCACGATCGACCAGAGCTACTGGAAGCAGCTCGGCATCTACGAGATGGGAGCGGGCATCGCGCCCGAGTGCTGGTCCACGCCGAATAGCGCCGCGGTCAACATGGGACCGCGCTATAGCTCCGACGGCGCCGAGCAGTACGGACTCAGCCAGCACCCGTCGAAGATCGTGTTCGTTCAGTCAAACGTCCCGGGCACCGGCTACATCGCCGCCGGCCCGACGGCACTGGCGAAGGCCGCCGGCGTGCCGATCACGGCGCTGACTGAGAACGTGCCGATCAATGACGCCAACTCGGTCGCGCTTGACCTCGTCAACAAGGCCGGATCGAACGGCTGGGTCGTGCTGAACTTCACCCCGCCTGAGGCGCTGGTGATCCTCCAGGCCGCCCAGAAGCTCGGCCTCGAAGACCGCGTCAAGGGCTGGGGCTGCTCGACCCCGTGCAACACCGACTTCCTGGCAAAGGCGCTGGGACCGAAGTGGAACCACAAGCTGTTCGTCAACGCGGAGCTGACCTCGCCCGACGATCACAACGGGCCTGAGATGCAGCTCTACAAGAACATCCTGTCGCAGTACGGCAAGGCAGTCGCCGGCGGCCTGGGATCGTTCAGCGAGATGGGTTACCTGCTCGGGAAGTTCTCGGTCGGGGCCCTGAACACGGTCAAGGGTCCGTACAACATCAAGAACGTCAACGCGGCGTTCAAGGCGATCAAGGACCAGAAGACCGAGTTGCTCTGTCAGCCGTGGGTGTACGGCGACTACCCGCTGCACATCCCCAACAACGCCGACTTCACGACGACACCGGACAACGGGAAGATGGTTACTGCACAGCAATGCTTTAACGTCTCCTCGGCGGACCCGCAGATCGCGCAGTACCGCAAGGCAGCGGGCACTGCACCATCGACGAATCCGCCCACGTCGTAGGAGCAAATCGGCCACAGAAATAGCGATCAGGGCGTGAGGACCAATGCCAAGCTGGACTGACGTAGAGCAGTTCCTGATAACGGGACTGTCACTCGGCGGGGTGTACGCCCTGTCGGGGGTCGGCATGGTCGTCCTCTACCGGGCCACTGGCGTGCTGAACCTGGCGTTCGGCGCAGTCGGTGCGATGGGCGCCCTCATCGCGTGGCAGCTGATCAACCACTCCGGGCTGAGCTTCTGGCCGGCGTTCATCGTCGCGGCTCTGTTCGGAGGGGTTGTGACGCTTGCGTATGGAATGGTGTTTGGCCCGGCGCTCGCCTTCCGCGACCCTTTGGTCAAGGCGACGGCGACGCTGGGCCTTGCACTGGTGCTGCTCGGCGTAATGGACCTGCTGTGGCCGTCGAGCGGCGGCGCCTCGCGTGCGCTGACGGTTCCGACCGACAACAGCACGTTCCAGCTCGGCGAGATCTCGGTGACGTACACGAACGTGCTCGCGCTCGTGCTGGGGCTGGTGGTGACCATCGCCGCCGGCACGTTCCTGCGCTTCTCCAAGCTCGGGACCGCAATGCGCGCAATGGCCAACGACCGTGAGATCACCGCGACGCTCGGCGTGCCGGTCAGGCGGGTGACCGCCGCGGCGTGGTTTGGCTGTGGCGTGCTGTCGGGCATCGCCGGCGTGCTGCTCGCCGACCTCGTCGCGCTCGACTCGACGACGCTGACCTTCCTGGTGATCTCGACACTCGCGGCGACGTTGATCGCACGCCTACGTTCGATCACGATCACGTTCTTCGCTGCGATCGTGATCGGTGTCGTGAGCTCGGAACTGACCCCGATCTCGTCGCTCAGCAACTACCGCGACATGACGCCGTTCGTGCTCGCCGCGATCGCGCTGCTGGTGCTCAACCGTCGCCGCGTCATCTCTGTGGGGCGGCAGGGGGTCTAGCTTGCTCTCGGCGGCGGTGCAGGGGGTTTAGTCTTGGAATCTGCCGGCGTGAAGACCGCGGACGACACCGCAGCGGAGGACGGCGGCGCCGCCTCTGAGGCGGCCGCACGCAAGCGGCGCGCTGGGCCCGGTTTCGAGCCCCGCGATCTTGTGCGCCCGGTCGTGATCGCAGCGCTGCTGGTATTCGTGCTGCTCGCGGTCCCGTCGCTGTTCAGCCTCTACTACGTCGACGCCTGGACCCAGGTGGCGATCTACTCGATCGTCACGCTCGGACTCGGGTTGCTGGTCGGGCGCGTGGGGATGGTCTCGCTCGGCCAGGGCGCGGTGCTGGCGCTGGGCGCGTGGGTCGCCGCGCGGCTGCTGTTCGGATCGGGCCTGCCGTACCCGCTCGTGCTGCTGGGCGCCGGTCTGATCACGATGGTGCTCGGCACGCTCGTCGGACTCCCGGCGCTGCGGCTCAGCGGCCTGTATCTGGCGCTGATCACACTGATGCTCGCGGGCGCGATCACGGTCGCGCTGCAGACGATCAACTTCCCCAACGGCGGCCATGGCTTCACCGGCTACGACGGCAGCACAGTCCACATCCCGCCGATCCGCCGGCCCGCGATCGCCACCACCGACCCCGCGTTCTTCCGCTACTCCGTGGTCGTCGCGCTCCTGATGTTCCTGCTCGTGCTCGCGCACGTCCGCGGGCGGCCGGGACGCGCGTGGGCGGCAATCCGCCAGAGCGAGACGGCCGCGCTCGCGGCCGGCATCAACACCACCTTCTACAAGCTCTGGGCGTTCGCGTTGACCTCGTTCATCACCGGCGTTGCCGGAGGCCTGGTGGCGGGCAGCTTCCGCTACCTGAACTCGCTGACATTCAAGACCGAGGACTCGATCACGCTGCTGGCCGTGGTGCTGATGGGCGGCACTTACAGCATGTGGGGAGCGATCATCGCGGCGTTCCTCTACAAGTTCTTGCAGGCGTTGCTCAACGACTGGGGCGTCTCCCCGGACTGGCTGACGATCCTGTTCGGAATCGGAGTCCTGCAGGTATTGACGACCGCGCCGCGCGGGATCGTCGAGCAGTTCCCGAGGGACATGGCCAAGCTCGGACGCCTGATCGCGAGTCCGTTCCGCCGCTCGACCCCGGCCGAGGGAAGCGCCAAGTGATCGAGGTCTCCGGACTTACCGTCCGGTTCGGCGGCGTCACGCCGCTTGACGGGATGGACGTCAAGTTCGAGGCCGGCACGTGCGGGCTGATCGGCCCCAACGGCGCCGGCAAGACGACGTTCTTCAACGTGCTCAGCGGCTTCGTTCGCCCCGCGGCCGGAACGATCGAGGCGTTCGGCGAGAACCTGCTGAACATGGCCCACTTCCGGCGCGCCCGCTGGGGCGTGCGGCGCACGTTCCAGACCGAGCAGGCGATCGAAGAGCTGTCGGTCTACGACAACATCGCGATGGTCCATGAGCAGTCGAAGATGAACAGCGGCTCGCGTCGCGAGGAGACGCTCCAAGCGATCGAGTTCGTCGGGATCAAGGCCTCGCCCGACGCCACGGTGGGGACGCTCGGCGTCGGCCAGCGTCGCCTGATCGAGGTCGCCCGCGCGGTCGTCGGTAAGCCCAAGCTCGTACTGCTCGACGAACCGGCCGCCGGCCTGCCCGACGAGGAGACCGAGCACCTAAGCGCGGTGATCCGCAAGATCCCCGAGCACACCGGCGCGTTGACGATCCTCGTCGACCACGATATGAGCCTCGTCTCGGGGGTATGTGAGACGACCGCCGTGCTGGACTTCGGAAAGCTGATCGCGTCGGGTCCGACGGCCGACGTGCTCCGCGATGAGCGCGTGATCCGCGCCTACCTCGGCGGCGAGGAGAACCTGTAGCCGTGGTCGATTCGCCGCAGATGCTGAAGCTCAGCGGGCTCACGGTGAACCGCGGCGGGCGCGCCGTCGTGCGCGACGTCGATCTCGAGATCCCGGCCGGCGAGATCACCGCGCTGCTCGGCCCCAACGGGGCGGGCAAGTCGAGCCTCGTGCTGGCCGTCGGTGGCGTGCTGCGCCCGGAGTCAGGGACGGTCGAGCTCGACAACAAGAATTTTGCCTCCAAGCGACCGGAGCGGATCCGCCGCGCCGGCGTCGCGATCGTCCCAGAGGGACGCAGGCTGCTTGGCGAGCTGTCGGTCGAGGACAACATCCGCGTCGCGACCTACACGCTTCCCCGCGCACAGGCGCAGGAGGGACGCAAGCGGGCGTTCGCCCTGTTTCCCGAGCTCGAGCGGCGGCTCCAGGCACCTGCCCGTGCGCTGTCGGGCGGCGAGCAGCAGATGGTCGTGCTCGCCCAAGCGCTCGTGTCACAGCCGCGCTTCATCCTGATCGACGAGCTCTCGCTGGGGCTGGCGCCGGTGGTCGTCAACCGCCTGATCCCGACGATCCGCGAGATCGCCGAGTCCGGGATTGGCGTGCTGCTGATCGAACAGTTCGTGACGGTCGCACTCGGGCTCGCCAACCGCGCCCACATCATGGAAGGTGGGCAACTTCAGTTCTCCGGATCCGCGAAGGAGCTGCGCGACAACCCGGAGATGCTCCACACGGCGTATCTGCTGCGTGGGAGCAACGGCTCGGCTCGCCCACCAGCTGCGGCTGGTGGCGAACCACCCGCATGAGCGGCGGCGTAACCGCGATGGAGCATGTGCTCGTGCTCTGCGACGACATCGACCGCGCACGCGAGTTCTATTGCGACGTCGTCGGGCTCGAGCTCGGCGCGCGCCCGCCGCTCGCGTTCGCCGGATACTGGCTGTACGCGGGCGAAACTCCGTGCATGCACCTGGCAGCGCGCGCCGAGTACCTCGCGCACGCGAGTAGCCTCGGGCTGTCGGTGTCGACGGGCCCCGGTCCGGGACCGGTCGACCACATCGCGTTTCGCGGCGTCGACTATGGCGAGACCCGCTCGCTGCTCGAGCGAAAGGGCGTGCCGGTCGTGCTGAACGAGGTTCCGGGCGGGCCGCGCCAGCTGTTCGTCGAGGACCCCGGCGGCGTGCGGATCGAGATCAACTTCATGAACGACACAAACGGGAGGTAGCGGTGGCGGAAGTTCAGACGAATGCGGTGGCGGGCGGTAGGCGAACCTCGCCGCCGTTTCGTGCAGATCACGTCGGCAGCTTGCTCCGGCCACCGGAGCTGCTGAAGGCGCGCGAGGAGTTTCAGGCCGGGAAGATCGATGCGCAACAGCTGCGGGCAGTCGAGGACGACGCGATCCGAGACGCAGTCGCGCTGCAGCGCGAGGTCGGCCTTCAGTCCGCGACCGACGGTGAGTTCCGCCGCGCCTCGTGGCACATGGACTTCATCTACCAGCTCGGCGGGATCTCGACCGCGCCCGGCGACATCAAGGTCAAGTTCCGCAACGCCGACGGCGTGATCGAGTGGACGCCGGCGGCGCTGCACGTCGACCAGAAGCTGCACCTCGACCACACGATCTTCGCCGAGGACTTCCAGTTCGTGCAGGGTCTCGTCGCCGACGACGTCACGCCGAAGCTGACGATCCCGTCCCCGAGCATGGTCCACTACCGCGGCGGCCGTGCCGCGCTGGACCCGGACATCTATCCCGACATCGAGCAGTTCTGGGCCGACCTGGCCGCGACCTACAACGAGCAGGTCAAGGCGATCGCCGCGCTCGGATGCACGTACCTGCAGTTCGACGACACCAGCCTCGCCTATCTCAACGACCCGGCGCAGCGCGAGCAGATGGCCAACAAGGGCGAGGACGCCGAGCATCTCCACGAGGCCTACATCCGCCACATCAACGAGGCGCTCGACGGCAGGCCCGATGGGCTGACCGTGACGACGCATCTGTGCCGGGGCAACTTCCGGTCCTCGTGGGCCGCGGAGGGCGGCTATGACTTTGTCGCAGAGGCGCTGTTCGGCGATCTCGACGTCGACGGGTTCTTCCTCGAGTACGACGACGCCCGGTCTGGCGGCTTTGAGCCGTTGCGGTTCGTGCCCAAGGACAAGCTCGTGGTGCTCGGGCTGGTCACGACCAAGCGCCCCGAGCTCGAGAGCAAGGACCTGCTCAAGCGTCGGATCGAGGAGGCCTCCAAGTACATCGCCGTCGAGCAGCTCTGCCTGTCGGGGCAGTGCGGTTTCTCGTCGACGGTCGAGGGCAACGCACTGACGCGCGACGAGCAGGTCGCAAAGCTCAACCTGATCGTCGAGACGGCCGCCGAGGTATGGGGATGAACGGAGCGCCATGAGCGGGATCGGGGGGCGATGCGAGCGGTCGTGACCGAGCGCGTCGGGACGATGTCGGTGACCGACCGTCCCGACCCCGCAAGTCCCGGAGAGGCACAGGTGCTCGTACGCCCCGAGGCGACCGGGATCTGCGGCTCGGACTACCACTTCTTCGCCGGCGAGCTGTCCGACGAGGCCGGCGGGTCGCAGTTTCCGCGCATCCAGGGCCACGAGGTCGCTGGCACGATCGATGCGCTCGGCCCCGGCTGCCGAGAAGAGCTCGAGGTCGGCCAGCGTGTCGCGCTCTGGCCGCTGACCGCGTGCGGCCGGTGCTATCCGTGCAGCGTCGGGCGACCGAACACTTGCGACAACTTCGAGCTGATCGGGATCCACGTCGACGGTGGCCTCCAAGAGCGCCTGTGCATGGCCGACGACCACGTGTTCCCGATCGCCGCCGACGACGCGGCGGTCGCCTCGATGGCTGAGCCGGTGTCGATCGCGGTGCGCGCCGTCAACCGCGCGCAGGTACGGCCGGGCGAGCGCGTCGTCGTGCTCGGCGCCGGTCCGATCGGGCAGTGCGTCAGCCTCGTCTCGATCGAGCGCGGCGCCGAGGTGCTGGTGATCGACCTGCAGCAGCAGCGCCTGGCGCTGAGCCGCGAGCTGGGCGCCGAGACAGTCGAGTGGACCACCGGCGACGAGGTCGTCGCCGCTGCAAGACGGTGGGCCGGGCCCGGCGGGCCACCGGTCGCCGTCGACGCCACCGGCATGCCGGACGCGGTACGCGCGATGGTCGACATGGTCGCCTCGGCCGGGCGCGCGGTTCAGGTCGGAATGTCGGTCCACGAGGTCTCGCTCCGGATCGGAAGCCTGACCGAGAAGGAGCTCGACCTGCTCGGCGTCACCTGCTGCGGGACCGGCGACTTCGGCGAGGCGGTTGCGGTGGTGGAGCGCAACGGCGCGGCGCTCGCGCGGATGATCAGCCATCAGTTCCCACTCGCCGAGGCGCCCAACGCATTGCAGTTCGCGATGAACAATCCAAGCGACGTGATGAAGGTGGTGATCCGCGGTGAGTGAGCCCGAAGGGCGATTTGATTACGTGATCGTCGGAGCAGGGTCGGCCGGCTGCGTGCTGGCCGCTCGCCTGACCGAGGACCCCGACGTCCGGGTCGCGCTGCTGGAGGCCGGCGCCGAGGACACGCAGCCAGAGATCCACGTCCCGGCCGCGTTCCCGGTGCTGTTCAAGTCCAGCTGGGATTGGGATCTGCTCGGCGAGCCCGAGCCCGGGCTCGACAACCGGCGCCTGTATCTCCCGCGCGGGCGGATGCTCGGAGGATGCAGCTCGATCAACGCGATGATCTACGTCCGTGGCAATCGCACCGACTACGACGGCTGGGCCGGGGCCGGCTGCGAGGGCTGGAGCTACGACGACGTGCTTCCGTACTTCAAGCGCTCGGAGGACAACGAGCGCGGCGAGGACGCCTACCACGGGGCCGGCGGCCCGATGTCGGTGTCCGACGGCCGTTCGATGCACCCGCTCGTCGACACGATGCTCGAGGCGGCGCGGCAGGCCGGGCACGAGCACAACCCCGACTTCAACGGCGCCCGTCAGGAGGGCGTCGGCCGCTTCCAGCTGACCCAGCGCGACGGGCTGCGGTGCAGCACCGCCGACGCGTTCCTGCGGCCCGTGCAGGATCGCCCGAACCTCCAGGTGATCCCGCGCGCGATGGCATTGCGGATCGTGTTCGAGGGCCGGACCGCGGTCGGCGTCGAGGTCGCACGCGACGGTGCCACCGACGTGCTGCGCGCGGAGCGCGAGGTGATCCTGTCCGCCGGCGCGTACCAGTCACCGGTGCTGCTGATGCTGTCGGGGATCGGGCCCGAAGATCAGCTCGCGCCGCTGGGGATCGAGATCCGCGAGACGCTCCCAGTGGGCGAGGGCCTTCAGGATCACTGCATGGCGCAGCTCAACTACCTGACCGACGAGCAGTCGCTGTTCATGGTGGCGACGCCGGAGAACTTCGCGCTGCTCGAGAGCGAGGGCCGCGGGCCGCTGACCTCGAACATCCCGGAGGCGGCGGGCTTCTTCCGCTCACGCCCGGGGCTCGAGGCGCCCGACATCGAGTTTCACTTCGCGCCCTCGATGTTCTTCGACGAGGGGCTGACGGCGCCCCACGACCACGGTTACTGCTTCGGCCCGGTCGTGATCAACCCGACGAGCCGCGGGCGGGTGATGCTGCGCGCGCCGCTGCCGGACTCAAAGCCGCGGATCCTGTGCAACTTCCTCACGACCGAGGAAGATCGCCAGAGCATGATCGCCGGAATGCGGATGGCGCTCGAGATCGCCAAGCAGGCGCCGCTGACGGCGGTTGAGCGGGCGCCGTTCAGCGTGCCCGAGTCCGACTCCGATGAGGACCTGCTCGCGTTCGCGCGGCGAGTCGGGCAGAGCGTCTATCACCCCACCTCGACCTGCGCGATGGGCCCGGTCGTCGACTTCGAGCTTCAGGTCAAGGGATTCGACGGCCTTCGCGTCGTCGACGCCTCGGTGATGCCGCAGATCACGCGCGCGAACACGAACGCACCGACGATCATGATCGCCGAGCTCGGTGCCGACCTGATCCGCGAGGCGGCCGGGAATGCGCAGGCAGCGGGCGTGGCCTAGCGCATGCGCTCGCGCCTGATCGGCCCGCTTGTCGCGATCGCGGCCCTGCTCGCCCTCCCCGGCGCCGCAGTGGCGACCACCCAGACCTCGCATCTGGGCAACGTCGCTGCGACGTTCACGTTCCAGGGGAAGTTCCCGACGTTCAGCCACCTGCATCTGACGATCTCAAACGCCGGCCAGGTGCTCTACGACGCCCCGGTCAGCTCGCGCCTATGCCCGAACCCGTGCACTCCCGGCGACCCGTTCGCGCACGGTCAGTCCGCGCGCGTGCTCGACCTCGAGTCAAACGGTCAGCCCGACGTGGTGCTCGGCCTCTACACCGGCGGTGCGCACTGCTGCTTCGTCGACCAGGTCTACAGCCTCGATCCCGGGACGATGACCTATGTCTCCAAGGAGCAGTACTTCGGCGACGCGGGCGCCGCGATCAAGGACCTGCACCACGACGGGCATCTCGAGTTCGTCTCGACCAACGACGCCTTCTACTACGCGTTCGGGAGCTTCGCGGACTCCGGCGCGCCGATCCAGATCTGGGCGTTCAGCGCCGGCCGGTTCGCCGACATCACGCGCAAGTTCCCGCAGCTGATCCGCCGGGACGCCGCGCGCTGGTGGCGGCTGTTCACCCACAACTACAGCGCCGGCGAGGGCCTGATCGCGCCATGGGCAGCCGACGAGTACCTGCTCGGCCATTCCCAGCAGGTCAAGCGCACGCTCGCGAGGCAGCTGAAGCTCGGCCACTTGCACAGCGATCTCAGCCCGCAGGTCCCGAGCGGTCGGAAGTTCGTAGCCGCGCTCCAGCGGTTCCTGCACAAGCAGGGGTACGTTTAGAGCGTCTGCAGCGGCTCGTGGAGCGGCCCGCCAGCCAGCCACGCGGCGCCGCGCTCGTACAGCAGCTCGACCCCTGGGCCGATCAGACCCGGCATGTCGCGCTTGACCGTGAAGCCCGCGGCGCTCTGAACGTAGCCGAGGTGCCGGTAGCCGTCGGGGAACTGTGAGAGCAGCTCCTCGTCGAGCTTGAGCTTGGCGTGCGGGTCGACGGGGTCCAGCCGGTCCTTCTCGTAGATCGGCTGGCGCAGCACGATCCCCCAGCGGCCGTCGCGGCGCTCGAGGAAGTCATAGAAGCGCCCGGTGCAAACCACGTCGCAGGTGACCCCGTCGAGCTCCGCGCGCTGAGAGATCGTCATCTTCGTCTGGGCGATCGCGCGATCGCCGGCGAGATCGACCGAGGTGCCACCGAGGAAGTGCAGGATGCTGACGCCGCGCTCGAACCCTTCGCGGCTGACGCGGATGAAGTCTGGCGCCGGACCCTGAAACCAGGTGGCCATCATGAACCCGTCGTCGTGCCAGACGGTCGCGAACCGCTCCCAGTCACCGGCATCACGCCACACCGCCCAGTTCTCGACCAATTCGCGGATTGCCAGGCTGTCTTCGTTCATACGATCGTCGACTCCGGGGTTGCGGGGATCTGGCTGGTCGGCGGGATCGGCGGCCCGTTCGCCTCGCCGCTGATGTCGGGCGTGCCGTAGGTGTGAAACGTCTCGATCGTCTTCACGCCCCACGCCTGCCCCCGCGCGCGCTCGGCCTCGGTCCAGGCGACCGGCTCGTATTCGGGGTCGTAGATGAAGTGCGTGCCGGTCGTGACCTCGACGCGGTTGCCGCCGGGCTCATAGACGTACAGGAACATGCCCTGCGCGACGGCGTGCTTGGACGGCGCCGCCTCGATCGGCACGTCGGCATCGAGGAACAGGTCGGCTGCCCGCAGGCACTCTTCGCGCGTGTCGACGAAGAACGCCAGGTGGTGCAGGCGCCCGTTCGCGCCGGCATTGTCGGCGACGTAAATCAGCTCGTGCGCCGCGATCGTCAGGCTCATCCAGGCGCCCGACTCGGTGCCGTCGTTGAGGATGATCTGCTCGTACAGCCTGAAGCCGAGCTGCTCCTGTGCAAACCGCCGGTTGGCGGCGACGTCGGCGCACAGCACGTTGACATGGTCAAGGCGCTTGACGCTGGCGCCGCGGCCAAGGTAGCGCTGGGGGACGTTGCGCAGCGCCGGCTTGAGGTGGTCGGGAGGCCGGTAGCGCTCTGACTCGTAGTAGAGCTCCATCCGGTGCCCGTCGGGGTCTGTGAACTGATAGGCGGGACCGTGCCCGACATCGCCCTCGATCCATCCCTGGCCGAGCCCGGTCTGCTCGATCGCCTCAACGCGCCGGTTGAGCGCCTCCGGGCTCCACGCGCGCAGCGCCATGTGGCCAAGGCCGGGAAGCTTTGACTCGGTCAGCTTGAGGCTGTAGCGCTGGTAGTCGCCCCACCCGCGCAGGTACACCGACTGGCCCTCGCGCTCTTCGATCTCCATCCCGAACAGCTCGACGAAGAACCGCAGGCTCTCGTCGGGGAACGGCGTCAGCAGCTCCGCGTGGCCGATCTGCGCGAGGTCATGGATCTGTTCGCTCATCTCCTTCTCAGTCCATCGAGGTCGTAGGACAGCGCGCCGTCGGCGAGCTTGGCGCGCTTGACCCGCTCGCGCTCGGCGCGGTCGCGGGAAGCGCTCAGAACTTCGTCGACGCGCCCGCGCTCGACGACCGCGACCCCGTCAACGTCGAGCACGAGGACGTCTCCCTGGCGGATCTCGGCGCCGCCGACCGTGACGGGATCGCCGATCGTGCCGTTCGCGTCCTTCGTCGCGCCGCGGACCCGGACCCACCGCGCCCAGATCGGCAACCCCATCTCGACCAGTTCCTCGAGGTCGCGGACCGATGCGTCGACCAGCAGCGCCGCCGCGCCGTGGGCCTGCGCCTGGGTGGCCAGCAGCTCGCCGATCAGCGCCACGGGTCGCGGCTCGGGCATCGTCAGCACGAGCACCTCGCCGGGCTGCACCTCCGCCATCGCCGCGTGCACCATCAGGTTGTCGTCCTGGCCGCAGCGCACGGTGCGCGCGGGGCCGGCCGCACGCGAGCCGGGGACGACCTGGACGAGGTCGGCGTCTACGTAGCCGCGACGCCCGCCCGCCTCGTACACGGTCGCCGAGCCGAGCTGAGCGAGCTCCTCGAAGGCGCCGGTCATAGCGCGTCGACCACCTGCGGGGTCATCCGCTGAAACGCCTCGGCCTGCTTGATCTCAGACCTGGCCGACGAGCGCCGCGCGTGGTTGCCGCGGTGATCGGCGCGCTCGCGGTAGTAGGTCTGAAGGTACTTCTGGGCCTTCATCTCGGACATCGCCGCGACCTTGTTGTCGATCACCGAGGTGATGTCGACGAACGTGGTCGGCGTGAAGTTGCACAGCTCCGGCTGGTGTGGCTCGAACACGTACAGCGCCGGCGGCGTCACGATCGCGAACGCGCTCGGCACCCCCCCGCCGGCGGCGAGGCCGCGCGCGCGGGAAACGGCCCCGAACGCGACCGGATGATCGGGGTTGAACGGATCGGTGTCGGTGTGCGTGATCAGCACGTCGGGCGCGAACTCGCGGATCTTGTCCGCGATCAGCATCAGCGCATCCTTGTCGATCTCGAGCGGATAGTCGCCCAGGTCGAGGCATTCAAACTCTGCTCCGAGCGCCGCCGCCGCTCGCTCCGCCTCGCCGTGGCGGATCTTCTTGACGTTGTCGACGGTCTGCCCGTCCTCCTTCCAAAGCTCGCCCGACTCGCCCCGCTCGCCGTAGGAGAGCGCGATCACCTTGGCCGTGCCCCCGTTGGCGGCGGTCACCGCAACCACTCCGCCCGAGCGCCACACGAAGTCCGCGGAGTGCGCGCCGATCACCAGCATCCGCGTCATCGCTCACCTCCGGCGCCGGCGACCCGGCGGGTGTTCTGCACAGCCATCACGTGCACCTCCTGTTCGTCGAGGCCCGCATCCAGCAGCCGGTCGACCATCACCGCCAGCCCGTCCTCGACCTCGGGATTGAAGATCTGGCCGAGGTCGGTCGACAGGACCGAGTGCTCTGGGCCGGCGCCGCGGATGTTGTCGATCCACGCCTCCCAGGTGATCTTGCCGGTGTGCGGCGTCGTGAAGCAGCGCTCGAGCAGCGCGCCGCGCACAACGAGCGCGTGCTGGTCGGGCTGGGAGAGGTTCTGGGACGGGAACTCGGGATGCGTGATCACGATCTCGCTCACGCCCTCCTCCAGCGCCGCGTCGACGACCGCGAAGATCTCGTCGCGCCCAAGATGCCCGGTGGCGAGCACCATCCCGTGACGCGCGACCATCGCAAGCACCTCGCGCGTCTCGGGCAGCACTCCGCCGGCGTCGTCGACGACCGGCACCGGCGGGATCTCGATCCCCTGCTCTCGGAGCTCGAGCTGGAGCTTGACCCACACGGGCACCTTCGCGCCCGGCGCCGCCTCGCGCTCATGCGACTCGTTGACCGAGTCGACCGTCGGCATCCACACTGTGCGTGCTCCTTCGCGCGCCGCGATCTCGACGGCCAGCGGGTTCATGCCTCCGACCGCGCGGTTCATCACGATCGCACCGAGCACGTCGATCCCGGGGACGGCCTTGCGGACGACGCTCGCACGCTCGGCGGTCGACGTGTAGTGGGACTTGAGCACGAACCCCGCCATCCCGAGCTCCTGGAAGCGGAGCGCGAGCGATACGTCGTCGATCCGTCGCTCGACGACATCCGGGCCGACGTGGATGTGGGTGTCGTAGGCGCCCCTGAGCAGCTCGCGGGCCCGGTCCGACGGCCGCTCACTCATCCCTGGCTCCTGGCAAGCGCCTCCGCGACGTGCGACAGGTGCGCGCGCATCGCTGCCTCGGCCGCCTCCCCGTCCCCCGCTGCCACCGCGTCCACGACCGCGCGGTGCTCAGCGTACGAGCGCTCGCTGCGGCCGGGCAGCAGGATCGTGCGGTACTGAAACCGCACGAGCTGGGACTTCAGCGCCGCGATCAGACGTCCGGCGGTCTCATGGCCGGCGATCTCGAGTAGCCGGCGGTGCAGGATCGCGTTCTCGTCAGACGCCCCGAGCAGGTCGCCGCGATCCAGCATCGCCCGCATCTGCTCGAGGATCCGGCGCAGAGCCTCGACATCAAGCGGCCGCGCGCGATCGGCCGCCTGGCGCGCCGCCAGCCCTTCGAGCACCGCGCGAGCCTCAAGGATCTCGACCGCCTCGCGCCCGTCAACCAGCCGCACCCGCGCCCCGCGGTTTCGCTCGTGCTCGACCAGGCCCTCGTGCTCGAGGCGGGCGAGCGCCGTGCGTACCGCCGAGCGCCCGACGCCGAGTGACTTCGTCAGCTCGGCCTCGACGAGCCGTTCGTTTGGCTGCAGCCGCCCGCTGACGATCGCGTCGCGAAGCTCATCCTCGACCCGTGTCCCGGCATTGTCGACAATTTTGTCAACCACAGCACGGATCCTATGTGAGCGGTCAAGTGGCTGTCGTGCGGGGGGCGGGGCGCCCCGGGAGCGTCGCAACCGCGGTCACGCGTGCAAACGTCCCGACGAACCGCTGCGTGAGTTGCCGGGGACGTTTGCTCCGGTGGAGGGAGCGAACGTCCCGCGCGGCGTGCTGGAGCGCTCGAGTGGGACGTTCGCCCCTACTCCCCCACGACGATCTCGAGCACGAGCGGCTCGCCGCGCTCGGCGAGCCCCGGCAGCACCTCGTCGAACGCCGCGATCAGCTCGTCGAAGCGCTCAATTCGCCGCGCCGGGCATCGCAGGTTGCCGGCGATCCCGGTGATGTCGACATCGAACGCCGGCCACGCGGCGGGGCCGCCGGCGTCGCGCGCGAGCTTGTCCATCACCGCGTAGCGACCGTTTGACATCACGATCAGCAGCACGCCGACCTCGTACTTCGCCGCGCTCCATAGCGACTGGATCGCGTACATCGATGACCCGTCGCCGACGATGCCGATCACCGGGCGGTCGGGGCCGCCCATCCGCAGCCCGATCGAGCCCGCCAGGCCGAAGCCGAGGCCACCGTTGGCTGCCGCGTAGTAGCCCCGCGGAAAGCGGATCGGCAAACGCTGGTAGAGCTCGGGCTGGCTTGACGGCGTCTCCTCGACGATCACCGCGTTGTCGGGCATCCGCTCGGCGAGCGCGGCGTAGACGTGACCCGCGCGCAGTGGGGCGCCCGGCTCGGGCGCCGGCGGCGGCTCGGGGCGGCGCATCGGCGACGGCAGCTCACCGTCGCGCTCGTGAATGACCGCGGTCAGCGCCGCGCACGCGTCGGCGACCGGCGCGACGAGCGCAACCTCGCAGCGGCTGCGCATCGCCTCGGCTTCTGAGTCGGTGATCACCGCGACGCGCGTACCCGGATTCACGAGCGCGCCGGGCTCGTCGAGGATGTAGAGACGGAACGCCGAGGCGCCGACCGCGACGACCAGGTCATGCGGCGCGAGCGTTTCGCGCATCTGGCGCCGGCGCCAGGGCAGGATCCCCGCGAACTGCGGATGATCCTGGGGGAACCCGGCCCGCCGGACGAACGATTCCTGCCAGACCGGGCACCGAAGTCGCTGTGCGAGCGCCGTCACCGCGTCCCAGCCCTCGCGGCTATCGGAGCCGGCGCCGACGACGAGCGCGGGCGAGCGAGCATCGGCGACCATCGCCGCAAGGTCGGAGACGTCGGTGGGCGCGACCGAGCAGGCGCGCACGACGCGGTCAGGCGAGGTGGCCGCATCGTCGTCGGCGGGCTCGAGCCAATCCCCCATCGGCACGACGACGAGCGCCGGACCGCGACCAGCGAGCGCCTCGTTGTGGGCGCGCGCGATCGCGCCCGGGACGTCCTGCGCACGGGCGGGCACATTGGCCCAGACAGGGTATTCGCCCGCGAGCCGCTCGAGCTGGCGACCGGTCAGGAACGGCTCGAACGCAAGCTGGCGCCGGTCCTGCTGGCCGACGACGACGACCAGCGGCGCGCCGACATCGCGCGCGTTGGCGATCGCATTGATCGCGTTGCCCAGCCCCGGTGCGGTGTGCAGGTTGACGAACGCGGGCTCGCCGCGCGCAAGCGCGTAGCCGGTCGCGATCCCCACCACCGATCCCTCGTGCAGGCCAAGCACGAACCGAATGTCGCCCGGCAGATCGGTCAGAAACGGGATCTCGGTCGACCCCGGATTGCCGAAGATCGTGGTGAGACCGAACTGGCGCATCGTCGCAAACGCCGCGTCACGAACGGTCTTCATCGCGC
>DASXDD010000215.1:0-14110 GCA_036490775.1 Solirubrobacteraceae bacterium | reverse complement strand
GCCGAGCGGGCGCGGCTGGCGGCGGCGGCTGAGGGCGTCGGGCTGTTCCGAGGTGCGCCGGGCGGTCCGGGCGGCGCGGGCTTTGGCGGCGATCCGGAGGAGCCGGAAGGGGCATAACGTGACGCGCCCTCGTTGCGGGGCGGGTCGTGTCACACCATGCACCTATGCGGTGCCTGGCGTGGCACGCCTCCGGGGTTGGGAGGCGTTGTGTCACGTTAGGCGCCCTCGGGGCGGGGATATCCGGGCCGGACGGGCCCTGAGGGGGCGTCGTAAGGCCGTTGCGAGCCGCGCGCCATGCAAAAGCGGTCATGCCCGGGTCCACCGCCGTGGCCTTGCCAACTTATGCAGGTGTGGCATTCATAAGTTGACAAGCCTTCGTGCCGGGGGACGGGCATGACGGGTTATGCACGCGCCCCGCTGGTCGCCGCGGACCCGGGGAGTCCCGCGTCGGAGCCCGGCTCAGCCGGCCGGCGCGTGCGGCAGCGAGACAGCGCCGATCTGGGAGGTGCCGGTGAGCCCGAGGGCTTTGCCGGTCGCCATCGTCAGGTCGAAATCAGCGCCGTTGGCATAGGGGCCGCGGTCGATCACGGGGACCGAGAGCGTGTGGCCCTGGAAGTAGACCGAGACATGCTCGCCGCAGCGCAGCGTGCGGTTGGCGACGCCGATCGTCGAGCGCGTGAGCTTGATGCCGCAGGCCGTGTGCTTTCCGTAGAAGCCAGGCCCGTAGAGCGTTGCCCTGGCGACGCGGTAGACGGTGACCGTCACCATCGGCGAGGCGGCGGCGGCGCGCAGGCCCGACGCGCTCTGGAGAGTCGCGCGAAACGCGAAGCGGCCGATGTGGTTGGCGGGCCAGACGACCGAGAAGGAGCCGTCGCTGGCGACCGTTGAGTGGGCGGTCGGCGCCCAGCTCCAGTTCGTCTCGTGGCCGCGGCGCTCGATCTCGACGGTTTGCCCGGCGGCGCTGGACGAGACGGAGCCGGTGAACCGCACTTGGTTTCGCAGGAACCCGGATGCGTGGCTGACGATCGTGATCCCAGACCCGGTCGCGCTGACCGTGCGGTCGCCTGACTGAATCGGAAGCGTCGTGATGCCGGCAGTGCCGCCCATGCCGGCGCCGCCGGAGCCGCCGGAGCCGCCACCGCCGGCCGCGAAGCCGAGCGTCGGGATCGCGAGCGCGACGGCTGCCGCACTCACCAGCGAAACCACATAGACGTTGACACGACGAATCGAGATCGGTCCGGTCCTTGCATTCGTGTTCGCCTACGGGGTGAGCTGACGGGCTCGCGCTTGTGGCGCTACGGACCTTTGCGGGCCCGATTCGCCCCTGCGGATTTAGATGCTCCGCAAGTGGTTCCCCCGCCGATCGTCCGCGGACGGACGAGCGCTCGGCGTGAACGGCGCGGAACTATACAAAACTCCGCTGCGGATGGGCGCACTACGGCCGCGGGAGGCGCGCAACCGCGTTGCGCACCGCGCGTGCACCCGCCGACAGGCCGATTTCCGCGAGCTCCGCAGCGGCATGGACGGCGGTGCCGAGCACGTCGGCTCCGGTCGCGGGGACCGATCCGCGCGAGCGCGGGGACGGCGGCGTACCGGCCGGCTGGGCTGGCTGCCGCAGGCGCTTGGGCTTCGGTCGAGCCATCGGCTTGGGCTTCGCCGCGGCCGCCTTCGGCTTGGCTGCGGCTGCCCTCGGCTTAGCTGCGGCTGCCTTCGGCTTAGCTGCGGCTGCCTTCGGCTTGGCATCGGCCGCCGTCGGAGCGCTCGCTGCAGCTGGACGCGCGGCCCGCTTGTCGCTGCGCCGGTGGGGCCGTCGATGCGGTAGGGCAGAGAGGACCTCGGAGGGATGTTCGTCGGTCATGGCGTGTTTCCCATTCGGGGACTGGGACAGAAATCAGCCGCAAAGCTGAAACTGCGCGCTACGTTCAAGGTATTGGTTGTTACCACGCAAGCGCCGTCAACTCGGCGTTGGCCCGAAATGGCGCTGCGGATGCCCCCGCAGGCAGCCGCTGGGCCGTTGACTTCAGAAAATATAGCGCCTATACTCAAGGTGGATGGTTGAGTTGCGGGCGTACGCCTTCATTGGCGACGCTCGCTTCGTGGTCCTCAGTATCGGGAAGTGTCCAGCTGCCGGTACATACGACGGAAACGGAATGAGATGTCAGTAGCGGACTTGCAGGAACTCGAAGAGATCAAGGGGCTCGTTACTCGTGGGCAGCAGCTCGGCGTTCTGACCTACGCCGACATCGCGACCGCGGTCTCCGAGCTGGATCTCGACGAGGCGGACGTCGAGGAGCTACACGGCTTCCTCGAGCGGGCCGAGATTGAGCTCGTCGAGGAGGTCGATCCCGCGATCGCCGCGACCGAGCTAGAGCGTGCGCCCGACCGGCGCGGTCGCCGCAAGGCGAAGACCGCGCTCGATCTCAAGCCGGACATGACGACCGATTCGCTTCAGCTGTTCCTGAAGGACATCGGCAAGGTGCGACTCCTGACGGCACAGGAAGAAGTCGACCTCGCCAAGCGGATCGAGCGTGGCGATCTGGACGCCAAGCAGAAGATGGTCGAGTCGAACCTCCGGCTCGTCGTCTCGATCGCCAAGAACTACCGCAACCAAGGCCTCCCGTTCCTGGACCTGATCCAGGAGGGAACGCTCGGCTTGGTCCGCGCGGCTGAGAAGTTCGACTACCGCAAGGGCTTCAAATTCTCCACGTACGCAACCTGGTGGATCCGGCAAGCGATTGCTCGCGCCCTGGCAGACAAGGCCAGAACGATCCGGATTCCGGTGCACGTCGTCGAGAAGCTGAACAAGATCGGTCGCGCCGAGCGCAAGCTTGTGACCGAGCTTGGGCGCGAGCCGACGGCCGAGGAGATCGCCGAAGTGACCGGCATCGAGCCTGAAGAGGTCGAGTCGATCAAGCGCTCGGCGCAGGCCCCCGTATCGCTCGAGAAGCCCGTCGGTGACGAGGAGGAGTCCGAGTTCGGACAGTTCATCGCCGACGAGCGAGCCGAGTCGCCATACGAGCGGGCCGCGGAGATCCTCACCAAGGAGGCGCTCCGCGAGGCGCTCGAGAACCTCAGCTACCGGGAGCGCCGCGTGCTTGAGCTGCGCTACGGCCTCGGCGGCGAGCACCCGCGCACGCTCGACGAGGTCGGCCGCACGTTCAACGTCACGCGCGAGCGGATCCGGCAGATCGAGAACCAGTCCCTAAAGAAGCTTCAGTCGCTCGCCGAAGCGCAGAAGCTGCGGGACGTGGCCTAACACGCATTTGGGCAGCGGCCGTCGGGGAGCGAATCTTCCCGGCGGCGGCTGACCGATGTCCAGAAGTCCTCAAGAGCTTGCGCGCTCGCGCCGATCTTTAGGGAGATGTTCGATCTCGCAGAGGCGCTCAGCTACGTCGTGCGCAGGGACGGCTCCGACCTGCACCTGAAGGTGCCGTCGCGTCCGCTCGCCCGCATCAACGGTCACCTGCTCCCGCTCGAGTACTACGACCCGATGCGCCCCGAGGACACCGAGCGGGTGCTCGGAGAGATGCTCGCCGAACATCACGATCGGATGGCGGAGTTCGACGCGGAGAACGAAGTCGACTTCGCGTTCGCCGTGCCTGGCCTCGCCCGCTTCCGTGTCAATGCCTTCCGCCAGCGCGGCTCGGTCTCGATCGCGATGCGTGTGATCAACCCGGTCGTCCGCACGATCGAGGAACTCGGCCTGCCGAACGTGATCGGCGATCTCGCCGACGAGGAGCGCGGCCTGATCCTGCTGACGGGTACGACCGGGTCCGGTAAGTCGACGACGCTCGCGGCGATCATCAACCGGATCAACGAGACCAAGCCTCGCCACATCGTCACGATCGAGGACCCGATCGAGTATCTGCACCCCGACAAGCAGTCGATCATCAACCAGCGCGAGATCGGGATGGACACCGCCTCGTTCAGCCGCGCGATGCGCCGGGTCCTACGTCAGGACCCCGATGTGATCCTGATCGGCGAGATGCGAGACGAGGAGACCGTCCGCACGGCGCTGTCGGCCGCCGAGACAGGCCACCTCGTGCTGTCAACCGTGCACACACTCGACGCCCCTGAGAGCGTCAACCGAATCATCGACTTCTTCCAGCCCCACGAGCAGAACCAGGCGCGAGCGATGCTCGCCGGAACGCTCAAGGGCGTCGTCTCCCAGCGCCTCGTCCGCACCAAGGAGGGCGATGGCCGCGTCGCCGTCTGCGAGGTCCTGCGGATGACCGGTCGCGCAAAGGACATGATCGTCGACCCGGAGCAGACCGACCGGCTGCGCGAGGTAATCACCGAGGGCGAGTACTACGGGATGCAGACGTTCGACCAGGCGCTCCTGCGCCACTACCAGGCCGGGCTGATCTCGATGGAGGACGCGCTCGCGTCCGCGTCGAGCCCGCACGACTTCAAGCTGCTGGTCGCCGGCGACGGCCGGACCTCGACCTCGATGGAGGACATCGCGTCCGACGAGCACTCCGGGCTGCGCGAGGTCGAGTTCAACTCCGATCCCGCGGCCGACGAGGACGACGACAACTCGGCCGAGGCTCCGCCTCCGGGCGAGCGCCCGCACGACCACGAGCCGGCGAGCCGGTTCGGAACCTCGACGCCGCCCCCGTTCGCGGCGTAGCGACGCTGAGTCTCGCCCCATAGCTGGGAATCGCTTTGCTTCAGTTCGTGAAGCATTGCGCTAGAATCGGGCATTCGATGGCTTCACGAGACACGTGTCCTGTATGCGCAACCGCCGAAGTGGTGTGCGGCAAGTGGACCTTGCTGGTGATCCGCGACCTCGCCGAGGGCCGCTCGCGGTTCTGCGAGCTCGAGCGATCGCTTCAGGGGATCAGCCCGCGCACGCTGTCGCTGCGGCTGCGCGCGCTCGAGGAGGAAGGTGTCGTCGAGCGCCAGACGTTCCCTGAGGTCCCGCCGCGAGTTGAGTATGCCCTGACCGAGAAGGGGCGCGCGCTCGTGCCGCTGATCGAGGACATGCGTGCCTACGGCCTCCAGTGGCTGCTGGGCGCCGGCTGCGACGACGAGGACGCTCAAAGTGAGCCGCTCGACGTTCGCGAGCCGCTGACCGCCGGCGTCTGACCCCAGGGCCCAGGTGCGAATCGCGCTCGCCGCGGATGAGCTGACCGGCGTCGCCGAGGGGCTGCCGGAGCAGCTGCGCCGCCGCGGGCACGACCCGATCCTGCACGGCGCCTACGACGAGGCCGAGCGCCCCGACTGGGCGTGGGCGAGCGAGGCGGCCGCGCGCGACGTCGCCGACGGCCGCGCCGACCAGGCGATCGTCGCCTGCTGGACGGGCACCGGCGCGTCGATCGCGGCCAACAAGGTCCCCGGGATCAGGGCCGCGCTGTGCGCTGATGCGCAGACGGCCGACGGCGCGCGAAAGTGGAACGACGCGAACGTGCTCGCGCTGAGCCTGCGCACGACATCGTCGGCAGAACTCGACGAGATCCTCGACGCGTGGTTTGCGGGCACGGCAAGCGACGACGCCGGCGACGTCGAGAACATCGCCCACCTCACCGACATCGAGCACTGACCCCGCTGCAAGTTGCGCTTCGCCGTGGAGGATTGCCCTCGCGCGAGACGAAACGGCGGACGTGCACAACACCACGCTTCACGCGACGCTAGAGGCGTTCGCCGCAGACGCCGCCGGCCAGCTCTCGGCCGCGACGGCAAACGGAGCCGAGATCCCGTTCGAAGTCGTCGAGGAGCCCGGGGCGCGTACGTCGCTGTACTGCTACCGGCCGCTGACCAGCGCGTTCATCAGCGAGCGGCTGGGG
The DNA here is from genome assembly GCA_036490775.1 of Solirubrobacteraceae bacterium. Classification (GTDB taxonomy): domain Bacteria; phylum Actinomycetota; class Thermoleophilia; order Solirubrobacterales; family Solirubrobacteraceae; genus Palsa-465. The sequence goes on along the minus strand of DASXDD010000215.1, from coordinate 8,324 downwards.
ATGCTCGCGGCGCTGCCGACCTACGCGCCCGCCGCACGGGCGCTCGCGTCGCTCGACGGCGTCGACGCGTACGTGCGACAGCGGGGCGAGCAGCGGGTGCCAGGCGAGGCGCGCGAGCGCGCCGACGTGGCGCTGCGCGCGTTCCTGTCGTACGTGTTCGCCGACCGCAGCGAGTTCGGCTTCGATCCGGTGCGCTTCGAGAAGGCCTACGCCGAGCTCGAGCGGGCGCTATATGAGGGCCGCTGCGTGGCGACCGTGATCACGCCGCTGCTCGGAGTCGCGCTTGAGCACTCCACCAGCGAGCTGGCGCTCGGCGACGGCCTTTCGCTGATGCGCGGCGACGCGATGCCCGACGCGCCGGCGGAGGCGGTGTGGGGCAGCGGCGACGAGGCCAACGTGCTCGCGGTCCTGCGCGTGACCCACGACCGCACGGTCCGCTCGCCGGTATCGAGCGCCCGTGCGCGCTTTCGGCGGATCCTGACGGCGCTGAGGCTGTTCGAACGCGGCGGCTACGCGCTCGGCCCGATCGCGTGGACGCGGACCGACACCGGCGCGTGGCGGCCGGTGGCGCTCGGCGGCAGTGGCCGGCCGAGGTTCGTGACGTTCATCAGCGCCGAGCACGAGGACGAGCTGCGCGCGTTCTGCAGCCTGATCAGTCGTCGCACGCCGACGAGCGGCGAGGTCGCGTGGGCGCTGGCGCGGTTTGAGATGGGATGCGAGCGCCTGGCGCCGTTCGAGGCGCTGACCGACTACCTGCTCGCGCTGCGGGCGCTGCTCGAGCCCGAGGGGCCCGGCAGCGGGCGGCTCGCGCAGCGGCTTGCGCTGATCTGCGCAACGCCGGAGCGGCGCACGACGCTGGCCGAGCGAACCGCGCATGCAATCTCGCTCGAACGCGCGGTGATCGCTGGCCTGGCGCCGGCCGAGCCCGGCGTCGACGCGCTCGTCGATGAGCTCGCCGAGCACCTGCGGGCGCTGTTGCGCGACGTGATCTGCGGCCATCTCGACCCCGACCTGCGCTCGGTCGCTGACGAGCTGCTCGCCGAGGCAGCGGCGGCACCCACTTAACCCCACGGCGGCCGTCCGAGCCGCTAGCCTCCAGCCCAGACCGCTCCCTACTCGGTCCCCTCGTGGGGCCGGGAGTGTCGAGCCCACCAGGCGACGACATGTAAGTCCTGGTGCTTTTAAGTAGTTAGGGGGAGCGCGATCTCAGATCCGAGCGGGCGAGAGCCCGCTCGTTCTGTTAAGCAGCCGCAGCGGCGGGTATGCCGCAGATATTCTGAGCGCCGTGTCGATCACCGCCGCACGCCCGCCGGCAGTCCCGAACGTCGCTCCGGACTGCCTCAGCACGCCGCGGATCAACGACGACGGGTTTGAGGAGCTGTGCCACCTTGTCACCGACGAGGATCCCGACATCGCCCTGTGCGGCAAGGACGTGACCGGCTACCCCTGGAATCCACCGTGGCCACGGTGCGAGGCCTGCCTCGCGGTGTCTCGCGGGTCGATGAACTAGTGCGCCCCACCCGCACATGAACGAGCCGCTGATGTGCGTCGTCGAGATCCCACGCGGCGGGCGTAACAAGTACGAGTACGACCCCGAACTCGGCGCGATCAAGCTCGACCGGTTCATCTCCGCGTCGGTCGTGTACCCGACCGACTACGGCTACATCCCCGAGACGCTGGCGCCTGACGGCGATCCGCTCGACGTGCTCGTGTGCGTCTCCGAGCCGACGTTCCCCGGGTGCTTCGTGCCCGCCAAGGCGATCGGGCTGTTCAAGATGGCCGACGAGAAAGGGCCCGACGACCACGTCGTGTGCGTGCCGCTCAACGATCCCGGTTGGAACAGCCTCGAGGAGGTCGACGACCTGCCCGAGCAGCTGCGCAAGGAGATCGGGCACTTCTTCGAGATCTACAAGGACCTCGATGTCGATCGCCACTCCGAGGTCAAGGGCTGGGACGACCGCGCGGCGGCCCTCGCAGCGATCGAGGACGCGCGCCGGGCGTTCCGCGACAAGGACTGATGTTTCACGTCGAGTTGCGCCAGTCGGTCCACGTCGCGCGGGCATTCAACCTGAGCCGCGGCGAGCTCGACGCACAGATTCTCGGGCCGTGGGTGGCCAACGCTCCGATTGATCTTCAGGACCGCCGCTGGAGGTCTGACAGGTCAAAGCTGACGATCCTCGAGGGCGGGGCGCTACGCCCGGACGAGATCGGGATGGGACGAGGATGGAGCAACGCGAACCGGTCGGGTGAGGACGTCACCGATCGAATGCTGCAAGAGACGCAGCAGCGGGTCGGGACGGCGCCGGCCGCCGAGCTCAAGGAGGCGATCGTCGAAGTGTGCGGGCACGTTCCGGTCCGGCTCGGACAAGTCGTCGAGCTCGTCGCGGCCCAGGCTCCCCGGCGGCGCCCCAGCGAGCTGTTGGCGATCGCCGAGCAGGCCGTATGGGAGCTGCTGCACCACGGCCGCGTGACGATGTCGCAAGGAGGTGCGCTCGTCGAACGGGAGCAATGGCAGCCTGTGCTTCTGTCGTGGCAGAGCTGGACCGAGGCCGGCCCGGAGGTGACGTTGCAGCAGGCCGAGCCCGAGCCCTAAGCCACGACCTGCTCGATCAACCGCATCCGCTGCGCCTGTGAGGCGAACAGGTAGCGATGGATCCGCAGCAGGCCCTCGACGTCGTGCACGTCGTCGTCGAGATGGGGGACGACGAGCATCGGCTGGTCGCCGAGCTGCGCCTCGAGCCGGGCGATGTTCGCCCGGTCTCGCCGGGCGAGCAGGTGGTAGTCGGCGAAGTTTGCGGCGACCTTCGCGGCGAGCTCGGGCCCGAGCCTCGATGTGAGCGTCGCCTCGACGCCGTCGGGCTCGGCGTCGCCGAGCAGGTCGTGGTGCACGCGGTTGACGAGCACGCCGGCGAACGGGAGCTTGCTCTGCTCGAGCGTCTGGCGAAACCAGATCGCCTCATCGATCGGCTCGCGCTGGGCGGAGGTAACCAGCAGGAACGCGGTCGTGGTCGCGTGCAGCATCTCCTGAACCTGCGCGGCGCGCTCGCTGAAGTCCTTGGTCATGTCACCGAGCAGCCCGAAGAACGTCGCGAGGTCGCTCATCAGATCGACGCCGGTGACGCGGCTGACGGCGCCGAGCAACGGACTTGCGCCACGCCCGAGAACGCGCACGCCGAGCCCGGTCGGGCGAACGATCGCCTTGATCGCGCGGCCTTCCAGAAATGACGTGAGCCGGCCCGGCGCGTCGAAAAAGTCCATCGCGTTGCGCGACGGCGGTGTGTCGAGCACGAGCAGGTCGAAGTCGCCCTGCTGGTTGAGTTCGTAGAGCTTGGCGACCGCGGTGAACTCCTGCGAACCCGATACCGCGGTCGAGAGCTCGCGGTAGATCCGGTTGGCCTTGATCTCCTCGGCGCGCCCCGGCTCGGGCGCGATCCGCTCGATCAGCTCGTCGAACGTCCGCTTCGGGTCGAGCATCATCGCCCACAGCTCGCCGCGCATCTTCAACCCCGAGCTCGTGAGTCGCTGCGCCTCGACGCGGCGGGGCTCGTTCTGGAGCTCTTCGAGCCCGAGCGCGTTCGCCAGCCGCTTGGCGGGGTCGATTGTGACGACCGCGACCTTCGCTCCGCGTGCAGCCATTCCCAACGCGATCGCCGCCGAGGTCGTCGTCTTGCCGACACCGCCAGAGCCGGCGCAGACGCACACACGCTTACCCTCCAGCAGCTCCGCGACGCTCACGTCCGCTGAGTCTAGGCCGACGGACCGGCGGTGCCCGCGGGCACGGCAGGCGGCTGTGCCTGCTCGCGCTCGTCGGCCGGCGGTCGCGGCGAAGTGTCTGTCAGCACTCGCAGCGCGTCGGGCGGGACGTGCACCGCGACCGGCGTCCCCTGGGTGTAGGCGTCGGCGCCGCCGGTGTTCGCGATCGACACCTGCACGGTTGCGCCGATCGGCAGCCGCACGATCACCTGCAGGCTCGCGCCGACGTACACGGTGCGCTCGACCATCCCGACCAGGCAGTTGTCGCGCTGGGTGCCGTGCTCGAGCAACTCGAGGCGCTCCGGGCGGGCGACGACCCGAACCGGGCCGCGCGCCGTGACGTCGCCGCAGCGCGCTCGCAGCGTCGTCTCACCGAGCCGGGCGCTGCACTCGCCGGCGCCCCATGCGACCGGCTCGGCGTCCATCAGGTTTGAGATCCCGAGGAAGTCGGCGACGAACACGCTCACCGGGTCCTCGTAGACCTCGGCGGGACTGCCGACCTGCTCGATCCGTCCGCCGTTCATCACCGCGACCCGGTCGCTCATGCTGAGCGCCTCCTCCTGGTCGTGGGTGACGAACACGAACGTGATCCCGACCTCCTCCTGCAGCGCCTTGAGCTCGAGCCGCAGCTGCTTTCGGATCTTCGCGTCCAGCGCGCCGAGCGGCTCGTCGAGCAGCAGTACGGCGGGTCGCAGCACGAGTGCGCGGGCGAGCGCGACGCGCTGCTGCTGACCGCCGGAGAGCTGCTGAGGCTTGCGCGCGCCGAGCTCGCCGAGCTCGACGAGCTCGAGCGACTCCTGGACGCGGCGGCGGACCTCGTCGCGCGCGACCTTGCGCCGGCGCAGGCCGAACGCGACGTTGTCGTAGACGTTGAGGTGGGGGAACAGCGCGTAGTTCTGGAACACCGTGTGGACGTTTCGATGGTGCGGCGGCACCTGGCTGACGTCGACGCCGTCGAGCAGGATCTGTCCGGCGGTCGGGCGCACGAAGCCGGCGATCATCCGCAGCGTCGTCGTCTTGCCGCAGCCCGACGGCCCGAGCAGCGAGAAGAACTCGCCGCCCTCGATCCGCGCGGCAATCCCGTCGACAGCGACCTGCGTGTCGAACCGCTTGGTGAGCCCGACCAGCTGTACCTCGCCGCCGGCCATCACGCGGCTTCCAGTCCGGACAGGTCGCGGATCATCGAGGTATCGCCGGTCGACGCGCGCTTGCCGAACGCTGCGTACAGCGCCCATGCGATCGCGATCCCGAGCAGCGTCGTCAGCACGAGCACCGTCGCGAGCGCGTTGAGCGCCGGCGTGGTCGTGCCGCCGCGCGCGTTTGCGTAGAGGAACATGGGAATCGTGGTGGTCGACGAGGTCGAGGACATGTACTGCGTGACGACGAAGTCGTCAATCGAAAGCGCGAACACGATCAGCATGCTCGCGAGGATCGCCGGCATCAGCAACGGCAGCAACACCAGCCGCAAAGCCTGCACCGGCGTCGCCCCGAGGTCGCGCGCGGCCTCCTCGTACTCGCCGCCGATCACGGCGAGCCGGGCGCGGACGATCACGACCACGTAGGACACCGAGAACGTCACCTGGCCGATCACCTGCGCGGGCGTCCCGAGGTGCACGAGGCTGAACGGCACGATCGCGAGCTGCGTGAACACGAGCAGCAGCGACGTCGCCATCACGATCTCGGGCGTGATCAACGGCACCAACATCAGCCCGTTGGCGGCGCCGGCGCCGCGGCCACGCCAGCGGGCGAGGCCGATCGCGAGCAGGATTCCGAGCGGCACCGCGATCACGATGTCCAACGCGGCCAGCGTCAGGCTGTGGACGAGCGCGTGCGTGTAGTCGGGGTCGTGGAAGATCGAGAGGTTCGGGTCGCCCCACCACCAGCGGATCGAGAAGCCCTGCCAGACGCTTCGCGAGCGGCCGTTGTTGAACGAGAACAGCATCGCGATCAGGACCGGGACAAGCGCCCAGACGATGTATGTCCAGGTGATCAGGACCAGGAACCGCGGCTTGCCCCACGGGTTGCGAAGCCATGTGCGCAGCGCGCTCATGCGAGCCTCCGCGCGTCGCGCGCGGTCTGGAACACGTAATAGAGCATCCCGACTGAGAGGATCACCATCAGCACGATCACCAGCGACGCGCCGAGGTTCTTCTGGGGACCGCCCTGGATGAACAGGTTGATCTCGTTGCCGAGCATGTTCGTTCGCGGTGAGGCCGAGATCAGGTCGTTGGTGTAGTAGTCGCCGAACATCGGCAGCACGACCAGCGCCGAGCCGGCGAGCAGCGCCGGGCGGCTGAGCGGCAGCGTTACGCGCATGAACGCCTGAAACGGCGTCGCCCCGAGGTCACGGGCAGCCTCGATCTGGCTGCGGTCGATCCGGTCAAGCCCGGCGAACACGGGCAGGATGAAGTACGGGATGTAGCCGTAGAGCAGCGCCAGGACCACCGAGTAGGGGTTGCCGTTGAGCCAGTTGGGCGGGTTTGAGATGCCCAGGTCTGAGAGGATCTTGTTGACGTAGCCGTCGGTCGACAACAGCCCGATCCAGGCGAGCATCCGCAGCAGGTAGCTGACCCAGAACGGGATCACGAGCAGGCCGATCAGCAGCTTCTTGCTGCGGCCCGCGTGCCGCGCGACGTAGTAGGCGACCGGGTACCCGATCGCGAAACACAACCCCAGCGACGCCGCCACGTAGACGAGCGTGTTGCGCACCGCCGGCCAGTACTCGCCGCCCGGCAGTGACCCGGAGAACGCCTTGGAGAGATAGCCGGGGTTCCACGTCGCCGGGTTCCACGCGGGCACGGGCGTCAGCAATATGTTGACCTTCCCGGTCGCCATCGCCAGCACGGCGTATGCCGGGACGACTACGAACAGGCACAGCCACAGGACTCCTGGCAGCGCGAATCCGCGCCAGTACGAGCCGCTGGTGGCCGTGCGCTCGCTCACGTCGACTTCACTGCCGCCCAAGCGTTCTCCCACAGCACCTCGCCGGACTGGCTGAGCGGACCCTGGACGAGCCCGTTCTTGAACTGCGCCTCGCGGATGATCGTCGACTTCAGGTTCGGGGCGATCACGCCGCCGCTGACCAGCGCCTCGGGCGTCATTGCGTTGATCGGCTGCTGGTAGTAGGTGAAGTTGAAGTTGTTGAACACCTGCTTGGTGTCGAGCAGGTGGTTGAGGAACAGGTGCGCGAGCACCGGGCTCTTAGCGCCGCGCAAGACCGCGAACGTGTCGTTGTTGATCGGACCGCGGCCGTCGTCGGGCCACCAGTAGCGGAACACTGACGCCTTCGTGCCCTTCGGCGCGTAGAACGGCGTCGAGGCCATGTCGCCCGACCACGCCTGGTGCAGCCACAGCGAGCCGTCGGCCAGGTGCTGGTACTCGTTGGTGTCGAACTTCAGGTTCGCCGAGCCGATCAGCTCGACGAGCGCCTGCTTTGAGGCGTTGAGCAGCTTCGGATTCTCGGTGTTGACGTCGGTGACGCCGTTGTGCAGCAGCCCCATCGCGAGGCCCTCGTGCTGGTCGTCGAGCAGCCCCACCTTGCCCGAGATCTTCGGCCCCTCGACCCAGAGCGCGCTCCACGGGTTCGCGAGCGTCGACGGGTCAAAGCCGGGCAGCTTGTCGGCGCGCCAGCCGATCCCGGTCGTGTAGATCGTGTAGGGGACCGTGTAGCGAGCGCCGACGTCGTACCACGGGCTGTGCAGCGACGACCAGACGTTCTTCTGGAGGTTCGGGACGTAGCTGAGGTTCAGCGGCTGCAGCACCTTGCCGACGACGAGCCGCTCGAGGAACACGAGCTCGGGCACGAACACGTCGAACTGGACGGTGCCGCTCGAGATCTTCGCGACCGCCTCGTCGATCGTCGTGAACGTGCTGATCTGGACCTTGACGCCGTACTTCTTCTCGAACGCCTTAACGACGTCGGTGTTGATGTACTGGTCCCAGTTGTAGAGCTGAAGTGGCCCCGCCTCGGGCTTGAGCCCCGACGCGATCGCCTTGTTGCCCGGGTAAATCGGCAACGTGACGGGATTGTCGGGCCGGGCGAGCGCAAGCCCGCCGGGTCCGAGCGCGGCGGCGCCACTGCCGCCGCCGCTGGCGACAGGCGAGGTCGTCCCACAGGCGGCGAGTAGCCCCGGGACCGACACGCTCGCGGCCGCCGCGGCGGCGCGCCTGATGAACGTCCGGCGGTCCGTACCCGCGCTGTGATCTGGGGTCTGGTCTGGGTCAGGCGTCAACCTTTGCTCCTCTCTTTACGCGGTCTCGCGAGGGCTCCGTTACGACGGAGCGTGCATCCAAGCTCCGAGGACGCGAGCGCCAGGCAACGGTCGATCATCCGGTCGGCGGTGACATCCGGCTGCCCGAGCGTGACCTGCACGCCGAGCCCGTCGAGCAGGCCGCTGAGCGACAGCGCGAACTCGTCTGGATCGGCGCCGGTCACGAACTCGCCCGACGCCTGGCCCTCGCGGACGATGTCCGCGATCAGCGTGCGTTGGCGGCGGTCCAGGCGGAAGTAGGTCTCGCGAACGTTCTCGTCGCGGCGGGCACGGACCCACATCTCCATCCACAGCGTCCAG
>DASXDD010000214.1:0-3203 GCA_036490775.1 Solirubrobacteraceae bacterium | reverse complement strand
CCGCAAGGACGTGATCGCCAAGTGCTACGGCGGCGACATCTCGCGTAAGCGCAAGCTGCTCGAGCAGCAGAAGCGCGGCAAGCAGCGGATGAAGCAGGTCGGGCGGATCGAGGTGCCACAGGAGGCGTTCCTCGCGGTGCTTGAGCTCGGCGAAAAGGGCTAGTACCGGGGGCCGGGCGCTAGAAGCGGGTCCAGTGCGGCCCGCGGCGCGGCACGAATCGCCGCCGGGCGCCGAAGAAGCACCAGCCGATCACCAGCCAGAAGATCCAACCGGCGGCGACGCCCGTGAGCACGAACACCATCGCCGCGATCGTGATCGCGATCACGATCGGGAACACGAGCATCATCGCGATCGCCGGGACGACCCAGTGGGTCAGCGGACGCTGCGGCGCCGCCTGGCGACGGCGCTGGGGCGTGCGGGGGCCGGGCAGGTCGGCGACGACGGCATCGAGCTCGCCGTAGGTGCGAGCGGCGAATACGGTCTCGAGGCGCTCCTCGAGCTCCTCGGCCACCAGCCGCCCTTCGACCGTGGCGCGACGGAGCCGTTCGGCTGTCGCTTCACGATCCGCATCTGATGCCCTCAGGGATGCCCTCCGTGCCACGCCCATCAGGCTAGCGCGGCACGGAGTCGTCCACAAGGCTTTTGGACGGTCAGGCAGCCGCCGACGCAGGGGCTTGTGTGCCGCGTCCGCGGGATCGTGCGACCGCCAGGCGAGCGGCCTCGACGCCACTGGCCCAGGCGATCTCAGACAGGCATCCGGGCGCGGCGACCATGTCGCCCGCGAGGTACACGCCGCCGCCGCGATCGATCGCGGGACGATCGCGCCAGGTCTTGCCGGGCACGTCGAGCGCGCCGGTGCGGCCGTCCATCACCTGGCGCCGGCGCCAGGTCTCGCGCTCGCGCCAGCCGGTGAAGGAGGCGTCGAGCAGCCGCTCGAGCCGCGCCGCCGCCGAGTCGGCCGACTCGCCGGGCCGGATCGGCATCTGCGCCTGGATCAGCTCCTCGCCGTCGGGGGCGACCGTCCTGTCGGCGGCGGTGTAGCGCTCGGCCCAGCCGGTCTCCTGGAGGTCGACGACGACGAACGGATCGCCGCGCCGGTGATCGATCGCGAGGTCCATGCAGACCGCCTTGCCGCTCGTCCACGTCAACGAATCGTCGCCGAGTAGCGCGCGGGCGTCGGCGAGCTCGGTCGCGATGATCACCGGTCCCTCCGGCAGCGTGTCGACGCGCGCGCCGGTCTCGATCTCGATCCCCAGCCGTTGGGCGTGCTCGCGCATGCGCTCGACGATCCGCGACCAGCCGCCGATCGGATAGCGCGCGGTCGGCGGCGCCGAGAGCAGCCCGCGGACGAGCGGCTCCCAGAGGAACGCGGCCGACAGCTCGCCCGGATCGTGGTGGTAGGTGAGGATTCCGGCGCTGCGCGCGAGCTGGTCGGCGGCATCGGGGCCGACGTGGTCGGTTGCCCAGGTCCGGAAGTCGAGCTCGACCGGCGCCGTGCGACCGCGCAGCCGCAGCGCGGCGACAGCGGCTCCGACCGCGGGCACGCGCCGGATGTCGTCGCGCCAGCGGAAGCGAACGCCCGACAGCGGCGGGCGGGCATATGGCGGGATCAGCTTGCGCTCGCCGAGCCAGCTCCAGAACGGGTTGCTGGACAGCAGCGCGTGCGGCCCGAGGTTGGCCTTGTAGGGGCCGCTCATGCTGCGGGCGCGGCCGCCGAGCTCGGCGTGCGCCTCGAGCAGCCGCACCTCGCTGCCCTGCTCGGCGCAGGAGATGGCCGCCGTAAGACCGGCAAGCCCGCCGCCGATCACCGTGATCTTCTGCATCTGGTCCTCCAGTCTGCTCGCTGGGCGATTCCGCGGCAAACCGTACGTCGTAACTGGCTCGCTGTTAAGGTCCAGTTGTGGGCGATCAAACAGGGCCAGTAGTCGGACCGGAGCTGCTTTTATCGCTCGATCGCGGATCCGGGGCGACGCTGCACGAGCAGCTCGAGCTGCGGTTGCGAGAGGACGTGCGCAGCGGGCGCCTGGCGCCGGGAGCGAGGCTGCCGTCCTCGCGGGCCCTCGCCTCCGAGCTCGGGGTGTCACGCGGCGTCGTGCTCGAGGCCTACGCGCAGCTCGCCGCCGAGGGCTACCTGACCGCAAGCCAGGGCGCGCCGACGCGCGTCGCGTCGACCCCGGGCACCGAGCGCCCGCCGGTCGCGGCCGGCTCGTTCTCACATCGCTACACGCACGATTTCGCCCCGGGGATGCCTGACCTGTCGTCGTTCCCGCGCGACGCGTGGACGCGCTCGCTGCGCGGCGCCGTGCGCGGCGCGCCGTTTCAGTCACTGGGCGAGGGCGATCCGCGCGGATCGCCGGAGCTGCGAAACGAGCTGATGGGCTACCTCGGGCGCGTTCGCGGCGCGGCCCCCGAGCCCGAGCACACGCTCGTGTGCGCGGGGTTCACGCAGGGGTTTGCGGTCGTCTGCCGGTCGCTGCGCGATCGCGGCGTCGAGCAGATCGCGCTCGAAGATCCAGGCTGGCCCCAGCACCGGTTGATCGCGCAACGTGCCGGGCTCGAACCGGTGCCGGTCGCTGTCGACGAGCTCGGGGTCGACGTCGGGGCGCTCGCGGGCTCCGGTTGCGAGGTCGTGGTCGTCACGCCGGCGCATCAGTTCCCGACCGGCGTCGTGCTCGCACCAGAGCGCCGCGCCGAGCTGCTCGAGTGGGCAGAAGAGCGCGACGGGCTGATCGTCGAGGATGACTACGACTCCGAGCTTCGCTACGACCGGGTCGCGCTCGGCGCGCTGCAGGGCTTGGCGCCCGAGCGCATCTGCCACATCGGCTCGGCGAGCAAGCGGTTGGCGCCTGGAGTCAGGCTCGGCTGGGTCCTCTCGCCGTCGTGGCTGACCGGCGCGCTGACGTTCGAAAAGGGGCTCGCCGACGGCGGCTCGCCCGTGCTTGAGCAGCTCGCGCTTGCCGACCTCATCGCGCGGGGGGAACTCGAGCGCCACTTGCGGCGGATGCGGCTGCGCTATCGAGAGCGGCGCGAGGCTCTGCTGGGCGCATTGGCGCGATCGGTTCCGGGGGCTCGCGTGGTCGGGATCGGCGCGGGGCTGTTCGTGCTGGTCGAGTTCCGTGTTGCCGTCAGCGAGGAGGCGGTCGTCAGCGCGGCGGCGGCGCGTGGCGTCGGGGTCGAGGGGCTGGCGTGGCATCGGTTCGCT
>DASXDD010000213.1:0-8766 GCA_036490775.1 Solirubrobacteraceae bacterium | reverse complement strand
AGCTCGCGCTGACGGCGGTCATCGTCGGCGTGGGACTCGGCGTCGGTGACCATCCGCTTGATCTCGTCCTCGGAGAGTCCGGAGCCGGCCTTGATCTCGATCTTCTGCTCCTTGCCGGTGCCCAGGTCCTTGGCGGACACGTTCAGGATCCCGTTGGCGTCGATGTCGAACGCGACCTCGATCTGCGGAATGCCGCGCGGCGCGGGCGGGATGCCGGTCAGCTGGAACTTGCCCAGCGACTTGTTGTAGGTGGCCATCTCGCGCTCGCCCTGGAGCACGTGGATCTCGACCGACGGCTGGTTGTCCTCGGCTGTCGAGAAGACCTCGCCCTTACGGGTCGGGATCGTCGTGTTGCGCTCGATCAGCTTGGTCATCACGCCGCCCTTGGTCTCGATTCCGAGCGTCAGCGGGGTGACGTCGAGCAGCAGCACGTCCTTGACGTCGCCGGCCAGGACGCCCGCCTGGATCGCGGCGCCGACGGCAACGACCTCATCCGGGTTGACGCCGCGGTGCGGCTCCTTGCCGGTGAGCTCCTTGACCTTCTCCTGGACGGCGGGCATGCGCGTCATACCGCCGACGAGGACCACATGGTCGATCGTCGCGGCGCCCTTGTCCTTAGCGTCGTCCAGCGCCTGGCGGACCGGCGCGATTGTGCGGTCCAGCAGCGCCGAGGTCAGCTCGGTCATCTTCGCGCGGGTCAGGCGCGTGTCGAGGTGCTTGGGGCCCGTCGCGTCGGCCGTGATGAACGGCAGGTTGATCTGCGTCTCCTGCGTCGTGGAAAGCTCGATCTTGGCCTTCTCGGCGGCCTCGTAGAGCCGCTGCAGCGCCATCGGGTCGGCTGCCAGGTCGATGCCCTGGGAGGCCTTGAACTCCTTGACCAGCCAGTCCACCAGCGCCTTGTCGAAGTTGTCGCCGCCGAGGTGGTTGTCGCCCGCGGTCGCCTTGACCTCGAACACGCCGTCACCGATCTCGAGCACCGACACGTCGAACGTGCCGCCGCCGAGGTCGAATATCAGGATCGTCTGGTCGGACTCCTTGTCCAGGCCATAAGCCAGCGAAGCCGCAGTCGGCTCGTTGATGATCCGCTTGACGTCGAGACCGGCGACCTTGCCGGCGTCCTTGGTCGCCTGGCGCTGATCGTCGTTGAAGTACGCGGGGACCGTGATCACGGCGCTGTCGACGGTCTCGCCGAGGTACGCCTCGGCGTCGGTCTTCAGCTTCTGAAGGATCATCGCGCTGATCTCCGGCGGCGAGTACTGCTTGCCACCAGCCTCAACGCGGGCGTCGCCGCCCGGGCCCGACACGACCTTGTACGGCACGATCGACTCCTCCTCGCGCACCTCGGCCTCCTTGCGGCCCATGAAGCGCTTGATCGAGAAGACCGTGTTCTGCGGGTTGGTTACCGCCTGCCGCTTGGCGACAGTTCCTACTAGGCGCTCGCCTGACTGGGCGAACGCGACGACCGACGGCGTCGTCCTACCGCCCTCGGCGTTCTCGATGACCGTCGGCTCGCCACCCTCGAGCACTGCCATGCACGAGTTCGTCGTTCCCAGGTCGATTCCGATCGTTTTTCCCATCTGCGTTCTGCTCCTGTTAGTTCGCGAAAATCTAAGCGTCAGCGTAGCAGATTTGGATGCGCTGCCTCGGAACCCTGGGCCGCCGATGGCGCTAACGCGCCGCCAGGAACTGCTCGGCGCTCGGGCACATCCGACGCAGAGCACACCCGGCGCAGTCGGGCTTGCGCGCGTAACAAGTGCGCCGCCCGTGGCGCAGCAGGTTCAGGTGCAGTTCGAGTTCCTCGCCGGGCGGGGTGATCACGAGCATCGTGTCGTGCAGCTCCTCGAACGGCGCCCCGGGCCGGAACAGGCCCAGCCGCGTTCCGACGCGAGACACGTGCGTGTCAACCGGCACGTCGCGCATCCCGAGGGCGAACAGGAGCACGCAGGCGGCGGTCTTGCGCCCGACCCCCGGCAGCGACGTCAGGTACTGCTGCGCCTCGGGCACGCTCAACGACACGATCCAGTCGAGCGACAGCTCCCCTCCCGGTGCCGTGTCACTGATCCCGCGCAGGATCGACTTGATCCGCGCCGACTTGACCTTCGAGATGCCGCCGGGCCGGATCGCCTCCTCGATCTCGTCGACGGGCGCGTCGCGGATCGCCGCCCACGTGTCGTCGGGGAAGCGCTCGCGCAGCGCCAGATAGGCGACGTCGCGGTTGCGGTCGTTGGTCGACTGCGACAGCACCGTCAGCACCAGCTCGGCGATCGGGTGACCATGCGGCTTGGCCTGGGGGATCCCGTAGACCATGCGCAGGCGGTCGCGGATCGCGCGGACGCGGCGCGGCGGGGGCTTCTTCCACATTGAACTGGTGCGCCCCGCGCTCACAGGCGAGGACGTTATCCTCGCCCGTGGTTGAGCGTCGACGAGCACACCATTGAACTCGCCGGTTCGCCCGCCTTCTACCGCACCGCTTCCGGGCCCGACGTGCCCCCTCTCTACATCCACGGGGTGCCGACCAGCTCGGACGACTGGATCCCGTTCCTGGAGCGCACCGGCGGCATCGCCCCGGACCTGATCGGGTTCGGGCGGTCGGGCAAGGCAGGCAACCTGGATTACTCGATCGACGGCCTCACGGACTTCGTTGAGATGCTGCTGTCCGAACTCGAGGTCGACCGCGTCAAGCTCGTTGTCCACGACTGGGGCGCGCCGATCGGACTCGCGTTCGCACAGCGCCACCCCGAGCGCGTCGAGCGGCTCGTGATCATCAACGGCGTGCCGGTGTTCGACGCACAGGGCGTGCGGTGGCATTGGCTCGAGCGCCTTTGGCCGCGGCCCGGGATCGGCGAGCTGGTGATGGGCTCAATCACGCGCGGGATGCTCGCGCGGATGCTCCGCGGCGGCTCGGCTGCGCCGGAGTCGTGGTCCAACGACCGCCTCGCCGCGGTCTGGGACCAGTTCGACCAGGGCACGCAGCGCGCGATCCTGCGCTTGTGGCGCTCAGCCCAGCCGGGCGCACTCGCGGCGCGCGGTGAGCAACTGGCGCAGCTGCGCGCGCCATCGCTGGTCGTTTGGGGCGAAGCCGACCCGTGGCTGCCTGCGGCGATCGCCGACGCCTACGCGCAGCGGCTGCCCAACGCGACGGTCAATCGCGTGGCGTCCGCCGGCCACTGGCCGTGGATGGACCAGCCCGCGGTCGTCGAGCAGGTGACATCGTTCCTGGAGCAGTCAGCGTGAACCCGCCCGCCACCGCCACTCTGCAACGCCCCGCCTCCCGGCGCCTGTCCGGCGCGCGCCGTGGCCGTGCGTTCCGGATCGACCCCAAGCGGGCGGCCCCGACGGTCGTCGCGGCGGCGTTTGCGATCGCCTACGTGATCGTCTCACCGCCGAGCCTCGACCTCGCGGCGCACCTGCTGCGCGCGAAGCTGTTCTCGAGCGAGGGCTTCGGGATCTGGAACAACTGGTGGTACGGCGGCCACCACGTCCCGGGCTACAGCGTCCTGTTCCCGCCGGTCGCCGCGCTGCTGACGCCCCAGGTCGCCGCCGGCCTCGCCGCGTGCCTGAGCGCCGCGCTGTTCGAGATCCTCGTCCACGACGAGTTCGGCGAGGACGCCTGGCTCGGCGCGCTGTGGTTCGGCGCCGGCACCGCGACGAACCTGTTCACCGGACGCCTGACGTTCGCGTTCGGCTTGCTGCCGGCAGTCGCCAGCGCGCTCGCGCTAGCCCGCGGCCGAACCTGGACCGCCGTCGCGCTCGGCGTGGTGACGGCGCTCGCCAGCCCGGTGGCGGCGCTGTTTGCGGCGCTCGCGGCGGCCGCATTTGCGACCGGCAAGCTGGTCAAGCAGCGAAGCGTCCGGGCGGCCGTTCCGGGCCTGCTGGTGATCATCGCCGCGCTGCTCCCGGTCGCGCTGCTGTCGGTCGCGTTCCCCGAAGGCGGCAGCGAGCCGTTCACGCTCGCGACCCTGTGGCCGATCCCGGCGATCGCGCTGGTCGCGATCGTGCTGATTCCCAAGCGCCAGGTGACGCTGCTCGCCGGGATCGCGCTGTACGCGCTCGGGTGCATCGCGGCATACAAGGTCGACACGCCGGTCGGCAGCAACGCGGCCCGGCTGGGGCCGCTGCTCGCCGGGCCGCTCGCCGCGCTGCTGTGGATACGCCACCGCAAGGCGTTCCTGCTCGTCGCGGCGCTGCCGTTGCTGTACTTCCAGTGGCAGGCGCCGATCCGCGACGTCCGTACGTCGGCCGGCGACCCGTCGGTCAAGATCTCCTACTACCGGCCGCTGCTGGCGTTCCTCGAAAAGCAGTCCGGGCCGCCGTTCCGGGTTGAGATCCCGTTCACGCGGTTTCACTGGGAGGCCTACGAGGTCGCGCCGAAGTTCCCGCTGGCGCGCGGCTGGGAGCGCCAGCTCGACATCAAATACAACAGCCTCTTCTACAACGGCCGGTTGACCGCGGCCACCTACGACGCGTGGCTTCACCAGCTTGCGGTCCGCTACGTCGCGGTCTCCGATGCCGACCTGGACTACTCGGCCCACCAGGAGACCAACCTGATCGATCGCGGGCTGCCCTACCTGCAGCTCGTGTTCCGCAGCGCGCACTGGCACGTGTACGCGGTCTCCAAGCCGACGCCGATCGCCCAGGGACCGGCGTCACTGCAGCAACTCGGACCCAACTCGCTGACACTGAACGCGAGTCGCGCGGGCACTGTGGATCTGCGCGTTCGCTTCACGCCGTACTGGGCACTGGGAGAGGGCTCGGGGTGCGTCATCGACAACGGCGGCTTCACCGAGCTGCGGCTGCGAAGCGCTGGGCCGGTCCGGCTCGTGACGCACTTCTCGCTTGGCCGGATCGGCGCAACTTCGCCGCGCTGCAACTGATCTGATTGATCCCGCGGTCGCGTCGGTCGGTACGATCATGTGTTCATGCGTGATCGACTCCGCACGATCGACGCACGAGTGCTCCCGCGTGGTTGGAAGGACGTTCTCCGGCAGCTCCTCCTGTTCAGCGGCGCCTACGTGCTCTATCAGCTCGTCCGCGGGCTGATCCATTACGGCAACGGCTACAAGCCGTTCGGCGACGCGACCCGGATCATCGGCATCGAGCGCTGGCTGCACGTGTTTGCGGAGCCGAGCATCCAAGCGTGGGCGCAGAACAAGCACTGGCTGATGGACGTCGCGGACTGGTCGTACCTCAACGCCCACTACTTCGTGACAATCGGCGGGCTGGTGTTCATCTACGTGCGCCGCAACGACTCGTTCTACTTCGTGCGCAACATGTTCATGATCGCGATGGCGGTCGCGCTGATCGGCTACTGGCTGTACCCGACCGCGCCGCCGCGGCTGCTGCCGGAGTGGGGTTTCACCGACTCGATCTCGCAGTTCCTCGGGGGATGGGTCGATTACGGCCCGGAGAAGGCGCTGCTGAACTTCTATGCCGCCGTTCCGTCGATGCACGTGTGCTTTGCGGTGATGATCGGATGGCCGATGGTGCGGTTCATGAAGCACTGGTGGGCGAAGATCTTGTGGTGCCTGTATCCGCTGTGGATCACGTTCGTGGTCGTGGCAACCGGCAACCACTACTTCACTGACGTGTTCCTCGGCTGCGTCACGGCAGGCATCGCGGCGCTGCTGTCCAAGCAGCTGCTCGCGCGGGCGAGACCCGAGGCCTGGGCGTTCGGGCACGCGACCGTGTGACCGTGCGACCGCGTGACCGTGTCTAATTCGACCTGACGGATGGCGGAGCAGATCAAGCCTCCGCGGGTTCGCCCGGACCGCTCCGATCGAGCGCGCCCGCGGCGTAACGGCGCGGCCACCCAGGCGCTGATGCGCGAGCGACTGATCGAGTCGCGGCTGACCCCGAATGCGATCTCGCTGACCGGCTTTGCACTCAACCTCACTGCCGCTGCGCTGGTCGTCGGACGGCTGTTCTTCCTGGCGGGGATCGCGTTCATCATCGGATCGATCATGGACACGCTCGACGGCCGCTACTCGCGGATGTCGGGCAAGGGCACGCCGTTCGGCGCGTTCCTGGACTCGACGCTCGACCGGCTCGAGGAGGGGATCGTGCTGACCGCGGTCGGCGCCTACTTCGCCTCGCAGCACAATGAGGTCGCGGCGGCGGCGACCGTGGCGGCGGTGCTGTTCTCGCTGATGGTCTCCTACACCCGCGCGCGGGCCGAGGCGCTCGGCGTCGCGTGCAAGGTTGGGCTCGCGACGCGGCCGGTCAGGGTCGTGATCCTGTCGATCGGCCTGGTGTTCGCCGAGGGCGCATCGCTGGGCAATTTCGAGCTGCTGGCGCCCGCCGTGTACGTGCTCGCGGGACTCGCCGTGCTGACCACGCTGCAGCGGATCCTGTACGTCCGCAAGCAGCTGGCGACCGCCGCTTGATGTAACGAACCGCGTTTCGGGGAATAAATTGAGAAGACGTCCTGCGCAGCAGTCGCTGCGCAGACCTCATTCTTTTCGAGAAGGGAAGTTCAAACCGTGAGCACTGGCAACGGATCAACCAACGGCGCCGCGCGCCATCAGGAGGACAAGGTTCGGGTCGCGATCATCGGCGTCGGCAACTGCGCCAGCTCGTTCGTGCAGGGCGTGCACTACTACCGCGACACCGATGCTCGCGAGTCCGTGCCCGGCCTGATGCACGTCGACCTCGGTGGCTACCACGTGCGCGACATCGAGTTCAGCGCCGCCTTCGACATCGACGCCGACAAGGTCGGCAAGGACCTTTCAGAGGCGATTTTCGCCGGCCAGAACAACACGATCAAGCTCGACACCGAGGTCCCGAAGCTGGGCATCGAGGTTCAGCGTGGGATGACCCACGACGGCCTCGGCAGGTACCTCAAGGAGAAGATCACCAAGGCCCCCGGCCCGACGGCCGACATCGTCGAGATCCTCAAGGAGACCCGCACCGACGTGGTCGTCTCCTACCTCCCGGTCGGCTCCGAGCAGGCCACGAAGTGGTACGTCGAGCAGATCCTCGAGGCCGGCTGCGGGTTCGTGAACTGCATCCCGGTGTTCATCGCCCGCGAGGACTACTGGAACAAGCGCTTCAAGAAGGCCGGCCTGCCGATCGTCGGCGACGACATCAAGTCCCAGGTCGGCGCGACGATCGTGCACCGCGCGCTGGCTCGGCTGTTCCACGACCGCGGCGTCAAGCTGCTGCGGACCTCACAGCTGAACGTCGGCGGCAACATGGACTTCTACAACATGCTCGAGCGCGACCGCCTGGAGTCCAAGAAGATCTCCAAGACCAACGCGGTGACCTCGATCATGGGCCACACGCTGCCCGCCGACGATGTCCACGTCGGCCCCTCGGACTACGTGCCGTGGCTGACCGACCGCAAATGGGCCCACATCAGGCTCGAGGGCCAGGCGTTCGGCGACGTACCGCTCACCGCCGAGATGAAGCTCGAGGTGTGGGACTCGCCGAACTCGGCGGGGATCGTCATCGACGCCGTGCGGTGCTGCAAGCTCGCCTTGAACAACGGTCTCTCGGGCCAGCTCGACGGCCCGAGCTCGTACCTGATGAAGTCGCCGCACACCCAGCGGCCCGACGACGAGGCCCGCGAGCTGACCGACGCCTTCATCAAGAAGTACGCGCGCAAGAAGCTCCCGAAGCCAGCCGCCAAGAAGCGCGCCGCCGTCAAGAGCTGACGGCGGCGAAGGCGCGGAGGGCCTCGAAGCGAGTGTCCTAGACTGCGAGCGGTGCCAGCGCAGCGGCTCGCGATCGCCCAGGTGACACCGTTCGCCTGGGAGGTGGGCAACGAGGTCAACGCGTACGTCGAGCGGGTCGCCGGCGAGCTCTCGCAGCGCGGTCATCGGGTGCTGACGATCGCGCCGTCGGAGTCGCCGAAGCTCGTCCGTGACAGCCGCCGCGCGATTCGATCGGAGCCAGAGACGCTGCTCGAGCGCGCCGCGGACGGCCCAATCGTCCTCGGCGTCGGCGAGGTGCTGCCGTTCTCCCCCGCGAAGCGGCGCGCGGCGTCGTTGCCGGTCGATGTCGCGCGGACGATCGAGGAGGCGCTGTCAGTGCTGCCACTCGATGTCGTGCATGTCCACGAGCCGTTCGCGCCGAGCGCATCGAGCGTTGCGCTGCGCCAGTCGCGCGCGCTCAACGTCGGCAGCTTCCACGCTCCGACCGAGCGGGTCCTCTCGACGCAGCTGACCGGGCCGTTCTCACGCCGACTCTTCTCCCGCCTCGATGCCCGCGTCGCGAGCTTTCGCGCCACGCGGGATCTGCTCCAACAGTACTTCCCCGGCGACTACCGCGTGATCCTGCCGGGCGCCGACGCGCCGACGGCCGAGCGTGGCAGGTCCGACGTCGCCAAGATCGCGGTGATCGCCACAGAGGAGCGCGCCGCCGTGCGTGTCTTCCTACGGGCCCTGCGGCTGCTCCCGGCAGACTTGCAGTGGCGCGCGACCGTGTGGTCGCGCCGCCCCCTGACGGCACCGGCCACGCTCAGCCGTGCCCTGCGCGAGCGCGTGCAATTCGTCAACGCCGACGAGTACGCACCGACGGATGTGCTGCAGGAGGCCGATGTTGCGGTCTTCGCGTCAGAGGGCGTGCGCACCGCGCCGTCGGTGCTCGTCCGCGCGATCGCGGCCGGCGCCGTCCCCGTGGCGTCTCGGCTGCCGGACTACTTCGAGCTGCTCGGCGACGCCGAGCACGGGCTCCTGTACGAGCCCGGCGACTCGCAGACGCTGTCGGCACACCTGGCCCGGCTCATCGAGGACCCCAAGCTCGCGGACCGCCAGCGGACCGGCGCCC
>DASXDD010000212.1:0-25383 GCA_036490775.1 Solirubrobacteraceae bacterium | reverse complement strand
CCGACCAAGCGCGAGATCCAGATGGCCGGTCAGCTGGTCGACTCGCTGCAGGGTCGCTTCGAACCGGAAGCGTTCGAGGACCGCTACCGGGAGCGTGTGCTCGAATTGATCGAGACGAAGGCGAGTGGCCGCGAGCCCGAGCTACCCGAGCTCGAAGAGCAGCAGAACGAGACCGATCTGGCGGCCGCGCTCGAGGCGAGCCTCGGCGCCTCAAAACGTAAGCGCTGACCATGCCGCGCTCGCTCTGGACAGGCTCGCTGAGCTTCGGGTTGGTGAACGTTCCCGTCGAGCTTGTCCCGGCCGTCCGCGATCGCGATCTGCATTTCCGCCAGCTGCACGAGCAGGACGGGGCCCCGATCGAGGTGCAGCGCTGGTGCTCGAAGGAGGACGTCGAGGTTCCGTTCGAGGAGATCACCCACGGTTACGAGCTCGATGACGGTCGCCAGGTGATCGTCTCAGACCTCGAGCTCGAGGCGATCGAGCCGCGCAGGACGCGGACGATCGAGATCGAGTTGTTCGTCGAGCTCGCCGAGGTCGATCCGATCTACTTCGACCACCCGTACTTCCTCGTGCCGGCGTCCGACGATGACGGCTCCCGCCGCGCCTACCGGCTGCTGGCTGAGGTGATGAGCGCAACCGAGCGAGCGGCGCTGGGACGCCTGGTGATGCGGGGAAAGGAATACCTGGCGATCGTTCGCGAGCGCGACGGGGCGCTGACACTGACGACGATGCTGTTCGCCGACGAGCTCCGGCCGACGAAGGCCGTCGACTCCGCCTCGGGCAAAGCCAACAAGCCGACCCGCAAGCAGCTCGACGCCGCTGTCGCCGTGATCGAGGCGCTGGCGTGTGACTGGGACCCCGACGGGCACAAGGATCGCTACCGGGCGCGATTGCGCCGGGTCGTGGACCGCAAGCGCAAGGGCGCGACGATCGAGGCGCCCAAGGAGCAGGAGCGGCCGGCGCCCGCGCCCGACCTGATGGAGGCGCTCGAGCGCACGCTCGCGGAGCTGACTTAGGGCTTGTCCGGCGGAGGCGGCAACGTTGGCGCCGGCGCCCGGCCGGGCGGCTGCCGCGGGGCCTCGCGCTGCGGCGCCGGCGGGATCTCGAGCGTCAGTGTGCGCTCGGGCTCGATCGTCGCGTCCCGTCCGTGGTGCACGATCTCGAGCGCGTCGCCGGTGGCCAGCGAATAGCTCACCGTGCCGGGGACTACCTCGACCTTCAGCCGCCGCCCGCGAAAGCACAGGCGAAACGTCAGCCTCGTCAGCTTGGCCGGCAGCCGCGGCGCGAACCGCAACGTCGGGCCGTGATCGCGCATCCCTCCGAACCCGGCGACCGCGCCGATCCAGGTACCCGCGAGCGAGGCGATGTGCAGGCCGTTGCCGGTGTTGTGCTGAAGATCCTCGAGATCGGTCAGCGCCGATTCACGCCAGTAGGCGTACGCGAGCTCCAGGTGTCCCACCTCGGCGGCGACGACCGCCTGGGTGCAGGCCGACAGCGACGAGTCGCGCACGGTCAGCCGCTCGTAGTAGGTGAAGTCCCGCGCCTTCTCCTCGTCGCTGAAGGCGTAGCCGCAGAGGTGCAGCGCCAGCACCAGATCCGCCTGCTTGACGACCTGCTTGCGATACAGGTCGAAGTAGTGGAAGTGCAGCAGCAGTGGATAGCGGTCGCGGCCGACCGAGTCGAAGTCCCAGACCTGATGCTCGGTGAAGCCCTCGGCCTGGGGGTGCACCCCGAGCGTCTCGTCGTAGGGGATCAGCATCGCGTCTGCCGCATCGCGCCACGCGGCGAGCTCCTCGTTATCGACCCCCATCTGATCGGCGCGGTCGCGATGGCGGTCGGCCGCGGCAGCCGCCTCGCGCAGGTTGCGCTGCGCCATCAGGTTGGTGTAGACGTTGTTGTCGGCCAGCGCGCTGTACTCGTCGGGCCCGGTCACGCCGTCGATCCGGAACCGGCCGGCGGCGTCGTGGTGTCCGAGCGACCGCCACAGACGTGCCGTCTCGACCAGCAGTTCGACGCCCGTTTCGCGCTCGAACATTTCGTCGCCGGTCGCGAACTGGTAGCGCGCGACCGCGTCGGCGATGTCGGCGTTGACGTGAAACGCGGCCGTGCCCGCCGGCCAGTAGCCCGAGCACTCCTGGCCGTGGATCGTACGCCACGGGAACGCCGCGCCGTCGAGGCCGATCTGGGCCGCGCGTTCGCGTGCGAGCTCGAGCGTCGCCTGGCGCCACCGCAAGGCGTCGGCTGCCGCCTGCGGGGCGGTGTAGGTGAGCACCGGCAGCACGAAGCTCTCGGTGTCCCAGAAGCTGTGGCCGTCGTATCCGGGCCCGGTCAGACCCTTGGCGGCGATCGCCCGCTGTTCAGTGCGGGCCCCGGCCTGGAGCGTGTGAAACAGCGCGAACCGCACCGCGTGCTGTAGCTCTGAGTCGCCCTCGATTTCGACGTCGGCGCGTTCCCAGAAGTCGTCGAGATAGCTGCGCTGCGCCTCGACGAGGCCGTCCCACCCGGCGTGACGTGCCTCCGCAAGTGCCGCCGCGACCTGGTCTCGGATCGCCGGCATCGAGCGCCGCCGCGACCAGCCGTAGGCGACGAACTTGACGAACGTCAGTGGCTTGCCGGGCTCGATCGTCGCCGTCAGCGTCAGCCGCGCGATGTCGTCGTAGGACTCGACGTCGACACCCCATCCATCTGGGTCGTGGAGCTCGTGGTCCATCGCAGCGCCCATCGTCAGCCCGCTCTGCTTGGTGCGGTGCACCAGCACGGCCCGCGTGCCGCTCGCATCGGCGAACACCGACTGAAGCGGCGAGCTGACCGCGGCGGCAGCGCGCGGGTCGTCCTCGGACACCGGTACGCCCTCGTTGGCCATGAGCTCGGACTGGACGACGAACGGGGTCGGGCCGTCGAGCGGCTCGACCTCGTAGCGGATCGCGGCGATCGCCCGCTGCGCGAACGAGACCAGGCGTGTCGACCGTACGCGCACCCGGCGATGCGCCGGTGAGGTCCACACCGCCGTCCTTCGCAGGACCCCGGCGCGAAAGTCCAGCTCGCGTTCGTGGCTCTCGAGCTTGCCGTAGCGGATGTCGAACGGCTCGTCGTCGACGAGCAGCCGGATCAGCTTGCCGTTGGTGATGTTGACGATCGTCTGCCCTTCCTCCGGATAGCCGTAGGCGCTCTCGCCGTAAGGCAGCGGGCGCAGCTCGTAGAACCCGGCCAGGTACGTGCCCGGCAGTCCGAACGGCTCGCCCTCGTCGAGGTTGCCGCGTAGCCCGATGTGACCGTTGCCGAGCGCCATCACCGACTCGCGCTCGGCCAAGCCGTCGCTGCGCAGGTTGAGCTCGCGGGTCAGCCACGGCTCGCACTCAAACGACGGGTGGCGGATCACGCGGCGTCCAACAGCTCGGCGAGGTCGGACACGACCAGATCCGCGCCGTGCCGGCGCAACGCCGCGGCCTGGCCGACTCGGTCGACGCCGACGACGACGCCGAAGCCGCCGGCGCGGCCCGCCTCGACGCCGGCGAGTGCGTCCTCGAACACGGCGGCGCCTCGCGGTTCGACGCCGAGCTTGCGCCCGGCCGAGACGAAGGTGTCAGGGGCGGGCTTGCCGGCGAGGTGCTCGTCGTGGGCGACGTGACCGTCGACGATCACCTCGAACAGTTCGAGCATCCCGACAGCGATCAGTACATCGCGGCAGTTGGTGCTCGACGAGACGACCGCGCACGGCATCCCGCTGGCACGCGCAGCCTGTACGTAACGCACCGATCCCTCGTAGGCCTGCACGCCGTCGCGGCGAATCAACTCGAGCACGATCTCGTTCTTGCGATTGCCGAGCCCGTCGATCGTCTCGGCCTCGGGGGGATCGTCGGGTAAGCCCTGCGGCAGCTCAATCTGCCTCGAGGCCAGGAACGCGCTGACGCCCTCATAGCGCGGCTTGCCGTCGACGTACTCGTCGTAGTCGCCGTGTTCGTCGAACTCGCGAAATTCCTCGCCGCGGCTTTGCGCCCGCCGGCGCAGATATGCATCGAACATCTGCTTCCAGGCGGCGGCGTGCACCTTCGCGGTCTGCGTCAGTACCCCGTCGAGGTCGAACAGGCAGGCCTCGATCTCAGACGGAAGGCCGATCACGATCGGGAAGGTACCGACCGCGGGACCGGCGGTGTTATGCGGCCGGGCGCTGAGCCTCGAGCTCGCCGCTGCGGGCGAGCTCGCTGAGCGCCTTGCGCTCGAGCCGACGGACCGCGTCCTGGGAGATGCCCAGGCGCCGGCCGGTCTCGTTGAGCGGCGTCGGACTGTCGCCGCTGATTCCGAAGCGCAGCTTCACGACGAGGCGCTCGGGCTCTGGGAGGCCATCGATTGCCCGCCGCAGCGCCGCGTCACGCAACGCGATCTCGACCTCCTCGTCGGGACCTCGTCGATCGCTGGGCAGTAGCGAACCGAACGCGGCGTCCTCATCACCCACCGTGCGGTCGAGGCTCGTCACCACGCGCGCGGCGTCAAACGTCTCGCGAACCTGCTCGAGCTCGAGCTTGGCCGCGATCGCGAGCTCCTCGTCGCTGGGCTCGCGACCGCTCGCGGCGACGAGCTCGCTGTACGCGCGCGCGAGCTTGCGCTCGCGCTGTCCCAGATGCACGGGTATCCGGATCGGCCGCGCACGGTTGTCGAGTCCGCGCGAGATCGACTGACGGATCCAGAACGTCGCGTACGTCGAGAACTTGTAGCCCTTGCGCCAGTCGAACTTCTCCGCGGCGCGGATCAGCCCGAGGATCCCTTCCTGCACGAGGTCGACAAGCGCCATCTCGTGGCCCTGGTACTTGCGCGCCTGGGAGACGACCAGGCGCAGATTGGAGTTGACGAGGCGCTCCTTCGCGGCGAGGTCGCCGCGCTCGATCCGCTTTGCGAGCTCGACCTCCTGCTGGCGCGTCAGCAGCGGATGACGCCGCACGTCGCGCAGGAACAGCGCCATCGCATCGCGGTCGTGATCGGCCGCAGCCACGTCGCCGTAATCGCCCTCAAACTGGTGCGCCAGTCCCATGAGGCTGTTCTACCCGTGGATCGCCTTGCCGATGCGCGATAACCGTTGCAACCACGGGGAGCGCGGCCCGCTAGCTTGAAGTCACGGTGGACGCTTCCCAGCAGGCATTTCACGGTCTCTACAGCCACGGCTTCGTCCGCGTGGCCGCCGCTGTGCCGAATGTGCGGATCGGCGAGCCCGCGTTCAACGCGCAGCGGACGCTCGAGCTCGCCGGACGGGCATCGATCGAGCAGGCCGCGCTGGTCGTGTTCCCCGAGCTGGGGCTCTCGGGATACGCGATCGACGATCTGCTGCACCAGCAGTCGCTGACTGGCGCCGTGCTCGAGGCGATCGAGTCGGTCGTCGCCGGGAGCCGCGAGCTCGAGCCGGTGATCGTCGTCGGCGCGCCGCTCGAGTTCGAGCGTGGGCTGTTCAACACCGCGGTCGTGATCCACCGCGGCAGCGTGCTCGGCGTGGTGCCCAAGAGCTACCTGCCCGAGTACCGCGAGTTCTATGAGAAGCGCCAGTTCCGGGCGGCGCGCGACGCGATCGGGTCCGAGTTGCGCCTGCTCGGCGAGGACGTGCCATTCGGCCCCAACCTCCTGTTCGAGAGCCGCGACCTGACCGGGTTCATGTTGCACGTAGAGATCTGCGAGGACGTGTGGGTGCCGATCCCGCCGAGCACGTACGGGGCGATGGCGGGCGCGACGGTGCTCGCGAACCTGTCGGCGAGCAACATCACGGTCGGCAAGGCCGATTACCGCCGCTCGCTGGCATCGGCGCAGTCAGCCCGGACGGTCGCCGGCTACGTGTTCACGGCCGCCGGCTTCGGCGAGTCGACCACCGACCTTGCGTGGGACGGACAGGCGCTGATCTGCGAGAACGGCGAGCTGCTCGCCGAGGCACAGCGGTTCGCCGACGAGGAGCAGCTGATCTGCGCCGACATCGACCTCGACCGGCTGCTCGCCGATCGTTCGAGCACGAGCAGCTACGGCGATTCGATCCACGATCACCGCCGGGCACTGCGCCGCATGCGGCGGGTCGAGTTCGACCTTGGCGTCGCCGGCCGGCCGGCGGCGCTACGCCGCGCGATCGAGCGGTTCCCGTACGTGCCGTCGAATCCCGCCAGCCGCAACGAGCGCTGCGAGGAGGTCTACAACATCCAGGTCCGCGGGCTCGAGACGCGCCTGCGCGCCACCGGGATCGAGAGGGTCGTGATCGGCGTCTCCGGCGGCTTGGACTCGACGCAAGCGCTGATCGTCGCGGTGCGAGCGTTCGACCGACTCGGCCTGCCCCGCTCGAACGTGCTCGCCTACACGATGCCGGGGTTCGCGACAAGCAACCTGACGCTGAGCAACGCTCACGCGCTGATGGACGCACTCGGCGTCAGCGCCAATGAGCTCGACATCCGCCCTGCGGCGACACAGATGCTCCGCGATCTCGACCACCCGGCGGCCACGGGCGAGCCGGCATACGACGTCACCTACGAGAACGTCCAGGCCGGCGAGCGGACCTCGCACCTGTTCCGGCTGGCCAACCGTCACGGCGCACTCGTGCTCGGAACCGGAGACCTGTCCGAGCTCGCGCTGGGCTGGTCGACGTACGGCGTCGGCGACCAGATGTCGCACTACAACGTCAACGCGTCGGTTCCCAAGACGCTGATCCAGTTCCTGCTCCGCTGGGCGATCGACACCAACCAGTTCGGTCCGGCCGCCGACACGGTGCTCGCCTCGGTGCTCGACACGGCGATCTCACCCGAGCTGATCCCCAGCCAGGACCCCGACTCCGACAAGCCCGGCGCCGACAGCGAGAGCGTCGTCGGTCCTTACGAACTCCAGGATTTCTTCCTCTACTACACGCTGCGCTTCGGCTACCGGCCCAGCAAGGTCGCATACCTCGCCCACCACGCGTGGCACGACCGCACGCTCGGGCGCTGGCCGGACCTGATCCCGGCCGAGCGGCGCAACGAGTACACCCTGGCCGAGATCAAGCATTGGCTGGGCGTGTTCCTAGGGCGGTTCTTCGGCTTTGCGCAGTTCAAGCGTTCAGCGATCCCCAACGCGCCGAAGGTCGGCTCCGGCGGATCGCTGTCGCCGCGCGGCGATTGGCGCGCGCCTAGCGACGGGTCCGCGGAGACCTGGCTGGCCGAGCTTGAGCGCGGCGTGCCCGACGGGCCCTGACGGACGGTCAGCCGCGTGCGCCGGCCGCACTCGGCGAACGCTTCTCGCGCCTGAGGCCGGCGCCGAGCGGCGGCGAGTACCACGCAGGCTCGTCGCCGCTGTCCCAGCGTTCGAGATCGGGGCGCTGGAGCCTCGCGCGTCCCGCGAGGAACAGGCCGATCGCGAACAGCCCGCCGGAGGCGGCGATCGCGAAGCAGATCCAGGCCGCGGTGCCGATTCCCGCCGCCGGGGTGGCGGCTGCTGTCATCGCGACATGCAGGACGACCGGGGCGACCATGAAGGCGGCGACGCCGCGCAGCAGTTCCACCAGTGCAAACACGCGCTGCAGCTGTGCGGAGCGAAGCGAGAAACCGGCGATGAACAGCGACGGCGAGACCGACGCGCCGACGCCCATGCCGACGAGGCCCGACCCGACCAGCACCAGTACGTCGCTGCCCGGTGCCACGCCGCTCAGGACCGCGGCGCCGGCGCTGAGCGTGATCATGCCCCCGAGCGCGAGCAGCGGGATCCAGCGAGTCCGAAACAGCAGCCCGAAGATCACCGCGACGGCAGCGGCCGCGCCGAACTCCGGCAGGAACAGCAGCCCCACGTGCGCCGGTGGCTCGGATTTAAGCGCAGTCTGTGCGAGCTCGATCACCGCGACCGACGCGGCCCCGGCGCACATCGCCACCACGATCCCGGCAACCGGCAACGTGCTCGCTGCCTGGCGGACCGGCATCAGCGGATTCTCGATGAGGTACTCGAAGGTGACAAGCGAGATCAACATCGCGATTCCCGCGAGCAGCGGAACCAGCACGATCGCGTCCGAGGCGGCGTGCGTCTCCAGCTCCGAGGCGCCGAAGAAGGCGGCCGCGCAGCCGCCGGCCGCAAGCGCCAGCGCCACCCAGTCCCACGGCGCGGTCCGGTCCTGCGGCCCTTGGTCCTCGAACGTGAGCACGACGAACACCAACGCCAGCGCACCGAGCCCGGCGACGATCCAGAACAACGGGCGCCAGGCTCCCGCACTCGCCTGCAGTCCGCCGATCACGGGGCCGATCGCGACCGCGCCGAAGATGCAGAGGTTCATGATCACGGCGGTCCCGGGCATCCGCGAGGTCGGCCAGCCGATCACCAGCGGCGGCACCGCGGCGATCAGCATCAGGCTCGTGCAGAGCCCTTGAAGTACGTGTCCCGCGATGAACAGGCCCGGCGTGCCCGCCGCGGCTGTCATCACCGATCCGATCAGCGACAGCACCGCGTAGAGGAACAGCATCCGGCGGCCGCGGAGATGAACAGCGAACTGCACCGCGAGCACGGTGCCGAACGCGTAAGCCGCGTTGGCCATCCCGGTGGTCAGCGACAGTGCCTGATCTGACATGTGCAGGCTCTTGCCCAGCACGGGCGTCAGTGGGGTCAGCGCGGATGTGAGGCCGAGGTATGGGATCAGTGCGAACACCACGAGCGCCACGGCAGCCGGGTAGCTGTCGGCGAGCGGTCCGCGAAACCGGATCGGATCGGAGAACATCGGCCACCTCTACCCGTCGAGCCGCTCTGGAATCCCGGTTAGGCGTGCCGGGCCCGGGTATCGGCTTGCGTAAGCTCGGCCGTAACGGCAACTGACAAGGAGCATCCGGATGGCATCCGACGGGCAGGTCGTGGCGGTACTCGGCGCCGGCAGCACGATGGGATTTCCGATGGCGCAGAACATGCTCAAGGCCGGCATCGAGGTGCGCGCATGGAATCGCTCGCCTGACAAGGCCGCGCCGCTCGAGCAGGATGGCGCGCAGGTGTGCGGGTCGCCCGGCGACGCGGTCAAGACCGCCGCAATCGTTGTGACGATGCTCGCCAATACCGACGCCGTCGTCGAGACGATGCGATCCGCGCTGGAGCGGCTCGACGAGGGTGCCGTATGGGTGCAGATGAGCACGATCGGCGAGCAGGGCACAGAACAGTGCATCGAGATCGCGCGCCACCACGGCGTGGCGTTTGTCGACGCCCCGGTGCTCGGCACCAAGCAGCCGGCGCACGACGGCAAGCTCGTCGTGCTCGCGTCCGGCGCGGAGGAATTGCGCGAGCGCGTACAGCCGGTGTTCGACGCCGTGGGGCAGAAGACGATGTGGATCGACTCAGCGCCCGGCGCCAGCACGAGGTTGAAACTCGTCGCAAACAGCTGGGTGCTGACGGTCACCGAAGGCGCGGCGGAGACGATCGCACTCGCCGAGGGTCTCGGCCTCGACCCGTCGCTGCTGTTCGAGGCGATCGACGGTGGCGCGCTCGACCTCCCGTATCTCCGCATCAAGGGCAAGGCGATGATCGATCGCAACTTCGAGCCGATGTTCCGCCTGGACCTGGCGGCCAAGGACGCCCGCCTGGTCGCGGATGCCGCCGAGCGCTCCAACCTCGACCTACCGATGTTCAGGGCGATCGCCCAACGGATGACGCTCGGCGCCAAGGAACACGGCGACAAGGACATGGCCGCCACGTACCTGACGTGCACGCCGCGCCGCGACTAGTGCTCAGACTGAGCTCGTGAG
Organism: Solirubrobacteraceae bacterium; assembly: GCA_036490775.1. GTDB lineage: Bacteria > Actinomycetota > Thermoleophilia > Solirubrobacterales > Solirubrobacteraceae > Palsa-465. The sequence goes on along the minus strand of DASXDD010000212.1, from coordinate 15,685 downwards.
CCGTCGGGCGCTGGTCGTCGGCGCCGGGCCGAATGGCCTCGCCGCGGCGATCACGCTTGCCGAGTCCGGGCGGCAGGTACTCGTGCTCGAGGCCGCGCCGGCGCCCGGAGGCGCGGTCGCGACCGAGGAGCTGACGCTGCCCGGGTTTCGTCACGACACGTTCTCGGCGGTCCACCCGGCCGCCGTCGCCTCGCCCGTGTTCGCCGCGATGCCGCTCGAGCGCCACGGCCTGCGCTGGCTCCACCCGGAGGCCTGTTACGCGCATCCGCTGCCCGACGGGCGCGCGCCCGCCCTGTACCGCGACCTCGACAGGACCGCCGCGAGCCTGGATGCGGCGGCACCTGGCGCCGGCGATTCGTGGCGGCGGTTCGCCGCCCCTTACGTCGATCGGTTTGAGGCGATGCGAGCCGCGCTGCTCGCGTCGTTTCCGCCGGTGCGCCCGGCCGCCGCGCTGGTAGGCGCGCTAGGGCCACGGCGCGCTGTGGAGCTGGCCCGCTTTGGCTTGAGGCCCGCGGAGGTCCTGGGACGCGAGCTGTTCGCCGACGCGGGCGCGCGCGCCTGGCTGTACGGCTCGGCGATGCACGGCGACGTGCCAGTCACGGCGCGGGGTAGCGCGATCCCGGCGCTGTTCTTGAACCTGCTCGGTCACGGCGTCGGATGGCCGAGCCCCGAAGGCGGTGCCGGGCGCCTGACCGACGCGCTCGTCGGCTACCTGGAGAGCCTCGGCGGCAGTGTCCGCACGCGCGCCGACGTGGTCGAGATCGCGGCCTCGCGCGGCCGCGTGGACGGTGTGCGGCTTGCCAGCGGCGAGCCGGTCGCCGGCGAGATCGTGATCGCCGACGTGATGCCGGCCGCGCTCGCCGCGCTGGCCGGACCGACGCTGGCCACGCGCTACTCACGGGCGCTGCGCCGCTACCGACCCGGGCCCGCGACGCTCAAGCTCGACTGGGCGCTCGACGGCCCGATCCCATGGACCGCGCCCGAGGCCCGTCGCGCGGGCACGGTGCACCTCGGCGGCGACGAGGATCAGCTTCTACGGTCGGCTTGGCACGAAGGCCCGCCGCCCGAGCGGCCGTACATGCTGCTCGGACAGCAGTCGATCGCCGACCCCACGCGGGCGCCGGATGGCAAGCACACGGCATGGGGTTACATCCGCGGGCCGCAATCGGCCGACTGGGCGAGCGTCCGAGATCGGCTGGTCGAGTCCATGGAGGCGCAGGTCGAGCGGTTCGCGCCGGGGTTCAGGGACCTGATCCTTGCCCGCCACGTGCTCGCGCCTGCCGACCTGCAGCGCCGCAACGCGAACCTGATCGGCGGCGATGTCGGCGGTGGCAGCTATCGCCTTGGGCAGGTTGTGTTTCGTCCGGTCGCGCGACCGGTCCCCTATTCGACTCCGGTCCGCGGGCTGTACATCGCATCGGCGGCAACGTTCCCCGGCGGCGCCGTACATGGGGTCGCGGGACGCGCCGCCGCGACGCTCGCGATCAGGCGAGCCGGCCGTTAAAAAGCTCTGACGGTGACCCGGAGAGCCACCGTCAGAGCGGAGGGAGGAGAGAGAGCGCGCGGAGGTCACGCCTGACGACAACGAAACCTATGGGGCCCGCGCGTAATTGCGGGGTACCCAATCGGAGCCCTCGCGTAAACAGCAACGTTCAATTTGAACATCTTTATCCACCTCTACCGATCGTTTCGGGCAAAAACCCTGCAACTTGGGCGGGTGGCCGAGTGGTCGTCGGGGTAGGAGGATCAGGCCCATGACCATCGCCGTGCTCGACATCGACGGCACGCTCGTCGACACCAACTACCACCACGCGATCGCCTGGTATCGCGCGTTTCGCGAACACGAGATCGTGCTGCCGATCTGGCGTATCCATCGCCACATCGGGATGGGCGGCGACCAGCTCGTCGCCGCACTGACCGACGATCGCACCGAACATGAGCAGGGCGATCAGATTCGCGACTCCGAGACGAAGCGCTACTTCGAGCTGATCGACGAGGTCGAGACGATGGACGGCTCGCGCGAGCTGATCGAGCAGCTCAAGCGACGCGGGCACGCCGTGGTGCTGGCGAGCTCGGCCAAGGAGGATGAGGTCGAGCACTATCTCGACCTGCTCGACGCGCGTGAACTCGCCGACGCCTGGACGACATCGGCCGACGTCGAGGCGACCAAACCCGCGCCGGATCTCGTCACCGCGGCGCTCGAGCGCGTAGGCGGATCGAGCGATGACGCGGTGATGGTCGGCGATACCCCTTGGGACGTGAAGGCCGCCGCGGCGGCGGGTGTGCCGACCATCGCGGTGCTCACCGGCGGCTTCTCTGTGCACGAGCTCGACGAGGCCGGCGCGAGCGAGGTTTTCGAGTCCGTCCGCGAGCTGTGCAAGGCGCTCGACCGGACAGCGCTGCGCTAGTGCCGCGACGCTAGGTCAGCGCCACCAGGCACACGGCGCCGAGCAGGCTTGCCCCGACGGTCCACCAGGCGATGTAGTCACCGATCTCGCCCGAGTGCAGATGGCGCAGTCGCCGCAGCGCAGCGCGGGTCGGCTCGCGCACCGGCGCGGGGAGCGACTCCCGCAGGGGCCTGCCGTACAGGCCGAGAGCGGCAGCGCCCACCGCGCCGGCGATCCCGAGCAGCGCGTACACGACGTCTGGTCCTTCGATCTGCGCGATCTCGATCGTCGGCCAGTGGATGTGCGCACCTGAAAGCACCCACTGCGCATAGGCGGCGTGATCGGTGAACCGTGCGGCCGCGCGCTGCACGCCCGAGAACGCGCCCGGGATGAACACCACGAACGCGGCGGCGAACAGCAGCACGGCCGGCACCACCCGCATCGTCAACGGCGTGTGGTCCCGAGCGTCACGAGTCTCGTCGACGCGCTCGTGCGCGGCCCGTGTCTGGCTCGGGTCTGGGCCCTCGCTCGGACCCCACCCCATGAACACGCGCCCGGCGATGCGCAGCACGGCGCCGCCGGTAGCCGCCGATACGACCACGAACAGGGCAATCAGCCAGCCAAAGCCTGCCTCGGTTGAGGCGGATTCGATCAATGACTTGCCCGCGAACGCCGTGAACGGCGGCATCGCCGCGAGCAGCAGCCCACCGGCGACGACCAGGCCCCCGACGAACCGCAGCTCGCGACCGCGGCCGTGCAGGTCGAACTCGTCGACGGTCCCAAATCGATGCAACAGGATCCCCATGCACATGAACAGCGCTCCCTTGGTGAGGCCGTGGGCGGCGATGTACAGGATCGCGCCGGCGATCCCCTTGGCACCGAGGAGCCCGAGCGCGCAAACGAACAGCCCGACGTGGCTGATCGTCGAGAACGCCAGGAGCCGCTTCAGGTGTCGCTGGACGAAGCACATCCAGGCTCCGAGCAGCGCCGTGACCACGCCCACCGTGATCAGGATCGCTTGCAACGCGGCCGCGTGCGGCCCCAGCGGCCCGGCGAACACGACCCAGTACAGCCGGGCGACGGCGTACACGCCAAGCTCGACCATCACACCCGAGAACAGGACGCAGACGGGCGTAGGGGCGACCGCGTGGGCGTCGGCCAACCAGAAATGCAGCGGCACGATCGCCGCCTTCGTGAGGAAGCCGACGAACAGCAGCGTCATCGCGACGACCACCAACGGGTCGGCTCGGTGCACGTCGAGCGCCGCCCCGATCTGAGCCATGTTGAGCGCACCCGTCCGCGCGTAAAGCATGCCGAGCCCGATGAACATCGCGTAGCCGCCGATGCTGTTCGTGATCGCGAAGTTGATCGCGCCCTGGATCGGAGCGCGTTCCTCGATCCGGTAGGCCGTCAGCGCGTAGGCGACGGCGCTCATCAGCTCGAAGAACACGATCAGGTTGAACAGGTCGCCGGTCAGGCAGAACCCGACCATCGCCGCGAGGAACAGCAACATCAGACCGTGGAACAGCCCTTCGACGGCGTCGAAATAGCGCACCGCGTAGACCAGCGCCGCGAGCACCATTACCGCCGCGAACGCGGCCATGCCGCCACCGACCGGATCGACGGACAGCGAGATCCCGATCGCGACGCCGTGTCGCGGCGTCCAGCCCCCGAGCCAGTACGCGAACGGCTCGTGGGAGGCGTGGGCCGCCAGCAGCACACAGATCACTGCAACGGTCGCCGCGGTCAGGATTGAGAGACCGTCCTGCACCGGTCGCGGCAGCACCGTCCCGGTCGCGACCAGGAATGCGGCGACGATGAACGGAACGGCGATCGGCAGCGCGGTGAGGTGCGTCATCGGCGCGGAGGCCCAGCTAGTCGCGCAGCGCCCGCAGATCGGCGGGGCGGATGCTTCCGAACCGCTTGTGCGCCTGCACGACGAGCGCCAGCAGCAGCGCCGTGACGGTGGCCTCGATCACCACGTCGGTCAACACCAGCACCTGTACGACGGGGTCGACGAGCCTCGAGTTGGTCGGGATGTCGGCGAGGATCGGCGCCTTGGCGCCGTTGCGGTAGCCGATCCCCAGCAGCACCACGTAGGTGGAGGACTGCACGATCGTCAAGCTGAGCACCGTCCGCACGAGGTTCGTGCTCGAGACCACGCCCCACAGGCCGATCAGGAACAACCACGCCGCGACCACGTACGGCAGGAAGCTCACTGGCTGTCTCCGTCGTCGCTGCGCCGGACGATCAGCTCCTGGTCGAGAAACTCGGTCCAGATCACGAGGAACGCGCCGGTGACCTCGAGCCCAACCGCGATGCTGTTGATCGGCATCATTCCCGCCGAGAGCAGCATCGCCGGCGTCCCAAGCGGCAAGAAGTTCTTCAAGTAGACACCCGCTAGGAGCAACCCGGCGACACCGATCAGCGCGTAGCCGGCGGCGCCGATCGCTTCCGACGCCTCGAGCGCCCAGTCTGGCGCCAAGCGCTTCATCGCGAAATAGCGCCCGGCCAGCAGGATCGCCAGCGGCCCGGCCGCGAGCACGATCCCGCCCTGGAAGCCTCCGCCTGGAGTCAGCGCACCGTGGATCACGACGTACCAGCCGAGCGCGATCAGCAGCGGGATGAGCACGAGCGAAGCGAGCTGAAGCCCGGCGCTCGCTCCGGCGAAAGTGTGGTCCTCGATCCGGCGGCTGCGAGTCTCCTCGCGCTCGTCGCGCAGGCGGCGAAGCAGCAACGCCACGCCGGCGACCGACGCGAACAGGATGAACTCCTCGCCGAGCGTGTCGAACGCGCGGATGTCGAAGTTCAGGGCGGTCACGATGTCGGTGGCGTGTCGCTCTGGAACCTCGATCTTGTCGACCAGCAGCCCGTAGACGCCGTGGTAGTGCCCGAACGCGGGCATCCCATGCATGCCGATCAACATCACGACCGCAAGCGCCGGACCTGCGACCGCAAACAGCGCCAGGCGCGTGCGACGGCTCACTCGTCGGCCTCGCCTTGCTCGCGCTCGCGCGCCAGCTCCTGCTCGCGGATCTTGCGCAGCGCCAGCAGGATGATCAGCGGCAATCCGACGGTCGAGACGACGATCTCCGACAGCGCCACGTCCGGAGCCTGGAAGCTGAAGAACAGCAGCGTCAGCGACAGACCGAAGATGCCGAGCACAAGTGCCTGGCGAAGGGCGTCGGGTGTCAGCACCACCGCCGTCGCGGTGATCGCCACGAGGAGTAGCGCGACGAACTGGATGCCGGTCATCCCTCCTCCCTGTGGCGGTCGACATGCTTGCGCCAGTCGCCGAGCTCGCGGGTCCGCATGCTGCGTGCCGTCGCGTGCACGAGCACCGGCCCGAACACCGCCAGAAACGCGCCGGTCACCAGCGCTTTGTCGCCGATCAGCGAGAACCCCTCGCGGACCAGAACCGAGATCCCGACCAGCAACGCCCCGAACCCGACGAGCCCGACGTAGTGGAGGCGGTCGAACACGTCACGCATCAGCGCGACACCGGCGACCGCGACGATCTCGATTGCGACCCCAAGCACGAGCAGCACCGTCGCGATCACGTGGCCGGTGCTCATATGTCCCCTTCCATCAGCCGCGCGAACGCCAACGACCCGACCACCGAGAGCACCGCGAGGATCAGGGCGAGATCGATGAACGGCTGTCGGTGAAAGCCCTCGGCCAGCGCGATCAGGGCGGTCGTCGCCAGCACGCTTGACACCTCCAGCGCGGCGAGTGCCGACCCGGCGGTGCAGAACACGCACACGCCCACGCACGGCAGGATCGCGACGGTGAGCACGGCCGCGGCGATCTCCCACTCGTTCATCCGAGCTCCAGCACGTCGAGCTGCTCGCGGCCGCCGCTGCGACGGAGCTGGTGCACGAGCAGCAGCTCGGTGTCGGGATCAACGCCGATCACGATCGTGTTCGGCGCCAGCGACCCGACGATCTCGGTCAGCGCGAGCCGCCCGCGATCCTGCTCGCTGTCGCCCGACCTGAACGGGACCGCCCGAAACTCGCCGCGGACGCGCTCGCGGTGGCGCAACTGCGCGATTGCCTCACGGCACAGCACTGCGGCGTCGACAGGCACCCGCACGATCGCGCGCCATCCACGCTTGAGCCAGGCTGCAGAGAACTGCGCCTCGGGGAAGCCCTGCTCGCGCGAGGCCTCGAACGCAACCGCCGAGAGCAGCGCCACGGCGACGAGCACACAGAGCTCCGGCAGGCTGGTGGTGTCGACGAGCAGCAGGTAGAAGCCCCCCGCCAGGGCGAAGCCGGCCAGCGTGATCGCGATCCGGCGCATCAGCCGACGTGTGCCCCGAGCGACAAGCTTGTAATCAGTCGCTTCGGGTAGAGCCACCACCAGGTAACCGTGGAGGGAGGCCCCGTGAGCAGCACGCGATCAGGACAAGCCGGCCGGGCTCAGCGCGCCCGCGAGCAGCACGCCGGCGAGGCGCAGCGCAAGGTGGATCGCCGCCGGGCCAAGCAGACCGGCGCCGCAGGCTGGGTCTCAGACCGCGCATCGCAGTGGTCGCTCGACGGACCTGACTTCGACTTCCTCGAGCGTCAGAAGTACTTCTGGAACCCGCTGATGGACTACTGGTTCCGGATGGAGATGGGCGGTTGGGAGCGGCTCCCGGATCCACCGGCGCTGCTGATCGGCATCCACTCCGGAGCGCCGTTCGTGTGGGATGCGTGGACGATCGGGGTGCAGTGGTGGCGGCGGTTCGGGCGACGCCGGCCGCTGCACGGCACCGCCCACGACGCGCTGATGGCGGCGCCGCTGATCGGCTCGTACTTCCGCAGGATGGGCGTGATCCCGGCGGCGCCCGACAGCATCTCGGCCGCGCTTGCGGCGGGGCAGGACGTGGCGCTGTGGCCGGGCGGTGAGCGCGACTCGCTGCGGCCGTGGACCAAGCGCGACACGGCGATCCTCGCCGGGCGGATGGGATTCGTGCGCCTAGCGATCCGAAGCCAGGTCCCGATCGTGCCGATCGCCACCGTCGGCGGCCCCGACTCGATGCCTGTGCTCGCGAGCGGCAAGCGACTCGCGAAAGCGTTCCAGCTCGACAAGGTTGCGCGTCTGAAGATGTTCCCGATCGCATTACAGGCGCCGTGGGGCATCTCCCCCGCGCTGCTCCCTGAGATCCCGCTGCCGACCAAGATCCGCACGGAGTTCCAGGAGCCGATCGTGGTCGAGCGCGACGCCGACCGCGCAGAAGACCGCGACTACGTTGAGAGCGTCTACGACGAGGTCACGGCCGCGATCCAGGGCGGGATCGACAAGCTCGCGCGCCGGCGGCGGTTGCCGCTGCTCGGCTAGCCGGGGCGGCGGTGCTAACTGCGCCAGCTGTGTACGAGCGGGACGCCGAACCACAGCGTCCCGACGCCGGCAAACGTGACGGCTCCGACGATGATCGCCGCGGCACCGCCGAACAGCACGTGTGAGATCAGCACGAGGATTCCGGTGAGCCCGACGGTGAGCAGCGCCATCGCGATGATCGCGCTGCGGTTGCCGAGCTCGACCAGATAGCCCTTCTCCCCGCGGCGGAAGAGCACGCGGTGGTGGACGGTCGGCGCGATCAGCAGCGCCGCCGCGGAAGCGATGCACAGCAGCGTCACGAAGTAGACGTCGCGGTCAAAGGACGACACGCGCCCCCAGCGGGAGTTGAACGGGACGATCAGCAGGAACGCCAGGAGCACCTGAATCCCGGTCGCCGCGACCCGCAGCTCGCCCATCAGCTCGACCTCGTTGCGGTCAAGCCGTTCGAGCGGTCGCTCGTCGCGATCGTCCGGGTGTTCGCCTTCCTCGAGCCTGGTTCGCGCGGGTTCGTGATCGGGCGTGAGTTGAGTCGTGGTGGCCATCAGCGTGCGCCTCCGCTACGCGTTTCGCTACCCGTCGCCGCCCAGTGCAAACGCGACAGTTGGGCTGTTTGGTCGGCGGCGGGTGTTGGGTAGCGCACCGTGACCATGACCGGGGAACGCTTTGACGCAATCATCATCGGGGCCGGCCCGGCAGGCGAAGTCGTCGCCTCGCGGCTCTGCGAGCACGGCCTCAGCACCGCGCTGATCGAGCAGGAGCTCGTCGGCGGCGAGTGCGCCTACTGGGCGTGCATCCCGTCAAAGACGCTGCTGCGCCCCGGCGAGGCGCGTCACGGAGCCGACCGTTCCCCCGGGACGTCGGGCGCCCAGACGCGCTGGGTCGACGTCGCCGAATACCGCGACTACATGATCCGCAACCTCGACGACGAGGACGAAGTCGAAGGCTACGAGGAGCAGGGCATTCGCGTGTTCAAGGGCAGGGCTTCACTACAGGGTCCGGGCAAGGTCCATGTCGGCCGCCGGATCCTCCACGGCGATCGGATCGTGATCGCGACCGGCAGCGAGGCCGAGATCCCGCCGATCGAAGGACTCGCCGATGCCGGCTACTGGACGAACCGCGAGGCGACGACGCTGATGCAGGTCCCCGACAGCGTGATCGTGCTTGGCGGCGGCCCGGTCGGGATCGAGCTTGCCCAGATGTTGCGCCGCTTCGGCGCCGAGGTCGACCTGTTCGAGGGGTCAGGCCGGTTGCTCGAGCGCGAGGACGCGCGCGTCGGCGAGCTCGTGCTCGCGGCGCTGCGAGACGACGGGATCCGCGTGCACCTCGGGACCGAGGTCGCGGCGGTCAGCCGCGAAGGCGAAAATCGCGTCGCCCACTACAACGACGGCCAGGTCCGAGCGCGCCAGGTTGTCGTCGCGACCGGCAGGACGCCCAGGATCGACGGACTCGCGCTCGAGAATGTCGGAATCGACGCGGGCCCGAACGGGATCGAGGTTGACGACCGCTGCCGCGCAGCCGAGGGCGTCTGGGCCGCTGGCGACGTCACCGGCGAGATGCCGTTCACCCACGTCGCCATGTATCAGGGCCGGATCGCGTTCGCAGACATCATCGGCCAGTCGGTGCGAGCCGACTACCAGGCCGTGCCCCGGGTCGTGTTCATCGATCCCGAGGTCGCCGCAGTCGGGATGGGCGAGCAACAGGCGCTTGACGCCGGCATCGACGTCCGCACGGTGCACCTGCCACTGCGCGACGCGATCGCCCGGCCATGGACCTACGAGGTCGACCCGCGCGGCGAGCTCGCCGTGATCGCCGACGCCGCCAGCAAGACGCTCGTCGGCGCGTGGGCGGTCGGGCCGCTGGCGAGCGAATGGATCCACTACGCGGCCCTCGCGATCAAGGCCCAGCTGCCGCTGTCGCTGCTGCGCGACACGGTCGCGCAGTTTCCGACCTACACCGAGGCATACCTCAAGGCGATCGAGAAGCTCGACCTGTAAGCGGGGCGGTCAGGCGGATATCAGCGTCGGCGTCCCGAGCGGCACGTGGGACATCAGCCAGCGCCCCTCGGCGAGCGTCAGCCGCAGGCAGCCGTGACTGACCGGTAGGCCGATGCTTGACGTCTCCGGCGTCGAATGGATCGCGATCCGGTCGCCGCCGGCCCAGCCCTGGATGACGTGGGGCGACTTGGCCGACAGCGCGAGGATGCAGCACCCGTACGGGCCTGTCGGGTCGCCGGTCAGCAGCCGGTCGGTGACCGCGAAGCGCCCGGTCGGCGTCGGTGCACTCGGGCGCCCGACGGCGACCGTGTAGCGCTGGAGCACCTTGCCGTTCTCGATCACCGTCAGTCGCCGCTGGTGAAGCGAGACCTTCAGCTGCCACGAGACGCGCCCGAGCTGCGCCGTCGACTGCTCGATCCAGCCGAGGCGGCCGTTGCCGGCGAGCGGGCTGACGACGCCGAGCCAGCCGCCCGAGCGGCGGACGACCCAGAGCGCCTGCGGGGATCCGAACTCGGTTTTGAGCGGCAGCTTGGTGAGCGTTGCACCGTCCGGGGAGACGCGCATCGTGGTGGCGTGCTTGAGCAGCGCGACGAGCACGCCCGAGGGCCGCGCTGATCGGTGCCCCTGCGCCGTCGTCGCCGGTTGCGTCGTCTGCGCGACCGGGGCTACCGGCTTGAACGTGCTGCCGGCGGCCGACGCCGGGCCGGGCTTGGCGGACGTGATTGCGACGCCGATGACGATCGGCACGAGCGCGATCACCGCCGCGGCCACGGCCAGCACCACCGGCCAGCGCAAGCTACGGCGCGAGCCCGAATCGGGTGAGTTGGACGTGGAGGTGATCTTCAGCCCCTGCTTTACGCAAAATCGTTGCTTGCGATCGCCAGCCGCCTGGCGCAAAGCGATGCCCTACCAACGGTAGCGCAGCCCTCTTACTGCCCAACCCGTTTCCAAACCCGTAAGGAACCCGTTTCCGGGCGGTTAAGACCTTCCTCGTAGTCTGAGCGCATGCTCGGATTCCGCCACAAGACGACGATGATCGATTCGGCGAACGCGCTCCCCGGCCGCGACCAACTGATGCCGGTCCCAGAGCGCCACGAAGTGTTCGGTACGCCACTGAAGCCGCCGTTCCCGCATGGCTTGGAGCAGGCGATCGTCGCGATGGGCTGCTTCTGGGGCGCGGAGCGCGTGTTCTGGCAGGCGTCCGGCGTCTACACGACGGCCGTCGGCTACGACGGAGGGTTCACCTCAAATCCGACCTACGAAGAGGTTTGCAGCACCCGCACCGGTCACGCGGAAGCGGTGCTCGTCGTGTTCGACCCGGCGAAGACCTCGTTCGCGGAGATCCTGCGCCTGTTCTGGGAGAACCACGACCCGACGCAGGGAATGCGCCAGGGCAACGACATCGGCACGCAGTACCGCTCCGCGATCTTCTGGACCAGCGACGAGCAGCACGCGGCGGCCGAGGCGTCGCGCGATGCCTTCGCGGAGAAACTTCGCGAGGCCGGCTATCCGCAGATCACGACCGAGATCGCGCAGGCCGGACCCTTCTACTACGCCGAGGACTACCACCAGCAATATCTGGCCAAGAATCCTTGGGGCTACTGCGGTCTGGGCGGGACGGGGGTCAGCTGCCCGGTCGGGGTCGGCGTGGCGACAGAGACTTCATAGGCAGGAGCTGGGGGACGCGTTGGGGGCCGAATGAACGCCGGGCCCGGGGCGGGGCCCGGCACAGAGTTGGGGGCGTAGGTTCAGGATCGGGGGCGATCTGGGCGCCGGGCACGCGGGAGTGCCCGGCCCAGAACTTGTTGGCGGTGTCCGGCCAGGAGCCGCGGGCTGTGGCGTGCAGTCGCAGACCGAGGCGGGCCGGACAATCCGCCCGTGCCCCACGCCCGTGCCCCCGTGCCCCGCGCCGGCCGCTTCGGGCGAGGCCGAGCCCGACCGCTCAGCCGCCGGCGACGGCCGGCAGGATCGTGACTTCGTCGCCGTCCTCGACGGTCGTGTCGAGGCCATCGAGGAAGCGGATGTCCTCGCCACCGACGTAGACGTTGACGAACCGGCGCAGCCCGCCGTCCTCGGCGATGCGGCTGCGCAGCTCGCCGAAGCGGTCGTACAGCGCGTCGAGGACCTCGCCGACGGTCGACCCGTCGACGCTCGCGACGCCCTCACCATCAGTGGCGGCGCGCAGCTGGGTTGGGATCTTGACGGTGACGGCCATGGCGCTCAGTCTAATCGCGAGACGGTCAGACGCGGCTCGCTCAGGCGACTGCGGCGACCCGCTCGTGGGCCGCCTCGAACGACGCGAGCGTCGGCTCGATCTCCCAGGTCTCAAACGTGCCGCGAGCGCAATCGAGCGTCTTCAGCCCGTCGCCCGTGATGTACGCGACGACCCGCTCGTCGGGGTCGATGTCGCCGCGCTGGGCGAGCTTGGCGAGCACCGCGACGGTTACGCCGCCGGCGGTCTCGGTGAAGATCCCCGTCGTGCGCGCGAGCAGCTTGATCCCATCGCGAATCTCGTCGTCGGTGACCGCGTCGATCGAGCCGCCGCTGCGCCTCGCAAGGTCGAGCGCATAGGGCCCGTCCGCCGGATTGCCGATCGCGAGCGACTTCGCGATCGTGTCGGGCTTGACCGGCCGGCAGAAGTCCTGGCCGGCGTCGAACGCCGTCGCCACCGGCGAGCAGCCGGCGGCCTGGGCGCCGTTGAATGTCGGCAGCTCGCCCTCCACAAGGCCGAGCTCGCGCCACTCGTCGAAGCCGAGGGCGATCTTCGTGAACAGCGAGCCCGACGCGATCGGGCACACGACCCGATCGGGTAGCTCAAATCCGAGCTGCTCGACGGTCTCGTATGCGAGCGTCTTGGAGCCCTCCGCGTAGTAAGGCCTCATGTTGATGTTCACGAACGCCCACTCGTGGTCGCCAGAGATCTCGGTGCAGAGCCGGTTGACGTCGTCGTAGTTGCCGCGCACGGCGATCAGGTTCGTCCCGTACACGCCGGTTGCGAGGATCTTCTGCTCCTCGAGGTCGGCCGGGATGAACACGTAGGACTCCAGCCCGGCCGCGGCCGCATGCGCTGCGACGGCGTTCGCGAGGTTCCCGGTCGACGCGCACGCGATCGTCTGGAACCCAAGCTCGCGGGCGCGGGCCAGCGCGACCGCCACGACCCGGTCCTTGAACGAGTGGGTCGGGTTGGCGGCGTCGTTCTTGATCCACAGATCACGCAGGCCAAGCTGCTCTGCGAGCCGGTCGACCTTCAGCAGCGGCGTCCACCCGGCGGGCAGCGTGCCCCGCGGCGGCGCCTGCACGGGCAGGAAGTCGGCGTAGCGCCACAGCGAGTGCGGGCCGGCCTGGATCCGGCGGCGCAGCGCGGCTGGATCATCGTCGGTGCGCGGCGCGTAGGCGACTTCAAGTGGCCCGAAGCACTGCTCGCACACGTACCTCGCGTCGAGCGCGTAGGTGGTCTTGCATTCTTTGCAACGAAGAGACTCTGGCGGCATATGTCAAAAAACCTCCGCCGGGGTCTGTGGTCGGAGGTCGAGAAACCGCCTATTCCACATCTCCCAGGCCTTGTAGTTGGAGCCTGATGGAATTGGCACCTTTCCCTTTCGGGAGGTTGCCGGGGTCTCGTAGGGCCATATCCCTCCACCCCTCTGGATGCGTACTGCTATGTGGTACGGATTATAAGCACACGTTCGGCAGGGGCCGCCCAATTCTTGAGGATCGCAGCGCTTTGGTAACGACGGTCGCCGGCCGGTGTTAGGTTTCCGCCGCCATGGCCGCGACCTCCAGTGATCCGCTCCAGCGTCTCGAGGCGATGCTCGTCGCCGGCCAGCGCGCGCCCACGCGGCGAATGCTGGTGATCGTCAACCCGTACGCGACGACCGTCTCGGATCGCCTGAAGAACCTCGTGATCTACGCGCTTCGGGGCTCCTACGAGGTCGACGCGATCGACACCGAGGCGCGCGATCACGCGACCGAGCTGTGCCGCGACGCCGCGCGCGAGGGATATGACGTGGTCGTGGCGTTCGGCGGCGACGGAACCGTCAACGAGGCCGCCAACGGCCTCGCCGGCTCCGACACGCCGCTCAGCTGCCTGCCCGGCGGTCGCGCAAATGTCTACTGCCGGATGCTCGGGATCCCCGCCGATGTCGTCGACGCGACTGAGCATCTGCTTCAGATGGTCGATGACTGGCGCCCGCGCGGCGTCGATATCGGGCACGTCAACGACCGCAAGTTCGTGTTCTCGGCCGGCCTCGGGCTCGACGCCAGCGTCGTTGAGCGCGTCGACGCGCATCCGCGCCTGAAGGCCCGATTCGGCGAGTGGTACTACACGTGGACAGGCGTCAACACGTTCAATCGCCACTATCTGGTGCACCCGCCGCGCCTGGAGGCCGTGTACGGCGACGAGCGGGTCGCAGGCGTCAGCGCGATCATCCAGAACGCGGCGCCTTACACGTACTTCGGCAGCCGGCCGGTGCAGATGGGAGAGGGCGCGACGCTGTCGAGCGGCGACCTCGCGGGCATCGTGCTCGAGCGCGGCCGCCCAACCGACGTCCCGATGATCATCTGGCGCGCGCTGTCCAAGCGGCTGCGAGTCACCGACCACCGCCACGTGCGCGGCCTCAGCGGCGTCCGCGAGCTGCTCGTGCGCTCGCTCGACGACCGCCCGCTGCCGCTGCAAGTCGACGGCGACTACATCGGTGACGTTCACGAGGCGACGTTCGGCGTTACGCCGGGCGGCATCATGGTCGTGTCCTGACCCGCCCAGGCGGGTAACACTCAGCCGATGCGCCGCCTCGCCCTCGTGCTCGCCTGCACCGCGCTGCTCGCACCGGCCGCGACCGTAACCGCGCGCCCGATCGCCGGCGCCGCTGCCTACAACCCGGCCGATCCGCTCCCCGGAGCTCCGAACTGCCCCGTGTTCCCCGCCGACAACCCCTGGAACCAGCGCGTCGACCGGCTGCCGGTCGCCGGTGACTCCGCGACGCTGATCGCGCACATCGGCCTCAGCAACCCGGTCCATCCCGACTTCGGCGCGGGCAACTACAACGGCGCCCCGATTGGGATCCCGTATCTGGTCGTGTCCAAGCGCACCCGGCGCGTGCCTGTCAGCTTCCAGTACGCGTCCGAATCCGACGGTCACCTCTATCCCCTCCCCCGCAACGTCCCGATCGAGGGCGGACCGAGGTCTGACGGCGACCGTCACGTAATCGTCGTCGACCGCGACTCGTGCCGCGACTACGAGCTGTTCGCGGCGCAGCCGCACAACGGCGGCAGACGCTGGAGCGCCGGCTCGGGCGCGATCTTCAACCTGCGCTCCGATCACCTACGGCCGGCCGGGTTCACGTCCGCCGACGCCGCCGGGCTCCCGATCCTGCCGGGGCTCGCGCTCTACAGCGAGGTCGCACACGGCGTGATCGACCACGCACTGCGGTTCACCGCGACGTGCACTGCCAAGGCGTATGTGTACCCGGCGCGCCACGAGGCGTCGAGCTGCTCGGGCTCCGGGCTTCCGCCGATGGGGCTGCGCGTTCGCCTGAAGGCGAGCGTCAACATCTCGAAGCTCCCATATCAGGCGCGGGTCGTCGCGCAGGCGCTCAAGCGCTACGGGATGATCCTCGCCGACAACGGCTCGCCGTGGTACATCTCCGGCGCGCCAAACCGCCGCTGGAATGACTCGGCGCTGCACAAGCTAGACAGGCTGAGCGGGCGCGACTTCGAGGTCGTCGACACGAGCTCGCTGCCCCACCCCGGCCTCTAGAGGGGGCGAAAAACGCCCCGCCGACGGCTCTTTGAGTCGTGGGACAGCGACCCACCGAGCGCGACCGTGCCGTGCTGGCCTTCGCGGCCGAGCACCGGCTTGTGCTCGCCGATCATCTCGCTGCCCTGTTGGTGATCTCCGCGGCCGGCGCCGGAGGCCGGTTGCGGTCGCTGTCCCGCGCCGGATTCATGGCGGCCCACCGCCCGTTCGATCGGGGGCCCACCTGCTTT
>DASXDD010000211.1:0-5877 GCA_036490775.1 Solirubrobacteraceae bacterium | reverse complement strand
GGACCCCAGATCTAGGAGATACGTTGCAAGAACGACTCGGAATTGCCGGCGCCGGCGCGATTGCGTGCGGGTTGGCCGTGACGGCAGCACGCAAGGGCGAGGTGCTCTTGTGGGCGCGCTCTGATGCCTCGGCGGAGCGAGCCCGCGCGACCGTCTCGAAAACCTGTGCGAAGCTCACCGAGGAGGGCATCGACCCGGCCCGCGTCCAGGTCGTGACCGGGCTCGAGGGGCTGGCCGACGCGACCTTCCTGGTCGAGGCGGTGGTCGAGCACCACGGCTCAAAGGCGGCGCTGCTCAGCCAGCTGATCACCCACGCAAAGCCCGACGCGGTGCTCGCGACGACGACCTCGTCGCTGTCGGTGATGGAGCTTGCGCGCGCGACCGGCAGCCCGGAGCGGTTCGTCGGGCTGCACGTGTTCAACCCGGTGCCGCGGATGAAGCTGGTCGAGCTGGCGTTCCCTGACGAGGCGACTGACCACACGCGCGAGCGGGCGCGGGCGCTGTGCGACGCGCTCGGCAAGACCGCCGTCGAGGTCCCCGACATCCCGGGATTCGTCGTCAACCGGCTGCTGTTCCCGTACCTGTTCAGCGCCGTCGAGCTGATGAGCGACACCGGGCTGACGCCGGAGGCGGTCGACCAGTGCATGACGCTCGGCGCGGGGATGCCGATGGGCCCGCTGGCGCTGCTGGACTTCGTCGGGCTCGACGTCTCGTTGGCGATCGGCGAGGCGATCGGCGCCGACGTCCCGCAGGAGCTCGTCGACCGGGTCGACGAGGGCTGGCTCGGGCGCAAGAGCAAGCGCGGCTTCTACAGCTACGACTGACGTTCTTCCGAGGAACTATTTAGCGCCCATTCAGGTCAGAGCCGCATCCTTCACCTCGCGACGTACCTCATAGCAGCACCTCCTCCCCAGAAGCACGAAACCGGCCCGTCCCCAGCGGGCCGGTTTCTTTGTTAACGGGGCCCGCTGCGCGAGGCCGCCGCGACTGCGGCGCGCCGGCGCGAAAAACCCCTGCAGGTGGCGAAGCCGGCCCCCGTCAGGGCCGGCTTCATCTCTCCTCTCAACCGCCGGTGTGGCCGGCGCCTGTCGCGCTGGCGCCGAGCCGGCCGTTGCCTGCACGGGAATGTAACGAATGATGCGAGTTGCTGCGCAGACGTAAAGATTTCGTAACCGAACGCTACTGCGCGGTCACGCGCCGCTGGCGGATTCGCACCGCCTCGATCCGGTTCTCGCGAACCGATTCGACGCGGATCGAGTAGCCGTTGGCCGAGATCGTGTCGCCGCGCTTGGGCAGCCGGCCGAGTTCGGCGAACACGAACCCGCCGACCGAGTTGTAGGCGTCGGTGTCGACTGGCAGCTCAAGCCCATAGTCGCTGAGATCGGAGACCGCGACGTGGCCGCGGACGAACCAGTCACCGTTGGCCAGCCGACGCACGGCGCCGCCGGCCGGGTCGGTCTCGTCTGAGATCTCGCCGACGACCTCCTCGATGATGTCCTCGATCGTCACCAGCCCAGCGGTGCGGCCGTACTCGTCGACGACGATCGCGAGCTCGGTGCGCTCGCGCTGCAGGTCGGCGAGCAGGTCGTCGAGCGGTTTGGTCTCGGGGACGATCGGCGCCTCGCGCACGACCGTGTCGAAGTGCGCGTCCTCGCCGCGCGACATCAGCACCTTGACGAGCTGGTTGACGTGCACGATCCCCTTGACGCGGTCCTGGTTGTCGTCCTCGGTCACGACCAGCCGTGAGTGGCCGGTCGACACGCAGCGGCGCAGCGCCGCCTCGACGGTCTCGGACACGTCGACGGTCACGACCGCCGGGATCGGCGTCATCACCTGGCGTGCCTCCTGCTCGTGCAGGTGAAACACGCCGGTCAGCATGTTCGCCTCGCCGATGTCGAGTTGGCCGCCGGTCTGCGACTGCGCGATCAGCCGCTTGAGCTCGTCCGGCGTGCCAGCCTCCGGCTCGGCGTCCGGATCGGTCCCGATCCTCCGCAGCAGCCAGTTCGAGGACTTCGTCAGCAACACGATGAACGGGTGAAACAGGACCCGAAACATCTGCAGCGGCGGCGCGATCCGGCGTAGCGACCCCTCGGCGTGCTGGATCACGTACAGCTTCGGGACCATCTCGCCGAAGATCGTCTGCGTCAGCGTGATGATCGCGTAGGCGATGATCACCGAGATCGCGATCGCCGCCGTGTGCCCGAGCGCCGGGCCGAGCAGCGGCTCGAGGATGTGTGCGATCGCCGGCTCGCCAACAGCACCGATGCCGATCGAGGCCATCGTGATCCCCACCTGGCAGGCGGAGATGTAGTCGCCGATGTTCTCGACCTGCGACAGCGCCAGGCGCGCACCGCGCAGCCCCTCCTCGACCATCGACTCGAGCCGCGCCTTACTCGAGCGGACCAGCGAGTACTCCGCGATCACGAAGAAGGCGTTCATCAGGACCAGTAGTCCTGTGAGGACTACAAGCAGCGCTTTCACTGCTCGCGCGTGCCCCGTGCCCTGGCGCTGCTACTTCGAGATGGGTCGTCGTCGTTCATTCAGCGACGCGACGAACGGTAGCAGTAGCACCGGGGGACGCGCTGGTGTTTTCGTCAACCGGGCGGCGCACCTCAGGTGAGCCCGTCGAACACCTTCGCCATCTCGAAATCGGGGGCCGTCAGGCCACCTGCGGAGTGGTTGGTCAGCGACAGCTGGACCTTGTTCCAGCCGTGGACGAGGATGTCGGGGTGATGGTTGGCCTCCTCGGCCGCCTCGGCGACGCGGTTGACGAACGCGATCGCCTCCGCGAAATCCTCGAACTTCCAATCACGGGTGATCTCGTCGCCGTTTCGCTCCCAATCGAGCCCGACGAGCCTCGATGAGATCTCGTCCTCGCTGAGCAGCTCTGCCATGTGTGCCTTTCTCGTTGGTCGGGTCGACCCTGCCGTCCTTCTGGCAGGTTCCCCGATTGCTTCGCTGGTACAAACACCACTGATGCGAATCGTCAGCCTCGTCCCGTCCGCGACCGAGATGTTGTTCGCGCTCGGGCTCGGACCCGACCTTATCGCCGTCACGCACGAATGCGACTACCCTCCGGCCGCCCGCGAGCTGCCGAAGATCACCCGCGACCGGCTGCCGGCCGGGCTCTCCTCGGCCGAGATCGACGCGGCGGTCAAGGAGATGACGCTCGGCGGCGAGTCGATCTACGAGCTCGACACCGGCACGCTCGCCGATCTACAGCCGGACCTGATCGTCACGCAGGCACTGTGCACGGTCTGCGCGGTCTCCTACGACGACGTCCGCGCGATCGCCCAACAGCTCGAGCCGCAACCACAGGTGATCTCGCTCGACCCCCACACGATCGGCGAGGTGCTCGGCGACGCTCGCACGCTCGCGGACGCCACCGACAGCAAGGACGCCGCCGTCGACCTCGTGCAGGAAGCCTCGGCGCGGATCGACCGCGTGCGGGTCGCGGTCAAGAAGGCCCGCCGCCGCCCGCGGGTCGCGGCGCTCGAGTGGCTGGACCCGCCGTTTGCGGCGGGGCACTGGACGCCGCAGCTGATCGAGTACGCCGGCGGCGAGGACGTGCTCGGGTTCTCGGGCGAGCACTCCTCCGAGACGACCTGGGAGCTGATCGCGGCCGCGCAGCCCGACATCGTGGTTGTGATGCCGTGTGGCTACGACGCCGAGATCGCGCACCGCGAGGCCGAGATGCACCGCGACCAGCTCGCCGCGGTCGGCGCCGGCGAGGTCGTCGCAGTCGACGCCGCCTCGTACTTCTCGCGCCCCGGCCCGCGGATCATCGACGGCCTCGAGCTGCTCGCGAGCATCCTCCACCCGGAGCTGTTCCCCGAGGCGCCGTCGCAGGCGCTGACGGTCGAGCTGTAGCGCCCTCGCGGGGGCTTATAAGCCGACGCCGTTGGGCGTCAGCCCGGTGCTGCCGGCGACCGCGATTGCGGCGAAGAAGCTCACCACCGCGACCAGCGCGCAACCGGCGAGCGCCAGCGCCGGCATCCGCCGGCGCTCGGCGAACATCACCCACATCCAGCCGGTGATCGCGCCGCCGACGAGGCCGCCGAGGTGCCCGCCGATCGAGATCCCGTTGACGGTCAGTGAGAACACGACGTTGATCAGCAGCGTCGCGCCGAGCCCGCTCTGCCAGATCGAGATCCCCCGGTAGTAGGCGACCACGATCAGCGCGCCGAGCACGCCGAAGCACGCTCCCGAGGCGCCGACCGTGAATGCCATCGGCTGGAACAGCAGCGCCCCGAATGAGCCCGCAACGAGCGAGGCGAAGTAGATCGCGGCGAAGTGCACGCTGCCGATCGCAGGCTCGAGCGTCCTGCCGATGATGTACAGGAAGAACATGTTGAGCGCGATGTGCAGGATCCCGTCGTGCAGAAACCCGGCGGTGATGATCCGCCAGTACTCGTGGTTCTGATCGATGATCGGGCCCCACAGCAGGCCGTGGAGGTAGACGGTGCCGCCGCCGCCCCCACCGAGCGGCGCGCCCGCCGCGGTCTCGGCGAGGAACACGAGCACGTTGATCACGATCAGCGCCTGGGTGACGACCGGCGCCGACGTCGGCGAGCGGATCGTCTTGACCTTCGTGCGGTCGCGCGCGCACTCTGGGCAGCGCATCCCGACTGGCGTCGGCGTCATGCAGTCGGGGCAGATCGGACGCCCGCACGACGAGCAAGACACGCCGGTCTCGCGGTTTGGATGGCGGTAGCAGACGGCCACGGGAATGACGCTAGCAGTGGCCGCTTGGACGCAAGCAGCGTCGCAGCCGGTCAGTGATGCGGGAAGATCCGCCGCGCCTCGTCGGCGACGTCCTGCATGGTCCGCTCGGCCAGGTCGAGCAGGTTCGAGGACTGCTGCTTGCGCGTCCGGTGGCGGCTGCGCACTCGTAGCACGACTAGTGCGGTGCCGGCGCCCAGCCCGACGACGGCCGCGGCGGCCGGACGGACCCAGTTGCGCGGGTCGCGCATCGCCGACAGCTCCCACGCGTCGAGTTCGTCCTGAGCGAGCTCGGTCAGGTTGATCAGCGTCAGCTCGAGCCGCGCGACCAGATCCGCCGGCGGATCGACCGGCGTCAGTGCCTCGCGCAGCAGCGCCTCAAAGTCGGTTGTTCCAGTGCTCACGAGCCCTCCTTCACCGGGTCAGCTGCGGCCTCGTTGACGATTCCCTCGAGCTGGCGCACGGCCCGGTGCAGCAGCACCTTGGTCGCACCGTCGGTGCGGCCGAGCGCGCGTGCGATCTCGCGGTTGTCCATCCCCAGCGCGAAGCGCATGATCAGCGCCTCGCGGCGGTCGTCGGGAAGCTGCTGGACCCCATCGAGGATCGACTTCAGCTCCTCGCGGCCCTCGACCAGCGACTCGGTCGTGTGCGGCGTCGAGATCATGCCGGCGTCCTCGATCGCCGACTCCGGCTTGCGCGAGCGGTCGCGGTAGAAGTTCGCGGCGAGGTTGTGGGCGATCCGAATGAGCCACGGGCGCAGCGGTCGTCCGTTGGACTCGCGCAACGCGCGCTCGAAGTGCCGGTAGGCCTGTAGGAACGTCTGCTCCGTGAGGTCCTCGGCGTCGTGGTGGTTGCCGACGCGGTAATAGCTGTAGGAATACACGTCGCGCAGATGCGCGCGATAAAGCTCGGTGAAGCGTGCATCAAGCTCCGGCTTGGTCCTGGGCTGCTCGTCGGGCACGGCTTGAGAGCGTACATCCGGCTACGCCACGCGTTGCGATCTTCTCGGCCGGACTGGCTCAGTGACAGCGGCGGTCCAGCGCTCCGGCTCGATCCGCCCCTCGACCAGCGCGGCGAGACCGTCGAGCGCCGGCGTCGACAGCTGTGCGTCGTGCGCGACCGTCGCGAGCATCGTCACCGACTCGACCGCGTCGG
>DASXDD010000210.1:0-22161 GCA_036490775.1 Solirubrobacteraceae bacterium | reverse complement strand
CGACGTCACCTACGGGACCAACTCCGAGTTCGGTTTTGACTACCTGCGCGACAACATGGCGACGTCGCTGGAGGAGAAGGTCCAGCACGGCGGGCGCGAGAAGCCCGAGGAGGGCAAGTCGCCGTACCACACGTTCGCGATTGTCGACGAGGTCGACAACATCCTGATCGACGAGGCCAGGACGCCTCTGATCATCTCCGGCGCACCCGAGCAGGCCGCCGACCTGTACGCGAAGTTCGCGCGTCTGGCGCCGCGGATGCAGCCCGGCAAGACGCCCGAGGGGATGGACCCACGGACCAAGAAGGAGTTCGTCGCGGACTTCGACTACGAGTTCGAGGAGAAGCACAAGACCGTCGCGATCACCGAGCAGGGTGTCAACAAGGCCGAGCGGTTCATGGGGATCGACCACCTGTACCGCGCCGAGAACGGGCACATGGTCAACCACCTGATCCAGTCGCTGAAGGCCGAGTCGCTGTACAAGCGTGACGTCGACTATGCGGTGATCGACGGCGAGGTCAAGATCATCGACGAGTTCACCGGCCGGATTCTCGAGGGACGGCGCTGGTCTGAGGGCCTGCACCAGGCGGTCGAGGCCAAGGAAGGCGTGCGCGTCCAGGAGGAGAACCAGACGCTCGCGACGATCACCCTGCAGAACTACTTCCGGATGTACGACAAGCTCGCCGGGATGACCGGAACGGCGCTCACCGAGGCGACCGAGTTCATGAAGATCTACGAGCTTGCGGTCGTGCAGATCCCGACTAACCGCCCGATGGTCCGCAACGACGTCAACGACCAGGTCTATAAGACCAAGGAGGGCAAGCGGACCGCGGTCGTGCGCGAGATCGAAACGCGCAGCAAGGCCGGGCAGCCGGTGCTCGTCGGAACGATCTCGGTCGAGGAGTCAGAGTTGCTGTCCGACACGCTGACGCGCCGTGGCGTTACGCACACGGTGCTTAACGCCAAGCCCGAGCACGCCGAGCGCGAGGGCGAGACGATCGCCGAGGCGGGCGCGCCGGGCGCGGTCACGATCGCCACCAACATGGCCGGGCGCGGCGTCGACATCAAGCTCGGCGGCAACCCCGAGCACCTCGCGCAGCTCGAGGTCGCCAAGCTCGGGTTGCGGCCCGGGGATCCCGACTACGACGAGCACTACGCCAAGGTGCTGCCGGAGATCGAGCAGCACGTCGAGACGCTGCGCGACCAGGTGCTCGAGCTCGGCGGCCTGCTGATCATGGGCACCGAGCGCCATGAGTCGCGGCGGATCGACAACCAGCTTCGCGGCCGTGCAGGCCGTCAGGGCGACCCCGGCGAGTCGCGCTTCTTCCTCTCGGCCCAGGACGACCTCGTGCGGCTGTTCGCAGGCGAGCGGATCTACAAGATCCTCGACCGCCTCGGGAGCACCGACGAGGAGGGCAACGAGGAGCCGATCGAGGCCGGGATGCTCTCCAAGCAGATCGAGAAGGCGCAGCGCAAGGTCGAGGAGCAGCACTTCCTGATGCGCAAGCACACGCTCGAGTACGACGACGTGCTCAACCAGCAGCGCGAGGTGATCTACAGCTATCGCGACGAGATCCTCGAGGGCCGCGACATGAGCGGCGCCTCGCGCGAGGAGCTCGCGACGTTGATCGAGCGGCTGGTCGAGGAGTACACGGCCGGCGACTTCGTCGAGGACTGGGACGTCGAGGGGCTGCTGCGCCGCGTGCAGGAGATCTTCATCCCCAGCGACGAGCTGGCCGCGATCGACCCGAACCGGACCGATCGCGAGGAGCTGATTCGCAGCCTCCAGGAAGAGGCCGCGCTGTTGTACGAGCAGCGCGAGGAGCAGCTCGGCGAGGAGCTGATGCGGGCGCTCGAGCGCTTCCTGCTGATGCAGACGATCGACCAGCGCTGGCGCGAGCACCTCTACGACATGGACTACCTGCGCGAGGGAATCCACCTGCGCGGGTTCGCCCAGATCGAGCCGTTGGTCGCCTACAAGAACGAGGCGTTCGAGCTGTTCAAGGATCTGATGAACAGCATCTGGAGCGACTTCGCACAGCTGATCTTCCACGTCGAGGTCACGGTCGACGGCGGCGAGGGCGTGCCGCCGGCGCCGACCACTCGCCGCCCGAGCTCGCGTTCGAGCTCGACCGGCGGCAACAACCGCAACGTCAGCTACTCGGGCGGCACCGCCGGCCAGCCGAGCGCCGTCGCGATGGCGGCCGCAGCCGGCGGCGGCGCGGAGACCTACGAAGAAGAGGGCTTCCCGCCGCCCGTCGAGCAGCGTCGCGTCGACGAGTCAGAGCAGCTCGGTCGAAACGACCCGTGCTGGTGCGGCTCGGGCAAGAAGTTCAAGAAGTGCCACGGGGCCTGAGCGCCGCTTGCTGACGCGAGCGCGCGAACGTCCCAGCCGACGCACTCCCCAACTCGCTCGGGACGTTTGCTCCCGTGAGCGGAGCAAACGACCCGCGCGGCTCTGAGCCGCTCCCGTTCGGGACGTTTGCCCACGCCTGCTCGCGGCCCGGAAACGTCCCAACCAAGACGTTCCGCGGCTCGCCTGGGACGTAACCGCTCCCTCAGAGCGGAAACGTCCCGCCCGGTTCTGACCACTCGTTGTTCGGGACGTTTCCGCTCTGCGCCCGCGGCGCTAGATTCCGCGCCATGGCGGAGCCCTCAGGCCTTCGGGTCTCAGATCAGCAACGCGACCACGCCACGCAGGCGATCCGCGACCACTTCGCGGCCGGCCGGCTGACCGAGGATGAGCTCAACGAGCGCCTGCAATCGGCGCTGGAGGCCAAGACCGAACCGGAGCTCAATGCGCTGCTCGCCGACCTGCCGAAGCTGCCTGTCAGCCCCGAGCAGCGCAAGGCGGAGCTGGTCGCGCGTCGCAGCCAGCTGCAGCGCCGCGTGATCCAGGAGGCCGGCGGCGGCGCCACGCTGTTCGTGGTGTGCACCGTGATCTGGGCGGCCTCGGGAGCAGACGGCCAGTTCTGGCCGATCTGGGTGCTGCTCGTCGTGCTGATCCCGCTGGTGCGAAACGGGTGGCGGCTATACGGGCCCGAGCCTGAGCTCGACCGTGTCGAGCGCGAGCTCGAGCAGCGGCGGATGCGCTCGCAGCACGGACGCAGTGGCCGCCATCGCGGCGGCCGTCGGCTCTGAACGTCGCGGTCAGCCTTGCTTTTGGTGGCGGACGTGCTCGGGCGCGATCACGAACTTGATCCGCTCCTCGCCCGGCTGGCGAAACGGATACTCGTCCTGGTTGATGTACTTCTTAGCCAGGGCGTTGATGTGATCGTCGGCGCCCTCGCGCGTCACGGTCGCAGTTCCCCGCACCTCGACGTAGTTGTAGGGGTTCCCTTCCTCTGGGATCAGCAGCGTCACCCGCGGGTCGCGCTGGAGGTTCGCCGGCCAGCGCCGGCCGACCGCACTGTTGACGGCGAGCGCGTCGCCTTCGGTGTTGACCCAGGCGACGGTGCTGAGGATCGAGCCGTCCTTGTTGAACGTCGACACAATCGCGTGATTGGGCCGCTCGAGCAGCTCCTGAACTGGTTGATCTTGCAAGTTAGTCATGGCGGGCACTCTACCCCTCGGGGCGCTTCGGCTGATCCGGGCGCTGCTACCTTCTAGCCACCGATGACGACCGCCCCCTCAGAGCCCCTTTCCCAGCGCCTCGCGGCGATCCGTGACCAGCTCAAGCTGCTCTCGGACTATCTTTGACCCGGCGCAACTGAGCGAGCGC
This sequence comes from Solirubrobacteraceae bacterium, assembly GCA_036490775.1. Classification (GTDB taxonomy): domain Bacteria; phylum Actinomycetota; class Thermoleophilia; order Solirubrobacterales; family Solirubrobacteraceae; genus Palsa-465. The sequence continues at coordinate 18,443 of DASXDD010000210.1, read as the reverse complement.
GTAGAAGCGCTCGAGACCGAGATGGGGGAGCCCGGATTCTGGGACGACCAGGAGCGGGCCGCCAGCGTCAGCGCCGAGCACGCGCGCACGAGCCGCAAGCTGTCTGAGTTCCGCGAGCTCGAGCGCGACGCCGAGGATCTCGACCCGCTCGCTGAGATCGCCGAGGAGGATCCTGAGATCGCTGCGGAGCTCGAGGAGCAGATCGCGACGGTGCAGGCCCGCCTCGACGAGCTCGAGGAGGAGCGGCTGTTCTCGGGCAAGTACGACAGCGGCGACGCGCTCGTGACGATCAACGCCGGCGCCGGCGGGACCGACGCCCAGGACTGGGCCGAGATGGTCCTGCGGATGGAGATGCGCTGGGCCGAGAAGCGCGGCTTCAACGTCGAGCTGCTCGAAGCGTCACCGGGCGAGGAAGCGGGGATCAAATCCGCGACGTTCATGGCCAAGGGAGAGAACGCCTACGGCCTCTACGGGAGCGAGAAGGGCGTGCACCGGCTCGTGCGACTGTCGCCGTTCGACGCCGCCCACCGACGCCAGACGAGCTTTGCGGGCGTCGAGGTCTCGCCGGTGGTCGGGGAGATCGACGAGATCGCGATCGACGACGACGACCTGCAGATCGACACATACCGGGCCAGCGGTGCCGGCGGCCAGCACGTGAATAAGACCGACTCGGCGGTGCGGATCACCCATCGCCCTAGCGGGATCGTCGTGCAGTGCCAGAACGAGCGCTCGCAGTCGTCCAACAAAGCCGAGGCGATGACGATGCTGCGCTCGAAGCTGCTCGAGCTCGAGGAGCGAAAGCGCCGCGAGGAGATCGCGCGCGAGCGCGGCGACGCACAGGACGTCAACTTCGGCTCGCAGATCCGCTCATACGTGCTGCATCCCTACTCGATGGTCAAGGACCACCGGACCGACTACGAGATGGGCGACACCGCGCGCGTGCTCGACGGCGACCTCGACGGCTTCATCCGCGCGTATCTGCTGAAGTCCGCGAAGTGACCGAAGAGGACCCGAGGCGCCCACCGGCTCAGCCGACCGCGCCGTACCTCGAGGCGGTGACGGCCTACGGCTTTCGTGGCTCGCTGCGCTTCCATGTCCCCGGCCACAAGGGCGGCGAGGGCGCCGATCCCGGCCTGCGGACGGCGATCGGCGACCGCGCGCTGTTGCTCGACGTGCCCCAGGACATCGAGGGGATCGACGCCGGACCGTCGCCGACTCCGTACGAGCGCGCCGAGTCGCTCGCGGCCGACGCCTACGGCGCCCAGCGATGCTGGTTTCTGACCAACGGCGCCACCCAGGGCAACCACGCGCTGTGCCTCGCGCTGGCGACGCCGGGTACCGAGGTGATCCTCCAGCGCAACTCGCACGCGAGCCTGATCGACGGCCTGATCCTCAGCGGCGGCGCGGCCGCGTTCGTCGTCCCCGAGTACGACACCGAGCTCGGGATGGCGCACGGCGTAACGCCTCAGGCGCTCGAGTCGGCGTTCGCTCGCGCGCCGTCGGCGCGATTCGCGTTCATCGTCTCGCCGACCTATTACGGGATGGCAGCCGACGTCGAGGCGTGTGCCCAGGTCGCTCACGCGGCCGGCGCGGCGCTGATCGTCGACAACGCATGGGGATCGCACTTCGGCTTCCACGACGCGCTGCCCGCGTCGCCGCTGCAGCTCGGCGCAGACGCGATGATCGCCTCGACGCACAAGATCGTCGGCAGCCTCACGCAGTCGGCGATGCTGCTGATCGGCGAAGGAGACCGAATCGACGTCGATGCCGTCGGGCGCGCGGTCCGCCTGGTGCGCTCGACCAGCCCGAGCTCGCTGCTGATGGCGTCGCTCGACGCCGCGCGACGCCAGCTCGCCGTCCACGGCGAGGCGCTGCTGGACCGCACGATCGATGCGGCTGCCATCGCCCGCACGGCGATCGACGCGGTCCCGGGGTGCTCGACGCTCGACGCGTCGATGGTTGGCAAGCCGGGGATCGCCGGCATCGACCCGCTGCGAATCGTGATCGACATACGCGGTACCGGCTGCACCGGTTACGAGGTCGCCGCGGCGTTGCGTTCGTCCTACGACATCTACGTCGAGCTCGCGACGCACGCGACGCTGGTGCTGGTGCTCGGCCTCGGCCAGCCGGTCGAGGTGCTCGTGCGCCTCGCGCACGACTTCGCCGAAACAGTCCGGCGGATCGCTCGTCCGGGCGAGGCGCCGCCGCTGGCGAGGCCGCTGTCAGAGCTCGGCCACGAGACGCTGATCTCGCCGCGCGAGGCGTTCCTCGGCGAAGGCGAGGCCGTGCCCGTCGACCGCGCGATCGGACGCGTGTCGTGCGAATCGATCGCCGGTTATCCACCGGGCGTGCCGTCGCTGCTGCCGGGCGAGCGCGTGACCGCCGAGGTCGTGGCGTACCTGCAAGAGCTGACGCTGGCGGGTGCACGTCTCCACGGTGCCGCTGACCCGTCGCTGTCGACGCTGCGCGTGCTCGTCGAGCGCTGAGCTAGTGGACTACGGCTGGATGCGGTGGTGGTGCCCGGTCGAGGCGCGCCAGTTATCGCGGGTCTCGGCGTCGGGCAGCCAGCCCGGGAGCGTCAGCGCGAGCTGGTTGGCGATCCCGACTGCGAACGGCTCGTAGCTCTCGCGCAGCTCCGCGAGCCGTTGGGTCGACTGCTCGTCGAGCTCGCTGTGCAGCCCCGTGTCCTCCAGGCTCGCGTGCAGCTTGGCGAGCTGGTCGGGCGTCAGCCTCCCCTCCGACGGCCCCGTCGGCTGTGCACGGCGCCGCTTGGTGAACGCGAACGCGAGGTCGGCGAGCGAGTGGCGCCCGACGCGGAATGTCAGCTCCGCGGATCCGATCGTCTCGTCAGGCCCGAACACGACCGCGTAAGCGGCGGCGTCGACGACCGTCGTCAGCGCCGCGAGCCAGTTCTGGTTGACGTGCTGTGAGCGGAAGTAGCCGAGGATCGGGTACGAGAGGTGCGTCTCCATCAGCTCGGCGGCCCACGGCTCCCATTCGCGCAGATACTCGTTGAGCTCGCGCCAACCGCCGTACGTACCCGAGCGCTCGAGCAGCGTCGCTGCGTTCGGCGGCGAGCCGGCGCGCGCGTCGAGCCGCGAAACGGCCGTCTCGCGGCCCGAGAACGCCTGAAACAGCGCCGGCAGGTACCCGATCGCGATGAACAGCACGCCGAATCCCCCGGTCGCGTTGGCGATCTGGAGAATGCGCCCAAGCGTGTCGCTCGGCGTGAACGGAGTCGAAGCGCTCACGAATGTTGCTGCGCTGTAGTAGAGGTCATTGCCGAAGTTCGCGGGCTGGTCGGTGCCGAGGTGGCTCGAAGCCGCCCAGTGAAGGCCCGCAAAGCACAGCACTACTCCTAGGCTCAGCGTGCCGAGGACGATCAGCAGGCCGAACGGCCCGTAGACCCCGAGCATCGTGTCGCCGGCAACGGGCGGCAGCCTGCGGGCGATCGCCCGCCACGGGATCCACATCGAGCGCAGCAGCCCGCGCGCGATTGCCGGGTCGCGTTTGACGCGACGGGGCAGCAGGAACACGACGAAGTACTCGACGAGCAGCACCACGAGCAGGACACAGCAGAGGATTCCGACGACGACGTGCATGCCTGCAAGCCTCTCAGGCCGAACCCGAGACGATGATCGTGCCGTGCATGAACGGGTGGACCAGGCACACGTAGTGATAGGTGCCTGCAGCCGTGAACTGGAACGTCACCCGCGCCTTGAACGGCGCGTCGTCGCCGCGGTCCAGGTCGCCCGAGTTGGCAAAGCCGTTGCCGTGGGTGCCCGGCACCGGGATCGGGCCGCTCTCAGAGCTCGGATACACCGCGGTCGCGGCCGGCGTCGGACCGGCGATCGACGTCTCCAGCGGCCGCAGATAGTTGGCCGGGCCGAACGTGACCGTGTGCGTCTCGCCCGAGTCGGGCGGGATCGAGAACGTGAGCTTCGATCCGACTCGCACGCGCACGGTGCCGGGGAACATCGCGAGCAGGTCGACGCCGCCGGCGCCGGACACGCCGACGCTGACCTTGCCGTTGACCCGGGTTCCGGCCAGCGCCTTAGCTGTCCTAGTCGCGCGGCTCTGCTGCGTGGCGATCGCGTCGGCCTCTTGCGCCTGCGTGGGGATCTTGGTGCTTCTCGGCATGACCACGACGATTCCGCGCATGCCGTAGTGCAGATCGCAGAAGTAGACGTAGGTGCCGGGCTTGGTGAACGTCAGCTTGAACGGCGCCGGCTTGCCGACTGGCAGTCCCGAGTCGGCGCGCGTGCTGCCGTCGTAGCTGCCGCCGCCGGTGGCCGCGAACAGCTGCGGATTGAATCCGAGGTTCGACTGCCCGTTGAACCAGAACGGGTTGCCGGCGAAATCAGTGAGGCCGCCGATCGGCGTGTTGGTCGGCACGATGAACGGCAGGTCGCCGCCGCCGCGCTTGGGGAAGTCGACGTTGTGAAAGCCGATCGACATGCCCTGCCACTGCACCGTGTCGCCCTGATGGACGGTCACCTGGTGTGGGAAGAAATCGTTGACCTCGCCGCCGAGACGGGCTTTCACCGTCTTCTGGAACTTCGGACTCCCGCCGGCCCACACCATGTGCGTCCGCGCGGCCGCCGTTGACGGCAGCGCGATTGCGCTCGCCGCGCACGCCAAGCCGATCGCCGCAGCCCTGCAGTTCATCGACCCCCCATCACGCTGGTGGATATTGGCGGCGACTCTATCCTGACCGGTCGATGTCAAAGATCGCGATCCAGGAGCTCGTCGCGCGCGCGCTCGCCGAAGATGTCGGCAGCGGCGACGTGACGACGGCGGCGACGGTCGACGAGGGCGCGCGCGCCCGCGCGACAATCACCCAGAAGGCGCCGGGCGTGGTGTTCGGTGTCGAGCCTGCCGAGGAGGTGTTCAGGGCGCTTGACCCCGAAGCTGAGCTCGAGCGGCTCGTCGACGAAGGGGTGTGGCGCGAGGCCGGGCCGGTGCTGCGGGTGACCGGCAGCGCGCGTGCGATCCTGACCGCCGAGCGGACCGCGCTCAACTTCCTCCAGCGCCTGTCCGGGGTCGCAACGCTGACCGCACGGTGCGTCGACGCGGTCGCCGGGACCGGCGTGAAGATCCTCGACACGCGCAAGACGACCCCCGGTCTGAGAGCGCTTGAGAAGGCGGCCGTGGCGGCGGGGGGAGGGACCAATCACCGAGCCGGTCTATACGACGCGATCCTGATCAAGGAAAACCACTCGACGCTTGCGGGCGGCGTCGGCGATGCCGTGCGGCGAGCGTCCGAACTCGCGCCCCAGCTCGAGCTCGAGGTCGAATGCTCAACGCTCGCCGAGGTCGACGAGGCGCTCGCGGCCGGCGCCCGGCACATCCTGCTCGACAACATGAGCGTCGACGAGCTGCGCGCCGCGGTCCGCCACGTCGACGGGCGCGCGCAGCTCGAGGCCAGCGGCGGACTCACGCTGCAGACGCTCAGGGAGGTCGCGAGCACCGGTCTAAACTTCATCTCAGTGGGCGCGCTGACCCATAGCGCACCCGCACTGGATCTCTCCCTCCTCCTGGAACCAATCACATGAACCTACCGATGCTTGGGGCGACGGACGCGCCGCTTCTGCTGGAAAACATCCCCGCCCTTCAGGACGAGGTCACGTCGCTCGCGCGCGAGCGCAACGCCGTGATTCTCGCCCACAACTACCAGTTGCCCGAGATCCAGGACGTCGCCGACTACGTCGGCGACTCGCTGGGTCTGTCGCAGCGCGCGGCCCAGGCGCAGGGCGACGTGATCGTTTTCTGCGGCGTGCACTTCATGGCCGAGACCGCCTCGATCCTGTGTCCCGACAAGCGCGTGCTGATCCCCGACCTCGAGGCGGGCTGCTCGCTGGCGGATTCGATCACCGCCGAGCAGTTGAGCGAGTGGAAGGCCGGGCACCCCGGCGCCGTCGTCGTGATGTACGTGAACACGACGGCCGAGGTCAAGGCGCTGACGGACTACTGCTGCACCTCGGCTAACGCCGTTGGGGTCGTCGAGCACATCTACCGCGAGCACGGCGACAACACCGAGATCCTGTTCGGCCCCGACATGTTCCTCGGCGCCTACGTCGAGAAGGTACTCGGCCGACCGATGCACGTGTGGGATGGCGAATGCCACGTCCACGCCGGGATCAAGCCCGACGACATCGGCGCCGTCCGTGCGGCGCATCCCGGCGCGGACTTCTTGATCCACCCCGAATGCGGCTGTTCGACGAGCGTCATGGAGTACGTCGCCGCCGGTGATGTCGACGCCGAGGGCGTCCACATGCTCTCGACCGGCGGGATGCTCAGCTACGCCCGCGAGCATCGCACCGGGACCGCGATCGTCGCCACCGAGACGGGGATGCTGCACCCGCTTCGTCAGGCCGCTCCCGACATCGAGTTCATCGCCGCCAACGAGGCGGCGCACTGCCGCTTCATGAAGATGATCACGCTGCCGAAGCTCCGCGACGCGCTGCGCGACGACGTGCACGAGGTCAAGGTGCCGTCGGAGATCGCCGATCGGGCACGCCTGCCGATCGAGCGGATGGTCGCGATCAGCTAAGTCACTGGGTCGGGATCGCGAGGATGTCGAGCCCCTGCTCGGTCGCCTCGCGGACCGCGCGCAGCGTCGTGCGCTTTCGCTCGAACTCGCCCGGCGTGTAGCAGTGGACGTCGGCCGGGGCGCCCATCTCCAGCCCATCCCAGAGTGAGCCGGCGTGATACACGCGCTCGAGCCACGGCATCCCCTCGTACGCCGATGAGACGAGCACGACGATGAACTCAGGCCCGCGCTCGCGCTGCGGCGGCGCGCCGTGCTCGTCGGCCACGCGCGCGCCACCCAGGTATGCGATCTCGATCGGCCAGCGATCCGAGACCCGGTCCAGGTAGCGCTGCAACTCCCGACGGTTCAGGGCCGTGCCCAGCTCCACCCACCGATTGTCGCGACGCTTGCGGTCGTACGCAAGCGTCGTTACCCGATCAGTAACGCGCGATCGCCGCGATCATCCGACTTTCCATGATCAGCGCCTGGCTGTTGCTCGGCCCGTTGATCATCAGCGCGAACGCGATCCGGTGGTGTCCGGGCCGGTGGCAGTAGCCCGCGAGATTGGTGACGCCGGTGAGCGTTCCGGTCTTGGCGATGCAGTTGCCCTGCGCCGCGGTGTGGACGCCGAGCGACTGCACGGTGCCGTTGACGCCGACGACTGGCAGCGACGCCCAGAGGACGTCGCCGTCGGGCGTGCGCCATGCGGCGCGCAGCAGGTCGACGACATCGCGCGGCGACGAACGGTCAAGCCGCGAGAGCCCCGACCCATCAACGATCCGCGGGTGCACGCCGTAGGCCGTGATCGCGCTCGCGACCACCCGCGCGCCCGCTGCGATGCTGCCCCCGTCGCCGAATCGCGCGCCGAGCTGCTGGGTCAGCATCTCCGCGAACAGGTCGTCGGAGCGCACGTCCATCAGCCGCAGCAGCACAGTCAGCGGCGGTGAGCTGACGACCGCGAGCGTGTGCGCTCGCGCCGGCGTCACGCCCGTGTCGTGCGCGGCGCGCGCTCGGACGCGGTCGGCGCGCAGCGCCAGGGCGAGCTCGCGTGCCGCAAACGCCCCTGGCGTCAGCGTGCCGAGCGTCGCTCCGTGGTCATACGTCAGCGCTGACAACTGACCGCCGAAGTCGGGAATGTCGGGCTCGAAGTTCGTCGACGGTCCGCCGCGATGAGAGTCAAATAGGGAGGCGTCGCCGATCACCTTGCCAGTCACCCGGCGGATCCCCTGCTCGGAGAGCTGCTGGACGATCTGGGTCGCGGTCGGTCCGAAGCCCTGCTCCCAGATGCGGTTGAACGCACCGTCGCCGTACGTCGGATCGCCTCCGCCGCGCAGGTAGAGATTCCCATGCCAGACGCCGTGGCGGCCGAGATGGCCGGTGCCGAGCACGGTCGTTCGCATGCGCGCGTCGGGACCGAGCATCCGCAGCAGCGCCAGCGACGTGTACAGCTTCTCGACCGAGGCCGGCGGGCGCCCGACGCCTTCGCGGAGCGCGAACAGCTGCTGGTGGGCATTGAGGTCGTAGACGAGCGCGCCGGCGTGCGGCCCGGCCTTGCGCATCGTGCCGGCCAGCGCGGCGTCCAACCGTGCCAGCGCTGGCGACGGGGTCGTTTGGTGGGGCTGACCGCCGGCGCTCCCAGACGCCAGCGGGGCAGACGAGGCGGATCCGGATGCTCCCGATGCGGGCGCAGCGGGTGTCGTCGCCTCGGGCGGGCCGGCGACCGCGACCGATCCGGCGGCCTGCTTCGGCGCGTGGCTCGAACCTCCGCACCCCCCGAGGAAGCACGCAGCAAGCCCTGCCAGGGCGGCACCGCGCGTCAGGCGGACGCCAGCTCCTCCTCGGTGTTGGGGCCGACGCAGGCAACCGCGAGCTGGTCGGCGACGTCGGCCGCGACCTCCCTGACCTCGTCGTAGGTGACCGCGTCGAGCCGCGCGATCGCGGCGTCGGGGTCGACGTCCTCGCGGTAGACGATCGTCTGCTGGGCGCCATAGCGCGCGATCGAGCGGCTGTTCTCGAAGTCGATCGCGCGTGCTCCGGCCGCATAGGCGCGGGCCCGCTCGACCTCGTCCTCGGTCGGTCCCTGCTCGCGCAGCTCGGTGACGATCTCGCGCATCCGGCGGTAGGCCTCGACGCACTTCGACGACTCCAACCCGGCCGAAAGCTGCAGGACCGGGACGTCGGCGTAGGAATGCGCGATCGAGTGCACCGAATAGGCGAGCCCCCGCTGCTCGCGGATCTCGTCGAACAGGCGCGAGCCCATCGACCCGCCGAGCAGCGTCGAGTAGATCGTCAGCGCCGCGCGCTGCCGCGCATCGGTGCTGTCGATCGCCGGGCGGTAGGACATCCGCAGGTGCGATTGGTTTGAGTCGCGCTCGTGCACCAGCAGTCGCGGCTCGGCGGGCGGCGCGGGCTCGTAGGGCTCGGGCTCCGGCCGCGCCGGGAATCGCCCGAACAGCTCGTCGAGCGCGCCGTTGTCGCCGAACCCGCTGGTGTTGCCGACGATGAACGCGCCGCCGCGTGACGGCGACCACCGGCGGGTGCGGAACGAGATCATCGCGTCGCGCGTGAACGTGTCGCGGATGTGTTCGGCTGGCCCGAGCACAGGGCGTCCGAGCGGGTGGTCGCCGAATGCGGCCTCGTCGATCAGATGCTCGGCCATCACCGACGGTTGGTCGTTGGCACGCGCGATCTCCTGGATGACGACGCCGCGCTCACGGTCGAACTCCTCGGCGTCGATCCGGGGGCGTCCGACGAAGTCGGTCAGCAGGTCGGCCGCTTCTGTCGCGCGCTCCGCGCGCGCGGTGATGTGGAAGGCGACCAGGTCGTGGCTCGTGTACGCGTTCAGCACCGCGCCGATCCGCGTCGCCGAGTCGTTTACGTCGCGGTAGGTCTGGTACTTCTCGCCTCCCTTGAACACGAGATGCTCGAGGAAGTGGGCCATCCCGTTCTCCTCGGGATGCTCTGTGCGGGCGCCCGCGTCGAACGCAACGAGGATCGTGACCGAGCGCGTTCCCTCGACCTCGATCCGGTACAGCGGGAGGCCATTTGAGAGGGTGGATTGTGAGATCGAAGGCATCGATTCCAAAAGGTAGCGCCCGGACGCCGTCGCGCGACAATTCCTCGCTATTTCGGGCCCGAATCGAGGCGTCGGCGGCCTCTGCGCAACTCCTGCTTTACAAAACTCCCTGCAAATCATGTTGCAGGGAGGTCCGCGTGGGGGCGTGCCACCGGACAGACCGCTACGCTGCCCCCACCCTATGGCTAGAGATCAGATCGCCAATAACAGAACCCAGCGCCGGATCGGCGTCGCACCGGTCGAGCGCGGAGGGGCTGCCGCCGCACGGATCGAAGTCGCCCCCGCCGAGCGCCCTGCCGGACCGTCAGTCATCGAGTTTCGCGGCGTTTCGAAGCGCTATCCCAGCGGTGATGTCGGCCTCGAGGAGGTCACGTTCTCCGTCACGCGCGAGGAGTTCGTGTTCCTCGTCGGATCGACGGGCTCGGGCAAGTCGACCGTGATGCGGTTGCTGATCAAGGAGCTCGAGGCGACCGACGGCACGATCCGCGTCGCCGGCCGCGACCTCACGGAGATCGCTCGCAAGCGGGTCCCGTTCTACCGGCGCAACGTCGGCGTCGTCTTCCAGGACTTCAAGCTGCTGCCCAACCGGACCGTGTACGGCAACGTCGCCTACGCGCTGCAGGTGACGGGCGCCTCGCGTCGCGAGATCCGCGAGAAGGTGCCGGACATCCTGCGCTTGACCGGGCTGTCGCTCAAGCTTCACAACTACCCCGACCAGTTGTCGGGAGGAGAGCAGCAGCGCGTCTCGATCGCGCGCGCGTTCGTCAATCATCCGCCGCTGCTGCTCGCCGACGAGCCGACCGGCAACCTCGATCCCGAGACCAGCATCGACATCATGCGGCTGCTCTACCGGATCAATCGCACCGGGACGACCGTGCTCGTGGCCACCCACGACCATGCGATGGTCGACAAGATGCGCCGCCGGGTGCTGGAGCTCTCGCACGGGCGGATCGTCCGCGACGAGGCGACGGGTCTGTACGCCCGCGACGAGACGACCCGCGAGTTCGCCCGCCGGATGCGCTCGCCGATCGAGCGCCCGCCCGGGGTCTGATCGATGCGGTTCGGGTTCTTCCTGCGCGAGGCCGGGCGCGCGATGCGGCGTAACGCCGCGCCGAGCTTCGCGGCGCTCGCGACCGTGCTGGTGACGATGCTCGTGCTCGGCGTGTTCATCCCGATCGTGCAGGCAACCAACGGCGCTGCGAACCAGGTCCGCAGCCGCGTGCTCGTCGACGTGTACCTAAAGCCGGACGCGAGTGCCACTGACGCCGCCCGCGTCAAGCGTGAGCTGCTCGGCGTACCGCACGTCAGGACCGTTCAGTACGTCTCCAAGCAGCAGGCCTACGCGGCGCAGGTCAAGCAGGATCCGCAGGCTTACCAGCTGCTCGGGACCAACCCGCTGCCCGACACCTTCCACGTGATCCCGGACAACCCCGCCAACGTGCTCGCCGTTCGCGACAGCCTGACGCCTCCATCCTCGGGCGGTGCAAGGCCGCTCGACCCGGCGATCGCGACCGTGTCCAACAAGAAGAGCGACACGAAGAAGATCCTCGAGGTCACCAACCTCGTGACGATCACCGCGGCTGTGCTGACCGTCCTGCTGACGCTCGCGTCAGTGCTGCTGATCGCCAACACGATCCGGCTGTCGCTGTACGCGCGCCGGCGTGAGGTCGAGGTGATGAAGCTCGTCGGCGCGACCGACTGGTTCATCCGCTGGCCGTTCGTGATCGAGGGAGTGTTCGTCGGCGCGCTGGGAGCGCTGCTCGCGATCGCGGTGCTCGGGATCACGAAGGTCGCGCTGCTTGACCCGCTGGCCAACCACTGGACGCTGATCGCCGCACCGCGGACGATCGCGTTCTCGGCGCTGGTGGCCGTTCTGCTCGGCGCCGGCGTGCTCGTATCGGCCGTCGGCTCTGGCCTTTCTCTGCGGCGATTCCTGCGGGTCTAGCGGCCGCTCGGGACTGACGCACCGGCTGACCACGCGTCAGCCGGTGTCGGCGACGCACGTTCGTTGCAAGGCCTGTATTGTTAGCGCTAACACGAACGCCGTCCAATTGTTCGTGTTCTCAACATGAGGCGCTTGCAAGCCCGGCCGGGGCATGCGCTGACAGAACGGAGGGAGTTCATGCAATACGCCTTCAGAACGAGAAGGCTGTTCGCTGTGCTCGTCGGCTTGGTGGTCGTGGCCGCCGGCGCGCTGCTCGCGATGGGTGGCCTGGCGAATGCCCGCTCCAATCATTCCCGGCATGGCAAGTCGCACGCCGGGAGCCACTCCAAGCCTGCCGGGCATCACAACGGCGGCGGCAGCATTAGCAGCGTGCAGTGGGGCAAGCTGTCTGACGGCACCGCCGTCAATCTGTACACGCTGCGCAACCAGGGGATGAAGGTCAACATCTCAAACTACGGCGGGATCGTGCAGTCGATCTGGGTGCCCGACCGCAGAAGTCACCTGGTCAACGTCGCGCTGGGGTTCCCGCCGACGCAGGCCGGCCTCAGCCAATACGAAACGGACTTCACCAACCCGCCGGCCGGGGGCTCGGGCGACACGTATTTCGGCGCGATCATCGGTCGCTACGCCAACCGGATCGCCAACCATTCGTTCTCGCTCGACGGCACCACCTACAACCTGGCCGGCAACAACGGGCCCAACAACATCAACACGCTGCACGGCGGGCCCAACGCCTACAACACCCAGGTGTGGCAGGCGACTGCCGCCAACACGTCGGACGGCCCTGCGTTGACGCTGGTCTACACCGACCCCGATGGGAAGAACGGCTTCCCGGGCGAGGTGACGAACACGGTCGTGTACACGCTGACGCGCCACAACGGGTTGCAGATCAACTACAAGGCGACAACGACGGCCCCGACGGTCGTCAACTTCACCAACCACACGTACTTCAACCTGGCTGGTGAGGGCTCGGGCGACATCTACGGCCAGTTGTTGAAGGTCAACGCCGACACGTTCACGCCGACGGACGCAAACCTGATCCCGACCGGGGAGTTCGCGTCGGTGTCGGGCACGCCGTTCGACTTCCGGCACTTCAAGCCGATCGGGCGTGACATCCGTAACGCGAGCGATCCTCAAGGCGAGCAGCTGGTGCTCGCGCACGGCTACGACCACAACTGGGTGATCAACGGCACCGGATACAGGCTGGCCTCGGTCGCCGAGGACCCCGGCAACGGGATCGTCCTGTCGACGTTCAGCGACCAGCCCGGCCTGCAGGTGTACACCGGGAACTTCCTGGTTGGAGACCTGGTCGGAACGAGCGGTCACACGTATCGCCAAGGCGACGCGTTCACGCTCGAGACGCAGCACTACCCGGACACCCCGCACCACATCGGCGACCAGCAGTGGCCGTCGGTGGTTCTGAGGCCGGGAGAGACGTTCACATCGCAGACCGCGTACCAGTTCTCGACGACCGGGCGCGGCAACTCGCACCACCAGCGTCACCAGTAGCGACGAGTAATAAGTCGATATGAGATGGCCGGGCCGAGCGATCGGCCCGGCTACCCTCAGGGAGTGCTTTCCCGCCAGTCCTCCAGGAGATCGAGGATCGTTACGCGGCTTGCCGTCGGGCTGGTCGTGCTGCTGGTCGGCGTCTGGCTGGGGGGACACCCGGGCTGGCTGCCATCTGGGTTGCGGGGCACGTTCGAGGGCGACAGCAACGGTCAGTTCGTCAATCAGGTGCTCGACATGCTCGCGAAGGACTACTACCGGCCCGTCGACCGCAATCAGCTGGTCAACAAGGGGCTCGCGGCGGCGATTCAGAGCCTCAACGACCCCTACTCGCACTACTACGACCCGACCTCGTACAAGTCGTTTCTCAACCAGGACAACCCGCACCTGAACGGGATCGGGATCGACGTCGTCAACGAGAACAAGGGCCTGCGCGTGATCGACGTGTTCGACGATTCGCCCGCCGCCCGGGCGGGGCTTGCGCGCGGTGACGTGATCGTCGCCGTCGGCCCGACCTCGCTGGCCAACCGCGACGCCACTTTTGGCTCCAAGCTGATCCGCGGTGCGGCCGGGAGCTCGGTGTCGCTAACGGTGCTGCGCGGTAGCCACAAGCAGACGATCACCGTCAAGCGCGCGAACATCGTGGTGCCGGTCGCGAGCGGCAAGGTCCTCAACTACCAGGGCAAGAAGGTCGGCTATGTCCAGCTGACGAGCTTCACCGACGGCTCCGGTGCCGAGGTCCGCGACCAGGTCAACAAGGTGGTTCATGAGGGCGCAACCTCGATCATCCTCGACCTGCGCGAGAACGGCGGCGGACTGCTCGACGAGGCCGTCAACGTCGCCAGCATCTTCGTTCCTGACGGCACGATCGTCTCGACCGACGGTCGCAGCCAGCCGCGCCAGGTGTACGCCGCCCAGGGCAACGCGATCAGCACCCACATCCCGGTGGTCGTGCTGGTCGACCGCGGCACCGCCTCGGCCGCCGAGATCGTCACCGGCGCCCTTCAGGATCGTCACCGTGCCGAGGTCGTTGGCACGCACACGTACGGCAAGGGCGTCTTTCAGGAGATCCAGCCGCTGCCCAACGGCGGCGCGCTCGACATCACTGTCGGCGAGTACTTCACGCCGAGCGGCCGCAACCTCGGCGGCGGTGGCGTCCGTGAGGGAGTCGGCCTGAAGCCCAACGTGTACGCGCTCGACAACCCGCACACCGCGCGCGACGAGGCGCTGACGGTCGCGGAGCGAACGGTCTCAGCAGAGCAGCAGTGAGCGCGCCCAGGTCGGCGCCCGGCGCCGGTGCACGCGTGGCCGTACTCGAACGTCGCGGCAAGTTCCTCGTCGCAGAGCCGTTCTTCGAACCCGGGCCGCGGCTGGTGGTGACGCGCGACCGGCACGCGAATGTCGGCGACCTGGTCGTCGTCAATCCCGGGACCGCGCGCAACCGCCGCGGCGCCGGTCGCGCGACCGTCGCGCGCCGGCTGGGCCGCCCCGAGGTTGCGCGTGATGTGATCGAAGGCCTGATGATCGACCGGGGGCTGCGACGCTCGTTCGATCCCGCGGTCGAGCACGAGGTCCGCGACGTCGCCGGCCTCGATCCGACCGGCGAGGAACTGCAGGGCGCGGCGCGGCGCGACCTGCGCTCGCTGCCGACGTTCACGATCGACCCGGTCACCGCACGCGACTTCGACGATGCGATCTCCGCCGAGGCGCAGGACGACGGCTCGGCGCGGATCTGGGTCCACATCGCCGACGTGTCGGCGTACGTGCGCCCGCGCTCGCTCGTCGATCGCGAGGCCTACCGGCGTGGTACGAGCGTGTACGTCCCCGGTGCGGTCGAGCCGATGTTGCCGACGGCGCTGTCCAACGAGGCGTGCTCGCTGGTGCCCGGCAAGGATCGGCCGGCGGTCACGGTGGAGATGGAGGTCGACGGCGATCGCGTCAGGCGCGCGAGCTTCTACCGGTCGCTGATCCGCTCCGACGAGCGGCTTGACTACGAGCGCGTGGACCGGATCTTCGACGGCGGCGAGCATGCGTCTGACCCGTGGGGCGAGCCGCTGGCGGTCGCACGGCGCGTGTCGGCGGCGCTCGGAGCGCGCCGCGCCGCCCAGTCCGCGGTCGAACTCGGCTCGACAGAGCCCGAGTTCGCGTTCGATCGCGAGGGCCACGTCGTCGCGGCCGATCCGGTCGCGCAGACCGAATCGCACCGCCTGATCGAGCACCTGATGATCGCCGCCAACGAGCAGGTCGCTGCGCTGCTCGAGGCCCGCAAGGTGCCGGCGCTGTACCGCGTGCACGAACGGCCCGACGGCCCCGCCGCCGAGCGGCTGGTCGACCAGCTCGCGTCGCTCGGCGTGCCGACGCCGCCGGTCCCCGGCGGCCAGATGACCCCGCAACAGGCGGCTGACGTGATCGGGGCGGCCTCGCAGCTGCTCGAGCAGTGGATCGAGTCGACGGGCAAGGGCCGGCGCGGGCTGACGAGCCTCGTGCTGCGCTCGCTCAAACAGGCCTACTACGACAATCGCAACCTCGGCCACTCCGGGCTCCAACTCGCGCACTACTGCCACTTCACCTCGCCGATCCGCCGTTACCCGGACCTGATCTGCCATCGGGCGCTGCTGTCGGCGGTCGCCGGCGATGGCCCCGCACCCGACTCGGCGTGGGTCGCAGCGGCCGGTCCGCGGACGTCGGCGCGCGAGCGCGAGGCGACGAAGATCGAGCGCGACGCCGACGACATCGCGCTGTGCTTCCTGCTCGAGCGGGCCCTGTTCGAGAACGGACCGGACCAGACCTTCGAGGGCGAGGTCGTAGGACTGATCGGCGCGGGCGCGTTCATCGCGTTCGGCGAGCGTGGCGCGTTCGAGGGGATGCTGCCCGTGCGACGGCTGCGCGGCGATTGGTGGGAGCTCAACGAACAGGGCACGATGCTGGTAGGCACGCGCAGCGGGCGGGCGATTCGCATCGGCGATCCCGTCAGCGTCCGGGTCGCGCGTGTCGACGCGCCTCGGGGTAGGGTGGATCTGCTCCCCGATTGGGACGAGGACTGATCAGATGGCCAAGGGAAAGAAGCGAAAAGCATCACCGGGCGACGTGGCGACCAATCGCCAGGCGTCGTTTCGGTTCAATCTGATCGAGCGGGTCGAGGCCGGCATCGTGCTGACTGGCACGGAGGTCAAGGCGCTACGCGACGGCAAGGCCCAGCTCAAGGACTCCTACGCCGCGATCCGCGACGGTGAGGTGTGGCTGATCGGCGCGTACATCCCGCCGTACGGTCCCGCCTCGCGCGAGAACCACGAGCCCGAGCGGCCCCGCAAGCTGCTGCTGCACCGCTCCGAGATCGAACGACTGGTCGGCAAGACCAAGGAAAAAGGGCTGACCCTGGTGCCGACGCGGATGTACTTCTCGGGGCCTGGATCCCGTGCCAAGGTCGAGATCGCGCTCGCGCGAGGCAAGGATTTCTTCGACAAGCGCGAGTCCATCCGCAACCGCGACGTTGCACGTGACGTGCAACGCGAGCTGCGCGAGGCGCAGCGCTAGCGCCACCCACGGGTAGGTTGCGGCTCGGCGGGGTAGACCCGGCGTATGACAATCGGAAGCTCAATCGTCCTGATCGCGATCGGGGCGATCCTCAAGTGGGCCGTTACCGCGCACGTAAGCGGGATCAACCTTCAGACGGTCGGCACGATTCTGTTCGTGCTGGGCCTCGTCGGACTGGCACTGTCGCTGCTCTACACATTCATGTGGTCGCGCGGCGAACCGGTGCACGAGACGCGGGTCGTCCACCGCACGCCGCCAACTCCCGACGACCGCTACTAGGCGCTAGCCGAAGGTGCGCGTCAGGGTGGTTGCGTCCATCCCGACTACCAGCAGCGCGATCAGCCCGACGTACACGGCCGCGACCAGCACGCGCGTCAGCGGCGCCACCTTGTAGTAGGCGAGCGTCGCCGCGTCGCCCGATCGCCGCTGCCGCAGGCGCTTGTAGGTCTCTAGGCCCGCGAACACCAGGATCAGCAGCATGATCGGGTTGGCGAACACGAACAGCAGCGGGATCAAGGCCGCGAAGCCGACGATCCACATCCACGGCGACATCGCCGCCATCGCGCGGCCGCCGTCGAGCGGCACGACTGGCAGCAGGTTGAAGAGGTTCAGGAAGAACCCGGTGTAGGCCAGCGCGCGCCAGATGTCGTTGCCGGTCGCATGCCAGACGCCGATGCACGCGGCGGCGCCGATGCTGCCCAGGATCGGGCCGGCGAGCCCGACGCGCGCCTCAGCGGCGGCGTTGTCGCCGAGCGATTTCGCCGCGACCACGGCGCCGAGGAACGGCACGAACATCGGCGCGCTCGCGCGGATGCCTTCGCGGCGCAGCGCGATCACGTGCCCCATCTCGTGCACGAACAGGAGCACTATGAACCCGGCGGCGAACGGCCAGCCCCAGATCCACGCGTAGGCGGCCAGCGACACGGCCATCGTGCCGACGGTCGTGAACAGCTTGAACTTCGGGATCAGCAGCAGGATCGCCTTGAACTTCGCCGCGAACGCGGCGATCGCGGCGATCAGCGGGCCAAGGCGGCGCTTGAGCCATGACTGCTTGGGCTGCTCGCGCGGCGGCCACGGCGGCTGCTCGGCGGGAAGCTCCGGCGGCGGCTCCACCGTCGTGGGCCACCATTCGGTGTTCGTTTCCGTCACGGGGTTAATTGTGGCAGCGGCTACGAGCGGGCTTGCCGGGTCTTACGAAGTCCTTCGGGTCCGGCGGACACCACCTATACTCCTTAGAGCAAACAACCCCCGGGGACGACAGGCTTCGACGTGGTCGGCTCGTGGGGGTGGTTGCGAGTCGAGGTTCCGGGTGGCCTCGTAAAACCCCCGGAAAACAATAAGTGCGGACTCGCACACGTTTGACCTCGGTCTCGCTGCTGCTTAAGCAGCCGACCTAGGTTGTCTCGGCCTCTAGCTCGCCTGCGGCGGAGTGTCCGGGATCAATTAGTAGGCTCACTCGGTGAGGTCCGCTTCAGCCGATCCGAGGACAACTTTATGAAGCTGGCTCTCGACAACCCGGCCGGCGTGGCTAGTCGAGAGTGAGATCAGAGCGCCGGCTACGCTCGTAGACGCCACCTTTCACGCGATTGCGGACGCGGGTTCAATTCCCGCCGTCTCCACCTCATTGGCGCCCTCCGTCCGTCTCGGTCGGGGGGCGTTTCTGTTGTCGCCTGCCCGTGCAGGCGCGCGACGGCGACGGGCGTCTGGGGCGTCTGGGGCGTCTGAGGCGGAGGGGGCGTCCGGGGCGGAGGGGCGTCCGGGGCGGCGGTGGTCTCGGCCGCATGCCAAATCGAACACTCGCTTCGATCGAGGCGGAGGTGTGTTCGATTGACGCCGCCACACGACGC
>DASXDD010000209.1:0-5478 GCA_036490775.1 Solirubrobacteraceae bacterium | reverse complement strand
GGCGGGGAGCACTTAGGATCGCCGAGCAGACTCAGACCAAGGAGACGTCGAGATGAGCACCACCGAGCAGCAGTTGCCGGGACCGGTCTTGGAGTACCTGCGTGAGCAAAAAACGCTCACGCTGGCGACCGCCTCGGGCAGCGGCATCCCGCGAGCCGCGACGTTCTTGTACGTCAATGAAGGGCCCTCGCTCTACTTCTGGACCAAGGGCTCTGCGATCAGCGCGCGTCACATCCAGCAGAACCCGATGGTCGCGTTCACGGTCGACGAGTACGCGAATGACCTGACCCAGACGCGCGGCGTGCAGGGCATGGGGCAGTGCTCGATGCTGCTCGATGGGACCGAGGTTGCACGCGTCGCCGACCTGTTCGGCCAGAAGTTCCCGTCGCTGGCCCCGGGCACGACGATGAGCATCTCGTTCTTCCGGATCACGCCGACCGAGATCGAGTTCATCGACAACACCGGTTCGGTCGCCCCGGCAGGCGGCGTGTTCGGCGCCGAGTTCCACCGCGAGCGCTCGTTCAGCGTGCTTGCCGCGCTGCCGCCGGCGTCGGCCGCGACGATCTTGGCTTCGCTGCAGACGGTCAACGCCGACACCGACACCGTGATCGCGCGACAGGGAGGGCCGGCTGACAAGCTGTTCATCGTCGTCGACGGCGAGATCGAGATCACTCGCGAGGAGGGCGGCGCGACCTCTACGGTCAACAAGATCGGCCCGGGCGAGCTGTTCGGCGAGATGGCGATCCTGTTCGACCGCCCGCGCGGGTCGTCTGCGCATGCGACCAAGCCGACGAAGCTGCTCGTGATGGATGGCCCGACGTTCCGCGACCTCGTCGCACAGTCGCTCGGCACGACCGCCGACTTCGACCAGGTCATCCGTGACCGGCTCGGAGTGCATGGTGGCTAGCGAGTCAGGGGTCCTGCAGCCGTTCACCAGCCACGAGTTCCGCGCCACGGTCGGCGCGTTCGCGACCGGCGTGACGGTCGTCACGACGCGCGGCGAGGAGCACGCATACGGCATGACGGCCAACGCGTTCTCGTCGGTCTCGCTTGACCCGCCGCTGATCCTCGTGTGCGTGATCAGCGGCTCGGAGGGAGCCGAGCACATCCGCCGCAACGGGGTATTTGCGGTCAACGTGCTCAGCGCCTCGCAGGAGCCGCTGTCGCGCTACTTCGCATCGCGCGACCGTCCGAAGGGACGCGACGCGTTCGGGGAGGTTCCGCACCGGCTCGGAGCGAGCGGATCTCCGATCCTGACTGGTGCTGCGGCGGCGCTCGACTGCCGCCTGCATGCGGCACACGACGCCGGAGACCACGAGATCTTCATCGGTGAAGTGCTCGAGATCGAGCTCCTCGAGGGACACCAGCCGCTCGTGTTTCACGGCGGCGGGTACCGCCTGCTCGAGTCGGCCCCCGGCTAGGCGAGCCGTGCCAGCCGGTCAGCCGGTGTCTGACGCCTGGCGCCACGTATCGCCCTCCAGCACGAGCTGGAGCGGCTCTGTGCCATCTCCGAGCGACACCGTCGCCTTGCGCGCCGAGAAGTCGATGTCGAGCCTGAGCGACAGTGTGCCGGCGGTCTTGCCGGGCTTGGCGGGCGACTCGGTCGTGCGAGGCACGGGCTGGCGCTGACCGCGCTCCGCGGGGCGCTCCTGCGACTGCGAGCTCGCCGCACGGACCTGCCGGCTGCTCGGCGGCGTTTTGTCCGGGGCGGACACGACTCCGCTGCCCGGGACCACGGTCGGCCGCGACGGGATCGCGCGAAGCGTGTGCTCAGAGTGGGGGATCGGCAGCTCTCGGACGACCAGCGTGGTCGCTCCGACCTCGATCGTGTCGCCCTCTGACAGCGTCTCGGGACCCTTGATACGCAGGCCGTTGACGTAGGTCCCGTTGGTCGACCCGAGGTCCTCGATCGCACAGAACCCGGTCCGGTCGAGGCTCAGCCGCGCGTGCGAGCGAGAGATCTCCTCGTCGTCGGCCAGCCGGCCGGCTCCCTCGGCGTGGCGGCCGATCAGCAGCTCGTCGTCGATCAGGACCGACATGCCGACCGCCCTGCCTGCGACTACCTCGAGTCGTGCAAGGGAGGGGCTCATGCGCTGACTGTACCGCTCGCTTCGCCCGTATCCGCCACGTGGACTGCGTGCTTGCAGGGTCTAGCTGCCATCTGTAGGCTGCCCGACGCTATGGCAAGGCTGAGGGTAGTGAGCGGTCCGCTCGCGGGTCAGACGATCGATGTGGAAAACGACATCGTCATCGGGCGGGAGGGCACGGATCTCACAATCGATGATCAGGACCTGTCGCGGCGTCACGCCGTCGTTCGCCCATCCGAGGGGCGACTCCAGGTCGAGGACCTCGGCTCGACGAACGGGACGTTCGTGGATGGAAACCGGATCGAGGAGCCGACGCTGCTCGGCGGCGGCGCTGAGATTCAGCTCGGCACCACCGTGATCGTGGTCGAGGGCGTGCTGCCCACGCGCGAGAGCAGCGGCGACCAGCAGGCCACTCGCCAGCGTGCGATCCCACCCGAGTTTCAGAAGCGAAAGGCCGAGGAGGCGGCTGCTGCCGCCGCGGCGCCCGCGCCAGCGCCCCCGGCGCGGCCGACAGCAGCGTCGCCGCCCAGGCCGGCCGAGCCGCTCGCGCCGTTCCATCCGCCCCAGCACGGCCGCCAGCGCGGGCTCGCGTCTCGCTCGTGGGTGCCGGTGGCGCTTTCCTACGGGAGCGTGATCCTCGTTGCGATCGCGCTCGTCCTGTACTTCGCGCTGCGCTAGGCCATCGGGCTGTCAGCGAACTGACTCAGGTCAGTGTCGGTGATCTCACGGTTACACGCGCGTACGCGCGGACGTGCGCCAATGCACGAACCTTCCCGCAGAGTTGGAACTTCGTCTGACGCGCTTAGCGCGACGCGAAGTAGATGATCAGCACGAGCGCCACGAGGACGGTCAGTGCGACCGGTGCGAGGTTCGCGCGGCGTCGAACGCGGACGTCGAGGTACTTGTCCACGGTCGGGTGGCCGGCTGGGGCCGTCGGCTGCGCCGTCGTCTCGACGCGCGCCACCTCGGGGTTGACGTAGGTCGGCTCACGCGGCGCCATCGCGAGCGACGGCGGGATCTGGATCACGCCGGATGCTCCCGCCAAAACCTCCTGGCGGGTGCGCAGCTGGATCACAGATACGCCG
Source organism: Solirubrobacteraceae bacterium (assembly GCA_036490775.1). Lineage (GTDB taxonomy): Bacteria > Actinomycetota > Thermoleophilia > Solirubrobacterales > Solirubrobacteraceae > Palsa-465. The sequence continues at coordinate 2,306 of DASXDD010000209.1, read as the reverse complement.
ATCAGCAGCTCATCCTCGGCATCCAGGTGGGTCGGCCCAATCAGCTCGTTGCCGTTGACAAACGTGCCGTTCGCCGTCTCGAGATCCTCGACGGTCGCCGTGCCGTCAGGGGCGGGAGTGATCCGCGCGTGCTGAAGCGATGCCTGGCCGTCCTCGAGCACGAAGTCGGCGTCGGCGCCGCGGCCGATCACGACCGGCCCATCGAGCGCGAGCTGCTTCCCCGCGTCGGGCCCTTCGATGACTTCCAAGCTGGTTTCGCCCGCCACGGCGCGGCAGCATACAGTCGTCGGTGGGCATTTCGCAACATTTGATGACAACGAGTCGGCTCCCCTTGCGCCGAAGGCGGTCTCGTGGGTAGTCTGCCGACGTCATGACAGCGACTGCACCAAGAGACTCCGTAATTGCGGTGGTAGGTGACGGCTTCGGGTCGTTGCTGGTCCACTGCACCGCCCGGTACCTGGGCTTCCAGAACGATCAGATCTCGATCTTCGGGCCGAGCACGAATCCGGTCGGCACCTACCAGCAATACGCGTACAACCTCGGCCAGACCGTGTTGCGGTCCGAGTCCGAGTCGCACTTCCTGGCGCCGGACTGGCCGACGTTCGCGCAGCTCGACGCTTGGTCGCACAAGTCACCCAAGCCGCTGTGGCGCTCGATCACGCGCAAGTACAACCCGGGCGTGCCGGAGATCCTCACCGAGGCAGCCGTCGTCGCCCGCCGGACGGGCTGGGACGACGCGCGGGTCCCGACCCGGGTCGGATGGGTGCAACGCGAGATGGAGCCGATGCCGCACTTCGTCCTCTATGACGAGCAGGCGAACTTCATCGGCCGTGCCAAGCACGTCATGCTCGCACCCGGTCACGGGCCGCTGGCGTTCCCGCCGCTACTGGCGAAGGCCCGCAAGGATCCGGCGATGGCAGAGCGGGTCGTGCAGGCCTACGAGCCAAAGCAGTACGCGCCGGGCGGTCGCTACATCGTCCTCGGCGCCGGGATTGCGTCGGTCAACGAGTGGGTCAACATCCTCGACGCGGGTGGCTCGGCGCTGGCGTTGACCCGCAACCCGCAGCCCGAGACGCAGGACCTCAACGTGCCGCGGTGCTTGTTTGAGTCGGTCGGGATCGACGCTTATACACAGCTGCCGTTCAACGAGCGCATTGAGTTCCTCGGGCAGGTGCTGCGCGGCACCAGACCCGACCGCAAGCAATGGCTGGATCGGATCCAGGAGGGCCAGGCCGACGGGCGCTTCGATGCGGCTGTCGGCGAGATCGACCAGATCGAGCCGGGCCGCGCGGGCCTGCGGGTTCACGTGTCCAGCGAACACGGCGAGGACCCGGGCTGGCTGGACCTGACCGGCGTCGTCGCAGGAACCGGCTTTAACAAGTCCGTGCTGACGCTCCCGCTGATGCGGCGCCTGATCGAGTTCTACAAGGTCCCGGTCTCGGGCGGCAAGATCGTGCTTCAGACCAACTGCGGTGTTCCGGGTCTGGACCGCCCGGAGTCGCGGCTGTGCTGCATGGGGCTGATCGCCAACAACGTGATCCCGCACGGCGACACGATCGCCGGGCTGAAGTTCATCGCACGCCGATTCGTCGCCGACTGCGGCCGCGCGGAGAACCTCCGCAAGCGGCCGTTCACCGGCCGGCTCGGCCTCCAGTATTCGATGGGCCGCGACGTCGCTCACGCGCTTCGGACGGTCAAGCCAACCCAGCAGCTCGCCTAGGTCAGGTCCGCTATGTGTCCCACCGTACTTGGCCGCGTGCAGACCCGCTGGGCGATTCTGATCTTCCCCGCGATCCTCGCGACGATCGTCTCGATCATCACCGGCAACGCCGGCTGGATCGTGCTGATCGGGCTCTACTTCGTGATCGGCGTAGCGCTCGACACGTGCTTCTACCCGTTCATCATCCGCTGGCAGCCGCCGTGGCTGACGTTCACGCTGGCCTTCGGCGAGTTCGTGCTCGTGTTTATCGCCGCACATTTCCTCAAGGTCAACCTGACCGACCTCGAGGCGATCCTCGAGTACTGGATCGTGTGGTGGATCGCGATCTGGACCAAGGTCGTGATCCTGCCACTGATCTCGCTCAGCTGGGTCGAGGACGCCGGCGAGTTCCGCGCGACCGATTGGTCGGTATCGCCCGAGTACCTGCCGTTGGCGATCACGGTGTTCACGCCCGCGCAGGCGACCGGTGGTCCGCCCGCGCTGGCTCGCAGCTTCTCGGCAGCCGTGATCGAGATCCCCGAGGAGCTCCGCAACGCGCCGAGCCCGTCGGGCGTCTTCCAGTTGCCGAAGGACCTGCCGCCCAAGG
>DASXDD010000208.1:0-31480 GCA_036490775.1 Solirubrobacteraceae bacterium | reverse complement strand
TCCTCGCGCGCTTGTCCGCACTCACGTTTTCCCTGGTAACACAACCCTTCTGGGTCGCCAGCCGAGCACCCAGAACGTGCCTGCGTCCAGGTCCGCTGGACACGCGTCCAGGGCGTTGAAGGTTTCTGGACGGCGGCCGATCACAGGATCATGAAGGCCGCAACCGGCATAGGAATCGGCGTCGCAATCGTCGGCATCCTGATGAGCGCGATGATGGACGGGACCAGCCCGGCCGCGTTCATGAACATTCCGGCGCTGCTGATCATCATCGCGGGCACGGCCGGCGCGACGATGGCGAGCGTCGGCATGGACGGGATGAAGCGCATCCCGTCGCTCTACAAGACGGTGATCAGCTCTGAGCCGCCCGACGTCAAGGGCCGCGTCGACCTGCTCGTGTCGCTTGCCGAGCAGGCGCGCCGCGAAGGTCTTCTGGCGCTCGACGCCAAGGTCAAGGAGATCGACGACGATTTCACCAAGAAGGGACTGCAGCTCGTCGTCGACGGCACCGACCCCGAGATCGTCCGCGACATCCTCGAGGCCGAGATCGACGGCATGGCGGCGCGGCATGCGTCCGGTGCGGCTCCGTTTGAGAAGGCCGGCGGCTTCGCCCCGACGATCGGGATCATCGGAACCGTGATGGGCCTGGTGCACGTTCTCCAGAACCTGTCCGCACCGGCGACGCTTGGTCCCTCCATCTCCTCGGCGTTCATCGCCACGCTGATGGGCGTCGGCTCGGCGAACGTCATCTACCTGCCGGTCGCCAACAGGCTGAAGTCGATGTCGGCCGAAGAGGTCGAGCTGCGGACGCTGACCGTCGAAGGAATTCTCTCCGTGCAGGCGGGCGACAACCCGCGCGTGGTGGCCGACAAGCTCACCTCGTATGTGCCGCCGGTCGCGCGTAACACCGACGAGGAGTCGGGCGGGGCCTCGGAGATGCCGCAGCAGCAGGCTGAGGCGGCGTAGCCATGGCCGGGCACGGCCGGAGCCGGCGGGGGCGCGGAGCCCACGCCGAGCACGAGAACGACGAGCGCTGGCTGCTCACCTACGCCGACATGATCACGCTGCTGATGGCGCTGTTCATGGTGCTGTTCTCGATCTCCTCGGTGAACGTCTCGAAGTACCAGACGCTGCAGCAGTCGCTGAAAGCCGCGTTCTCGGGCTCGATCCTCACCGGCGGACGCTCGATCATGCAGTCGGGTTCGCAGTCGACCACCGCGCACTCGCCCGCGACCGCTGCGATCCCGTCGCTGGTGCCGCTGAACCCCACCGCGGCATCGAAGGCCAACCCCACGATCGCCGATCACAAGGCGGCCTCCGGCGGGACGCTGAACTCCAAGCAGCTCGAGGCGGCGCTGAACAGCATGAGCGCCGCGCTCAGGGAGCAGGCGTCGCTCGCCGCGCTCAAGCAGAAGCTCGACACCTACTCGGCGGCACACGGCCTTTCCCACGAAGTCCAAACAGTGGTCGACCGCCGCGGGCTGGTCGTGCGAGTGCTCACCGACCAGCTGCTGTTCGCCTCAGGCCAGGCAACGTTGCAGCCGGAGGGGCTGCCGCTGCTCGACGAGGTCGCCCAGTTGCTCAATGTTGACAAGAGTCATCCGATCACAGTGGAAGGACATACCGACAACGTTCCGATCGCGAGCGCGCAGTACCCATCCAACTGGGAGCTGTCGACAGACCGGGCGACGACCGTGGTGCGTTATCTGATCACCGAGGGCGTCAACCGCGCGCGGCTCGGAGCAGTCGGTTACGCCGACCTACATCCGCTCGACTCAAACGCGACCGCCGCCGGCCGCGCACGCAACCGGCGCGTCGAGATCGTCCTGCAGCGCATCAACCCCGTACCCCCATCCTGATCCCCACCCTGACACCGGAGCCATGAAGAAGAAGATCATCATCATCCTTGTCGTCGTGCTCGCCGGCGGTGGCTTCGTCGCCAAGAGCATGTTCCTCAAGCCTGCCGTAGCGAAGGAGAAGATCGAAGGCACGATCTACATCCTGCCCAAGTCATTCACGGCCAACCTCAAGGACGGCCGCTACGCGACGCTGACGGTGGCGCTTGTGCTGGCTCCGGGTCAGAGCGCCGGTGCAAGCGGCGAGGGCGCTGCGGCGCCGCCGGAGGGCTTCGGAACGCTGCCCGAGGAGGCCGCGGTCCGCGACATCATCACCAACCTGATCACCGACCAGAGCAGCGGCACGCTCACCAGCGACAGCGGTCGCGAGCACCTCAAGACCCAGATCCTGGCGGCGCTCAAGAGCGGCACTGACGTGAAGGTCAAGGAAATCCTGTTCACCGACCTCGCGGTCCAGTAGGAGCGGCTATGAGTGATCGAATGGAGCTCGAGCAGTTGCACGATGGCGGCGAGAACCTCGCCGGCGGCACCGCTGTGACCGGAGATCTGCGGCGCCTGAGCGCCGTCCCGGTCGACCTCAGTGTCGAGATGGGCCGCACGCGGATGACCGTCGGCGAGACACTGGAGCTGCGCCAGGGATCGATCATCACGCTCGACCGGATGGCCGGCGAGCCCGTCGACCTGCTGGTCAACGGCACCGCGATCGCGCGCGGCGAGGTCGTCGTGATCGACGAGCAATTCGGCCTGCGCGTGACCGAGATGATGGGCGACGCGGGCGTCGTCGACTCGACCGAGGGGCTCCCGACCGAGCCCGCCGGACCGCTCGGGCTCCCCAAGAGCGAAGACTGACCGGGCGGCGCGCACACGCGCCGCTAAAGCTCGACAGCGCCAGGCCGAGTACCCGGCTAACCGGCCCGTGCGCCGGGTGCTCGCCGATCGGGCGGCCCCGCCGACAAGGAGCAACCTGATGTCAGAAGCAACCAGTCCGCGCCAGCTCGTCGTTTTCGATCTCGGAGACGAGCAGTACGCGCTGCCGATCGGGCAGGTGCAGGAGATCATCCGCTACTCAGAGCCCCGTTCCGTCGCCTCACGCGTCAACTGGGTCAAGGGCGTGATCAGCCTGCGCGGCCAGATCATCCCCGTCTACGACCTCGCCGCCAGGCTCGGAGTCGCGTCTGCGCTCGGCTCGCGCGCAAAGATCATGATCCTCGACACCGGCGCCGAGATCGCCGGCGTCGTCGTCGACTCGGTCGACGAGGTGCTGACGGTCGCCGCCGAGCAGATCCAGCCGGCGCCCGGCGTCGACTCCGCGGCGATCGAGGCGATCGCGAAGGTCGGCGACCGACTGATCGTGCTGCTCAACCCATTTGCCGTGTTCACCGAGCCCCAGCTCCCGGCGGCCGCCTAAGCCCACCTGGATGACCGGAGCGTTCGCCACGAACCCCCCGCGCGTCGTCGTCGCCGACGACAGCGCCCTGATGCGCAGCATCGTCTCGCGGTCGCTGGAGCGCGCCGGCGTCGATGTCGTGGGCAGCGCCCGCAACGGCGACGAGGCGCTCGCACTGTGCGAGCGCGAGCGTCCCGATGCGATGACGCTCGACCTGACGATGCCCGGGCTCGATGGCCTCGGGGTGCTGCGCGCGCTGCGCGAGCGTCCCGGCGGCGGGATCCCGGTGGTGGTCGTCTCGGCCTTCTCCGCCGCTCACGGCGCCCGCGCCGTCGATGCGCTCGCCGAGGGCGCGTTCGACCTGGTCTCCAAGCCCGCCGTCAGCGAGGGCCTCGACGCGTTCATCGAGAACCTCGGCGCCAAGGTCAAGCTGGCCCTGTCCTCGCGCCGCACGCTCTCGCCGATCCGGATGCCCGTCGCCGCTCCCAACCGGGTAGCCGCAACGCCGCCGCCCGCACCGCGCCCGACCGACGACACCAAGCTCGCCCGCCTGGTGATCATCGCGACGTCGACCGGCGGCCCTCGCGCGCTCGCGGCGCTGATGCCAAAGCTCCCGTCGCCGCTGGGGATCGGCACGCTGATCGTGCAGCACATGCCCGCCGGTTTCACCGAATCGCTGGCGGCGCGGCTCGACGGCGCGACGAACCTGACCGTCCGCGAGGCCGAGGGCGGCGAGCGGCTCGACGCGCGCACCGCGCTGCTCGCGCCCGGCGGCAGCCACCTGCGCCTCGGCCACGACGGACTGATCCAGCTCAGCGACGACCCTCCGGTCGGCGGCCTGCGCCCCCGCGCCGACCTGCTGATCGAGGACGCCGCGCGCGCCTACGGCCGGCGGCTGCTGCTCGTGGTCCTCACCGGTATGGGCAACGACGGCCTGCGCGGCGCGCACGAGGTCCGACGGCGTGGCGGTCGGATCCTCGTCGAGGCCGAGGAGAGCTGCACGGTCTACGGGATGCCGCGGGCGATCGTCGACCAGGGGCTCGCCGACGATGTCCTGACCCTCGACCGGCTCGCCGGCGCGATCGCCGCGGAGGCGGGCCGATGAGCACCGTCGCCCACGACGATTACCTGGCGTTCTGCGAGGGGTTGCGCGAGATCTGCGGGATCGATCTGAGCCAGTACCGGCGCCCGCAGATGGAGCGACGACTGCGCAGCTTCTTCGCCCGCCAGGGTTTTGCGGTGCTGACCGACTCGCTCGAGCGTCTGCGCAAGAACCGCTCCGAGCTCGAGACGCTGCTTGACCGCGTGACGATCAACGTCTCGCAGCTCTGGCGCCACCCCGAGCAGTGGAAGGCGCTCGAGCGCGAGGTGCTCGGCGAGCTCGCGACGCGCGGCACGGTGCGCGCGTGGAGCGCGGGATGCTCTTACGGAGCCGAGGCGTACACGCTTGCCGCGGCCGCCGCGACCGCGATCCCCGGCGCCGCGGTGCAGATTCTCGGCACCGACATCGACCCCCGGATGGTCGAGCTGGCACGCGAGGGCGTGTTCAGTGACGCCGACGCCCGTGACGTGCCGGCGGAGTCGATGGACCGCTGGTTTGAGCCCGTGCCCGGCGGCTGGCGCGCCAAGCAGCAGCTTCGGGCGATGACCACATTCGAGGTCGGCGATCTGCTGCGGATCCGCCGCCTGGCCGCGACCTACGACCTGATCATGTGCCGCAACACCGTCATCTACTTCGCCGACGCGATCCGCGACGCGCTGCACGCGCGCCTCGCGCACGCGCTGCGCCGAGGCGGCTGCCTGGTCGTCGGAGGCACCGAGCGCGTCAACGAGCCGGCCGCGATCAAGCTTGAGCCAATCCACCCCTTCATCTACCGCAAGCGCTGATGGACACCTCCGAATACATGCCGATGTTCCTCGCCGAGACGCGCGAGCACCTCGAGCACCTGAACCTCGCGATCGTCCGGCTGGAGAAGAACCCAAAGGACCAGCCGACGGTCGACGAGATCTTCCGGATCGCGCACTCGCTCAAGGGGATGAGCGCGACGATGGGCTTCGCCAAGATCGCCGAGCTGACGCACGCAATGGAGGACGTATTCGAGCTGCTGCGCCAGCGCACGAGCGGGATCAAGACCGAGGCCATCGACACGGTGTTCGCATGCCTCGACGCGCTCTCGGGCGCCGTTGAGGCGATCGAAGCAGACGGCCAGGAGGCGCTCGACCCCGAGCCGCTCGTCAAGCGGCTGCGCACACTGGTGCGGCCGCGGACGCGCGAGCAGCAGCTCGCGCGCGTCGGCTCCGTGATGCCGCCCGACCACATCGCGATCGACGCCGCGCTGGCTGCCGGCGCACGCGTGCTCCACGTCCGCGTGACCCTCCACGACGAGACGCTGATGCCGGCGGTGCGAGCGCACATGGTCTTCTCGGCGCTGACCGAGCACGGCGAGATCGTCGGCAGCGCGCCGGCTCCCGACGGACTGGAGCTGTTCGACGGCCGCCGGATCGACGCCTGGATCGCGACCGACAACGAGCAGGACGTCGTCGCCGACGCCGCGCGCGCGATCTCGGAGGTCGCGACAGTCGAAGTCGGCGCGCTCGACCCCGAGGAGCTCGCCAAGCAGGCCGCGCCGGCGCCCGAGCCGCAGGCCCCCGCACCCGTGGCGGCCGCGGCCGACGCCCCAACCGCCCACAGGGCGACGCGCACCGTGCGCGTCGACGCCGAGCGCCTCGACACGCTGATGCACCTGATGGGAGAGCTCGTGATCCACCGTACGGCCGTCGACGCGCTGACGACGGGCCTCGACGTGCCCGGGCTCCAGCAGGCCGTGCAGGAGCTGACACGCAGCTCCCACGCGCTTCAGGAGATGGTCATGCAGGTGCGGATGATCCCCGTCGACATCGTCTTCCTGCGCTTCCCGCGACTCGTGCGCGACCTCGCCAGCAAGACCGGCAAGGAGGTCAAGCTCGAGCTGATCGGCAGCGATACCGAACTCGACCGCACGGTCGTCGACGCGATCGGCGATCCGCTCGTGCACCTGGTCCGCAACGCCGTCGACCACGGCCTCGAGACGACCGAGCAGCGTATGGCGGCCGGTAAGCCGAGCCATGGGACAATCTCGCTCATCGCAAGCCAGGCGGGAGGCAGCGTGATCATCGAAGTGCGCGACGACGGCCGCGGTCTCGACGCGGCCGCGATCGGTCGCAAGGCAGCGTCCTTGGGCCTGATCGACGAGCACGCCGCCAACGAGATCGACCTGCGCAGCGCGATCGAGCTGCTGTTCGCACCGGGCTTCTCGACGTCGGAGACGACCAACGACATCTCCGGGCGCGGCGTCGGGATGGACGCCGTCCGCGCGAAGATTCGACAGCTCGGCGGCGAGGTCGTAATCGACTCGACGCCCGGTGTCGGCACGACTGCTCAGATCCGGCTGCCGCTGACGCTCGCGATCGTCTCAGCGCTGCACGTCGAGGTCGCGGGAGCGCCGTTCGCGATCCCGATCGACAGGATCGAGCGCACGCTCCGGCTCTCGCAGGAGACCGTCCGCTCGGTCGCGGGCCGGCGGATGCTGGTGCTCGGCGACGACGTGCTGCCGCTTGCCGATGGCGCGCAAGCGTTCGGCCGCGCCCCGACCGGCGATCACGAGTTCGCGGTGGTGATCCGCGCCCAGGACCGCAGGCTCGCGCTGACGGTCGACGACCTCGTCGGCCAACGCGAGCTCGTCACCCGCCCGCTCCCGGCGATCGTCGCCGACGAGCACCCGGTTTCCGGCGGCGCCAGCCTTCCCGACGCACGAATCGCGTTGATCGTCGACTGCGACGCGCTGCTCAACGCGGCGCTCGCCGGCGCGACGCCCGCGGCCGCGACGGTCACCGACCCCGAGCTGAGGCTTGCAGCATGAGCGAGCCGCGCCTCACCGAGATTCAGCTCGACGCGCTGCGCGAACTGGCGAACATCGCCTCGGGCAACGCGGCGACCGCGCTTGCGCAGATGCTCGGCACCGAGGTGCAGCTGAGCGTGCCCAGGGCGCTGGCACTGCCGCGCGCCGAGGCCGTCAACGCCTGTGGCTCTGTCAACGAGCGGGTCGCCGGTGTGGCGATCGGACTCGACGGCGACATCGACGGCGTGATGCTGCTGGTGATCCCCCGTGCGGACGCCGACACGCTCTGCACGCTGCTCGGCGTGTCGCCCGGCAGCGAGGTCGGCGAATCGGCGCTGCGCGAGATCGGAAACATCCTTGGCGCCGCATGCCTCAATGCGCTGTCGGCGATCACCGGGCTCGAGCTCGCACCCTGCCCGCCGCGCCTGAGCACCGACGCACTCGGCACGATCGTCGCCCTGCAGGTCGCGCGCACGGTCGCCCCAGGCGGCCTCGCGCTGGTGCTCGACACCGTCCTGCACGTCGCCGAGCTGCCGTGCTCGATCTCGTTCCTGCTGCTGCCGGCCAACGGCGCCGTCTCGGAGCTGCTCGCGCCGCTCGGCCTCGCCGACGACTCGATGGAGCCGGGAGACGAACGATGAGCATTGTCAACATGGGCCAGATCGTGATCTCGTCGCAGGCCGGCGAGGAGCTGGTCGCGTACGGCCTCGGGTCGTGCATCGGCCTGGCGCTCGTCGACCGTGTCGCCGGCGTCGCCGGAATGGCCCACATCGTGCTCCCAGAGGCGCAGGAGCAGCTGAGTACGACCGGCAAGTTCGCCGACCTCGCCGTTCCCGCGCTGATTGCCCAGATCTGCTCGGCAGGCGCCGTCAAGCGCCGACTTGAGGCCGTGATCGCTGGTGGCGCGCGGATGTTTGAGCTCAGCGACGACCTTGACATCGGCGGGCGCAACGAGGAGGCGGTTCGCGAGCAGCTGACGCAGCGTGGGGTGGCGCTGCGCGCGTCGGCGACCGGCGGCAACCGCGGTCGCACGATGCGGATCGCAGTGAGCGATTGCGCGGTAACAGTGAAGGAATCGGGCGGCGGGACGATCACTCTCCTGAGCGCCGAAGCAACCAACGGCTTTGCACAGGAGCGCCGATGAGCGAGATGCTGAACAACGACCAGATTGCCGCCCTTGTCGACGCGGCCAAGAAGGGCCAGCTGCCCGAACAGGGCGCAGCCCCCGGAAACCGCCGCGGCCCACGGCTGCGGACGGTCGACTTCTCGCGCCCGACGAAGTTCACCAGCGACCATCAGCGGCGGATCCAGCGCGCGATCGACGCCTTCTGCCAGACGGCGGTCACCCGCCTGTCGGCCGAGCTGCGCTGCACGATCGAGCTCGAGACGATCAACACCTCGCAGCTCACCTGGTCGGCCGCCCAGGCCCAGCTCGCCCAGGGTTCGCTGCGCGCGACGCTCGACGTGCAGCCGATCGGGACCCGGATGCTGCTGACGATCGAGCAGCCGTTCGTGCTGATGTGCCTCGACGCGTTGCTCGGCGGCGCACCCGACCGCCCGCCGCGCGAGCGTCGCTTCTCAGAGATCGACTGGATGCTCACCGCGCGCCTGTTCGATTCGGTCGTCCAGCAGCTATCGGTCGTCTGGGAGGACCTCGGCGGCGTCACGCTGGCCCGCGGCGAGATCGAGTCCCACAACGAATCCAGCCAGATCGCATCGGTCAGCGACCCGACGTTCGTGGTGATGATCGAAAGCCGCATCAACAAGCACTCCGCCGCGTTCGCGCTGCTGATCCCGTGGTCGGCAATCGAGCCCATCAGCGAGAACATCTCTGGGCGCAATGCGATCGCCGACGAGGCCGAGTCAGGCGACGCGACCGAGGTCGAGCGGGCGATGTCGCACGTGCCGGTCACGCTCCGCGCCGAGGTCGCCGCCGCCCGGCTCCCGATCGAGGAGATCCTCGCGCTCGCGCCCGGCAGCGTGATCCGGCTCGGCGCCCGCGCCGAGGACGGAATCTCGCTGTTCGCCGAGAACGTCAAGCTCGCTCGCGCCCAGCCGGGGTCCAACGGCCCCCGCCGCGCCGTCCAGATCTGCGGCACCGAAGGGAGGCAGGTGTGAGCAAGCAGGACATCACACCGCGCGAGGCGCTGACCCGCCTCGGTGCCTCGACCGCCGAGGCAATCGCGCAGGTGCTCGAGTCGTTCACACCCGGCTCGGTAGAGCGCGGCGAGGTCTCGGTCCTGGCCGAGGGCATGACCCCGTTTGCGAACGTGCCACGCGGCGCCGTGGCGTCGAGCGTCTCCTACATCGACGGCGTCACCGGCGCCAACATCTTCGTGCTGACGCCGACCGGCGCGCGCAACCTGACGAGCGCGATGGGCGTCGCTTCGGACGCCGAGGGCGAGGCCGACGCGCCGCTATCGGAGTTCGAGCTGTCGGCGATCGCCGAGGCGGCCAACCAGATGATGGCCGCCGCGGCCGCCGCGATCGGCGTCGTGCTCGGCCAGCCGGTCGGCATCTCGCCGCCCGACACGCGGGTTCTCGACGACCCCACGAAGGCCGATGAGCTGTACGGCAGCGCTCCATACGCGACCTCGACCACGTTCTTGATCGCCGGCGAATCGTGCCGGCTGATCCAGCTGGTTCCGAGCGCGTTCGTCGTGCGGATGGCCCGCGCGATGGATGAGCTCAGCGCCGAGCAGCGCGCGACCCCCGGCGAGGGCGCCGCGGCGGGAGCGGGCGCCGAGGTCGGCGCCACTAACGGCGCCAACGGCGCCAGCGTCAGCCTCCAGGAGGCGCTGGGGGACATCAACCTGCGCGTGTGGGCCGAGCTCGGGCGCGCCCGGATGCCGCTCGGCAAGGCGCTCTCGATGCCCCTGGGCGCCGTCGTGGACCTCGACCGCGCCGCGGACGCCCCGGTGGACCTGTACGTCAACGGACTTCGATTCGCCCAGGGTCACCTGGTTTTGACCGATGACGGCGAGTGGGCCGTGTGCGTCGACGAGGTCGGCGGGCCGCCGCGGGCGGCGGTCGGCCGCAACCGGCTGCCGCGCCGCCCGCTGAACGAGCCCGAGGACGCGCTGGACGGCGCGCTGGAGGCCGACCTCGAAGCTGACGGCGTGATCGACGCGGTCGATGCGGTCGATGCCGACGTCGTCGACGAGGCGGTTGCGACGGATGAGTCTGCGGCCGCTGAGACAGATGTCGAGACCGAGTCTGAAGCGGTTCAGGAGGTCGTTCAGGAGGCCGACCAATCTGCTGAGGAGGCAGCCGCTGCGTCTGTGGAGCAGACCGAGGCCGCTGAGGAGGGCGACGAATCCGTGGAATCCAGCGAATCCGTCGAGTCCAGCGAACCAGAATCTGAAGGAGCAGGGAACTGATGGCCCGTGTACTCGTAGTCGACGACGCCGCATTCATGCGCAAGGTCGTCAGCGACGCCCTGGCCTCGGGCGGCCACGAGGTGATCGGAGAAGCCGGCACCGGCACCGAGGCGGTCAAGCGCTTCCAGGAGCTCTCGCCCGAGCTGACGACGCTCGACATCACAATGCCCGACAAGGACGGCCTCTCCGCCCTACGGGAGATCATCGCCCTGGACCCCGCCGCGCGCGTGCTGATGTGCTCGGCGCTCGGCCAGGAGAGCAAGGTGATCGAGTCGATCCAGCTCGGCGCCAAGGACTTCGTCGTCAAGCCGTTCCAGCCCGCGCAGCTGCTCGAGGCCGTGGGCAAAGCCTTGGCCTAGCCCGGCGCCCCGGGCGCCGTCGCGGCGTCTTTCCAAACCCCTCTCAAGGATCCACCACCCCCGGCCGATTATGGGGAGGACTCTCCCTCGGAGTCCTTCCCTCGATGAAGTCGCTCACGCTTACACGTGGCGTCGTAATGACCGGCGCCCTGACACTTCTGCATGCCGCGACAGCGCTCGCTGCAGGCTCGACTACGCCTGCCGCGCCGAGCGCCGCGAGCATCAAGGCCGCCGCCGGCGAGAACACGCCGGTCAAGCTCGGCAGCTCCGCGCTTCCCACCCACGCCGCGTCGTCGAGCGGCAGCTCCGGGATCGTCCGCACGATCGTCGGGCTGTTCATCGTGATCGCCGTGATCTACGGCGTCGCCTGGATCATGCGCCAGGCCAAGAAGGGCAAGAGCCGCGCGACCGGCAATGGCCTGTCGCAGCTCGCGAGCCTGCCGCTCGGCAACGGACGTTCGGTCGCGCTGGTGCGCGCCGGCACCGACGTCGTGCTGGTCGGGGTCTCTGAGCACAGCGTCACGCCGATTCGCACATACACCGAGGATGAGGTGATCTCCAGCGGGATCGAGCTGCCGGAGGAGGATGCTCCGGACTCACGCCCGGCCGGTAAGCCGGCCGACCGTGCGCTCGACCTCCTGCGCCGGATGACGGTTCGCTCGTGAAGGTCGACTCCTCAAACGCGCTTCAGATCCTGCTGCTGGTCGGCGGGATCTCGCTGATCCCGGCGATCCTGTTCACGGTCACTGGGTTCACCCGGATCCTGATCGTCCTCGGGTTCATCCGCAACGCGCTCGGCACGCAGAACACGCCGCCCAACCAGGTGCTGGTCGGGATCGCGCTGTTCTTGACCTTGTTCGTGATGGCGCCGACGATCGGCGCGATCAAGAAAGACGCGTGGGAGCCGCTCCAGCACCACCAGATCAACACGGCTCAGGCGCTCCAGCGCGGTCAGGAACCGCTGCGCGCGTTCATGTTCAAGCAGACGCGCACGCAGGATCTCACGCTGTTCGTGAGCCTCGCGAAGATCAACCAGCCCAAGACCCGCGCGGGCATCCCGACCTACGTGCTGATCCCCGCGTTCATCATGAGCGAGCTGAAGACGGCGTTCCAGATCGGGTTCTTGATCTTCCTCCCGTTCCTGATCATCGACCTGATCGTCTCATCGGCGCTGATGAGCATGGGGATGGTCATGTTGCCGCCGACATTCATCTCCCTGCCATTCAAGATCTTGCTGTTCGTCCTGGTCGACGGATGGGACCTGATCACGCACTCGCTCGTCGCGAGCTTCCACTGATGCATTGGAGCCCGAAATGAACCAGGACACCGTCGTCAATCTCGCAACACAGGCCATGACGCTGGCGCTCAAGGTCGCCGGGCCGATCCTGCTCGTCGGGCTCGTCGTCGGGCTGGTGGTCAGCATCTTCCAGGCGGTCACACAGATCCAGGAGCAGAGCCTCGCGTTCATCCCGAAGATCGTCGGCGTTGCCGCGATCGTCGTGATCCTCGGCCCGTGGATGCTCGACCAGCTGGTCAGCTACACGCAGAACCTCTACATGGCGATCCCGCAGCTGGTGGGCGGATGAGCCAGCTGTCGCTCAGTCAGCTGGTTCAGCAGCTCGGCGGCGGGTCGGAGGTCACCGGGTTCTTCCTGGTGCTTGCGCGCGTCAGCCCGCTGTTCATCCTCGCGCCGCTGTTCTCGTCGAAGATGCTGCCCGCGCGCGTGCGCGGGATCGTCGCGGTCGCGCTGTCGATCGGCCTGACCGGTGTCGCGATGCACGGACAGCACGTCCCGACCGACCCGATGTCGGTCGCGGGACTGATCGTCGTGCAGGTACTCGTAGGACTGCTGTTCGCGTTTGCGGTCTCGGCGCTGCTGATCGGCGTGCAGACGGCCGGCGGCCTGACCGACATCGTCTCGGGCTTCTCGTTCGGCGCGACGATCGATCCGATCAACGGCAATCAGGGCGGCGTCTTCTCCTCGATGTACGCGCTGATCGGCACCGCGATGTTCATCGCGATCGGCGGCGACGCCTGGCTGCTGCGCGGGATTACGCGCACGTTCACGCTCGTGCCGCTGACCAAGGCCCCGAAGATCACGTCGCTGGTCAACGGCGCCGAGCAGGCGTTCGCCTCGATCTTCGTCTCGGCGATCGAGGTCGCCGCGCCGGCGCTGCTCGCCCTGCTGATCACCGACGTCGCATTCGGGATGGTCTCGCGCGCGGTCCCGCAGCTCAACGTCTTCACCGTTGCCCTGCCGCTGAAGATCGGCGTCTCGCTGCTGGTCGTCGCGGCCTCCCTGCCGTTCCTCGGCGGCTGGATGTCAAACCAGATGTACACGTCGGTCGGCACCGCCCTGCACTCCCTCTCGATCGCCTGAGCCATGGCCGCCGACGACAAGACAGAAAAACCGACAGCCAAGCGCAAGAAAGAGGCCCGCAAGAAGGGCCAGGTCGCCAAGAGCACCGATCTCAACACGGCGCTCGTGCTCGTCGGCGGACTCGTCGCGATCTCGATGGTCGGCGGGACGATCGTCTCGGGCGTGGCCGCTTCGATGCGCGCGACGTTCGCGCAGATCTCCACGCCCAACGCAGTCACGAGCGGCGCCGGCCTTAACGGCCTGTTCCACGCGGCGCTGCATACGCTGCTGACGACCGTCGCCCCGATCGGCGGCATCTGCATGGGGGTCGGCGTGCTCGCCAACGTCGCCCAGGTCGGCTTCAGGCCGTCGGCCTCGGCACTCAAGCCCGACTTCAAGCGGATCAACCCGGCGACCGGCTTCAAGAACACCTTCGGGCCGCGGATCGCGTTTGAGACCGCCAAGGCGCTCGCCAAGGTCGCGGTCGTTGGCGCGGTCGTCGCGATGGCGCTGATCCCCGACCTCACGAACCTCGGCGCGAGCGTCGGCACGCCCCCCGGCGCGCTCGGCCACCTGATCGCCTCGGGGGCGATGGGCATCGCGATCCGCGCGGTCGCCGCCTTCCTGCTGATCGGGCTGATCGACTACGCCTGGCAGAAGCGCCGTCACCTCAAGCAGCTGAAGATGACCAAGCAGGAGGTCAAGGAGGAGAGCAAGGCGTTCACGAGCCCGCCCGAAGTCCGCGCCGCGATGCGCCGCCGCCAGATGCAGAACGCCCGCGCCCGGATGATGGCCGCCGTCCCCCAGGCCGACGTGGTCGTCACCAACCCGACCCACTACGCGGTCGCGCTCGCCTACGACGGGAGCAAGCCCGCCCCGATCGTCGTTGCCAAGGGCAAGGACCTGGTGGCGGCGCAGATTCGCCGGATTGCAACCGAGAACAACGTCCCGATCGTGCCCGACCCGCCACTCGCGCGGTCGCTGCATGCATCGGTTGAGCTCGGTCAGATGATTCCCGCCGAGCTGTTCGCAGCGGTGGCGCAGGTACTCGCATTCGTCTACCGGATGGCCGGCCGCAGGAGGGCCTCAGCGACATGAACCAGGACACGATGAAGAAGCTGCTCAAGCACAGCGACCTGCTGGCCGCCGTTGGTGT
The DNA here is from genome assembly GCA_036490775.1 of Solirubrobacteraceae bacterium. Taxonomy (GTDB): domain Bacteria; phylum Actinomycetota; class Thermoleophilia; order Solirubrobacterales; family Solirubrobacteraceae; genus Palsa-465. Next base: position 17,108 of record DASXDD010000208.1, on the reverse strand, counting down.
GGTGGTGGTCGTCGTGATGCTCGTCGTGCCGTTGCCGGCGATGCTGCTCGACCTGTTCATCACGGTGAACATCTCCGCCGCGCTCGCGGTGGCCGTCGCCACGATGTACCTGTCAAAGCCGCTGGACTTCTCCGTGTTCCCGAGCCTCCTGCTGCTGACCACGATGTTCCGCCTTGCGATCAACGTGTCGGTCACGCGTCTGATCCTGACCAAGGGCGACGCCGGCACCGTCGTCCACGACTTCGGCCAGTTCGTCGTCGGCGGCAACGTCGTCGTCGGTCTGGTGATCTTCCTGATCCTCGTCGTGATCCAGTTCGTGGTCGTCACCAACGGTGCCGGCCGCGTGGCCGAGGTGTCCGCTCGCTTCACCCTGGACGCGATGCCCGGCAAGCAGATGGCGATCGACGCCGACCTCAACGCCGGCCTGATCACCGACGAGCAGGCCCGCAACCGCCGCCTCGAGATCGCCCGCGAGGCGGACTTCTACGGCGCGATGGACGGTGCCTCGAAGTTCGTCAAGGGCGACGCGATGGCCGCCCTGCTGATCACCGCGATCAACCTGCTCGGCGGAATCGTAGTCGGGATGCTCCAGCACGGGCTTCCGTTCGGCGAGGCGACCCAGCACTACTCGCTGCTGACCGTCGGTGACGGCCTCGCCGCGCAGATTCCGGCGCTGCTGATCTCGGTCGCGACGGGCATCCTGGTCACGCGCTCCGCGTCCGAGAAGGACCTCGGATCAGACATCGCCAACCAGATCCTGCGCCAGCGCCGGGCCCCGATGGTGGCCGGCTCGGTGATCTGCCTGTTCGCGCTGGTGCCGGGCCTGCCGAAGCTGCCGTTCCTGTTCATCGGCATCTTGTTCCTCGCGATCGGACGGGCCGTTCGCAACGGCACCCCCGACGATGTCGAGGCCGCAGCCGCGGCCGCAGCCGCGCTGCCGTCCGGCGACAAGCCTGAGGCACCCGCCGCGCCGCGCGAGGAGGTCATGAAGGAGCTTCCGATCGACCCGCTCGAGCTCGGCATCGGCTTCGGCCTGGTGCCGCTGGTCGACCGCCGCGGCGGCGGCACGCTGGTCCGCCGCGTCTCGGCGATCCGCCGCCAGATCGCCTCCGAGCTCGGAATGGTGATCCCGCCGGTCCGGATCCACGACGAGATCGATCTCGACTCCCACGAGTACGTGTTCAAGGTCCGCGGCACCGCCGTCGCCCGGGGCACGATCATGGCCGGCCACCACCTGGCGATGGACCCGGGCGACGCGGTCGGCGCGCTGCCGGGAATCCCGACCACCGAGCCCGCCTTCGGCCTGCCTGCAACGTGGATCCCAGAGTCCCAGCACGCCGAGGCCGAGGCCCTCGGATACACCGTGGTTGACGGGGAATCGGTGATCGTCACCCACCTGACCGAGACGATCCGCAAGCACGCGGCGCAGCTGCTCACGCGTCAGGACGTAAGGCAATTGCTCGATCAGCTAAAGGAAATCAACGAAGCTGTCGTTACAGAGGTTGTGCCAGACGTCCTCTCGCTCGGAGAGATTCAGCGCGTACTTCAGGCCCTCCTCACAGAGGGCGTGTCGATTCGCGATCTTGGCGCCATCGTCGAGGCCGTCGGCGACAAGGCTCGGGTCACTCGTGACCCCAGTCTGCTCGCTGAATACGCCCGGCAGGCGCTGGGACGCGCGATCACCGCGCCGCACCTGGACCCGACCCACACGTTGCGCGTGATCACGCTCGATCCGGCGATCGAGCAGGAGCTCGCAACTTCGATCACCCAGACGAGCGATGGCGAGTACCTGGCAATGGAGCCGGCGCGGGCACAGGCTGTGCTCGGTGCCGTGCGCAGCCAGTCTGAGCACGCCGCTGGCCGCGGCGGCGCCCGGCCCGTGCTGCTCTGCTCGGCCCGAGTCCGCAGGCACGTGCGGCGACTGGTCGAGGCGGCTGTACCGCACCTGCCCGTCTGTTCTTACAACGAAGTTGCCTCCGGCATCAGCGTAGAAACCATAGGAGTCGTCACCGCATGAGCCCCCAGAGCCAGACCCTCACTCCAAACACCAACGGCCACAGTCGCGAGCTCAACGGCGTCCGTACCTACCGGGGCCGCAAGCTCGAGGACCTGATCCCCCAGATCCGCGATGAGCTCGGTGACGACGCGATCATCCTGCGCCAGCGCGAGGGCCTGACCGGCGGCGTCGGCGGATTCTTCGCCCAGCGTTGCGTCGAGGTCGACGCACAGGCCCCCCAGCCCGACCAGCCGCTCGTCGACATCTACGACGAGGAAGACGTCGACCAGAGCCTCCTCGGCGAGATCGAGGACCCCTACGCCGACCCTGCTCCGGAGTCCCCGCAGGTCACCGCCGAGCTGCCGGCGCTCGAGGCGGGCGACCGGATCGAGCCGATTGAGCCGGGTGTGACTCCGAACCTGATCGAGACCTTCTACGTACCGACCAACGCGATCGACGGAATGATCGACGAGCTCCCCAACGAGATCGAGGGTGACGAGCCGGTCGCGTTCGTTGACCCGGAGCCGGTCGGTTACGAGCGCCACGCCGCCGACCTGCCGGCGGGCCCGTCGTTCGTCGAGCGCCTCCAGGAGGCCGCTGGGCTGCTTCCCGAGATGCCCGCGCCTGTCGCTGCGGAGCCCGCTCCCGTGATCGAGCCCGACCCTGTTGTTTACGAGGAGCCCGTTGCTTACGCGGAACCCGTCGCCGCTTACGCGGAACCCGTCGTTTACGAGGAGCCCGTTGCCGCTTACGAGGAGCCCGTTGCTTATGTCGCTCCCGAGCCGGTTGCCGCTCCCGCGCCCGAGCCGGTTGCCGCTCCCGCGCCCGAGCCGGTTGCCGCTCCCGCGCCCGAGCCGGTTGTCGCTGCCTCTCCCGAGCCGGTTGTCGCTCCCGCGCCCGAGCCGGTTGTCGCTGCCGCTCCCGAGCCGGTCGTGATTCCCGCGCCCGCCCCGGTCGCGCCGCAGCCGATCGTCGTCGCGCCCCAGCCGATCATCCGGCCCAAGGCCTTCCCGACGCTCCAGGCCGCTCCGGCCCCCTCTCCCGCCCCCGCCCCCGCTCAGCGCGCGTTCGCGGCTCAGCAGACCGGCCAGCTCGACGGCGATGACGCCGAGGCGCTGGCGGTTGAGCTGACCGAGCAGGGCTTCAGCGAGACCTGGGCCCGCCAGCTGATCGACGAAGCCGCCGCGCACCGTTCGCCGCTCGCCGCGGGCAACCTGCGCGACGCGGTTCGCGCGACGCTCGCTTCGACGCTCCCCGCGCCGGCGTCGCTGCCTGCCGATGGCGCCGCAATCGCGTTCGTCGGGGCCGGCGGTTCGGGCAAGACCCGGTGTAGCGCTTCCCTGGCCGCCGCCTACGCCCGCGCCAGCACGCTCGCCGCGAGCGTCGTCGCACTCGGCGGCGAGGACTGGGGCGCCGAGGTCAAGGACCTGCTCAAGGGCCAGAGCACCTGGGTCACCGTCGCTCCGACGGCCACCGACGCCCACGCCGCGGTCCAGAGCGGCCGCCAGGGCGGAATGGTCGTCGTCGACACTCCGGCCACCAGCCCGCGTAACGCGGACGCGGTCCAGCAGCTCGCCTCACAGCTCGCTTCGCTCGAACTCGACGCCCTGTACCTGACGATCCCGGCCACGTTCAGCGTCCGCGCTGCCACCAAGCTCGTCGAGAGCTTCGACGCGCTCGGCGTCGACGGGATCGCGGTCACCCACGCCGACGAGGCCGAGCAGCTCGGCGTCGCGGCCGAGCTGGCCCACATCAGCGGCGTCCCGATCGCTTACGTCCACGACGGCCTCGAGCTCGACAGCGCGCTGTCGGCCTCGGACCCGACCTCGCTGGCGGCTCGCCTCCTGCCATGACCGACTCCGCCGGTCTGCCGGACAACGTCATTCGCCTGATCGTCGGCGGCAAGGAGGGGAAGCTCACCACCCCCGCCGGCGAGCAGGTACCCGTGCGCGTGTTCGAGCGGGGCGGCGGCCAGCTGATGCTCGTGCTGATGCTGGCAGCCGATGAGGAGGTGTGGCTCGGCTCCGCAGAGCGGCTTGCGCTGGAGTACGTCTCTAACCAGGGCCTCGTGCGCTACATCGGCGCCGGCGAGCTCGAAGGCCGCGATCTCGTGCGGTTCACGGTCGCCGCAGACGGCGAGGTCGTCCAGCGGCGCGACTACGTCCGCGTCGAGGCGGTGCAGCCGGTCGTGCTCGGCTTCGCCCCCGACGAGGCTGCGATCAACGCACACGCGATCGACGTCAGCGGTGGCGGCATGCTGCTGACCGGCGCCGACTCGCTCCCGCTCGACTCAACCGTCCGCTTCAGCCTCCTCCTCGGCACCCAGACGCCGCCGATCGAGGGGCGCGCGACGGTCGTGCGCAGCGATGTCCGTGGCCGCCGCGGGCTGGTGTTCGACGACATTTCGAGCGCCGACCGCCAGCGGCTCATCCACTTCGTGTTCGAGTGCCAGCGCGCCGCCCTGGCCAAGACCAAGACCTCACGTAACGCCTCGGTGCAGCAACTGCCCGCGCGCCGGGCGAATCCCAACTAGGTCAACCGCCCGATCCCTCACAGGAGCATCTGATGGCTAAGAAGGAAGGCAAGGACAAGAAGGCCAAGAAGGGCAAGGGTGGGGCCACGGGCGGTCCGAGCGTCGCCGCGCACCCGCGCGCACGCGCTCACGTCCGCCGTGCCAAGGGCTGGGGCGGGATCATCGGCTTCACTATCGCCGCATATCTGGCGCACAAGGCCGCCGTCCCGTTCGCCCAGGCCGGAGCGCGCGCGCTCGCCGCGGGCGTCGCGGGGTACGTCGTGGGCGGGTTTGCGTCGGTGACGGTCTGGCGCCACTTGATGGTCGCCGAGCTCCGCGCCGCCGCCGAGGCCGGGCGCCTCGTCGCTCCCCAGCCTGCCGCTGACAAGGCCGCCAGCTAGCCCTAGAAGCTCCCGATGGACCCGATCCATCCGATCATCCCGCAGCCGCCGACGATTGCGCCGATTCCGCCGGCACCGATGGCCGGCAAGATCGACCGCGAGAGCCGCCGCGAGCCCAACTCCGGCGGCGGCCAGGGCCGCCGCAAGCGCCCCGACGCCAAGGTCGACATCCACGGCACCTCAGACGACGCCACAGACCAGTCCTCCTGGGAGGACTACGACGTCGCTGACTTCGACGAGCAAGGCGAGAGCGGCCTTCACGTCGACATCGAGGCGTAGGCCTCCCTCACGGCGGGAACGTCCCGGCCGAACCCTCGGCGCCGCCGCCCGGGACGAAACCGCTCTGGGAGCGCGGCAACGTCCCAACCAATGCTCAGCCGGCGCCGCGCGGGATGTTCGCTCCGCTCACGGGAGCGAACGTCCCCTCGACCGCCGCCCAGACCCCGCCCGGGACGTTTGCACCACGTCCATAATTCCCTGCAAACCGGCAGTTTTTCGAGAACCGTCCAGACCCGACTGGACGCCCCCTCAAGTGAATCCGCCCCGGGGCGATAACCGGAGAGACCGGCAGCAAGGAGCAGCCGGGGGACAAACCCCAAACAACAAACACCATGGAGGTGTAAGCAATGTCCCTTTCGATTCTCACCAACATCTCGGCGATGGACACCCACCGCAATCTGGTTTCTTCACAGAACGCGGTGTCGACGGCAATGCAGCGTCTGTCTTCGGGCCTTCGGATCAACACCGCGGCGGACGACGCCGCTGGTTACGCGATCAGCCAGGGCCTGACCAGCCAGGTCAATGGTTTCGACCAGGCCAGCCGGAACGTCGGCGACGCGGTCTCGATGGTTCAGACCGCGGAGAGCTCGCTCAACAACGTGCAGGGAATGCTCCAGCGCGTTCGTGAGCTTGCCGTGCAGTACCAGAACGGCGACCTCTCCAGCACCGACAAGACCGACATCCAGAACGAAGTGAACCAGCTGACGCAGGAAGTCGACCGCCAGCGCGGTGCCGTGACGTTCAACGGCATCAACCTGCTGAACGGTACGGCTGGTGGCACCACGGGCGTGACCTTCCAGGTCGGCGCCAACAGCGGTGACACCCTGTCGGCTTCGTTCGCTGACGTCGAGGGCTCGTCCGGCCTGGGCGTGACCGGCTTCAGCTGGTCGCAGGCCGCCAGCGGCGGCGCGGTGTTCGACCTCTCGCAGGCGAACGCCCTGAGCACGCTGGACACGGCGATCGGCAATGTCTCGAACCAGGCGGCGACGCTTGGTGCGGTCCAGAACCGTCTGCAGTACACCTCGGACGCGATTTCCTCCACCGAGGAGAACCTGTCCGCTTCGAACAGCCGCATCCAGGACGTCGACATGGCGTCTGAGATGACGACGCTGACGCAGCAGCAGATCCTGCAGCAGGCCGGCACCGCGATGCTCGCTCAGGCGAACTCGCAGCCGCAGCTTGTCCTCAAGCTCCTGCAGTAGGAAACAGATTCGTAGGGCCGGGCGGCGGTTAGCCGCCGCCCGGACCCAACGAAACCCAACAAGCTTTCGTCCACGGGTGTCTTGGTGAGGCCCGAAGTCGACGACACAAGCTTGACCGCGGTCAGTTCGCTGTCCGCTGTCGAGAACAACAAACGCCCTGCGACCGTCCCGACTCGCATCGTTGTGGGGCCATATACGCCACGTCCGAATCCATCGAGGGAACCGGAAGCGGGGCGGGCTGCCTTAGGGCGCCCGCCCCGCGTGGATTTAAGGACCGCGTCGGGATGCCGACTACAAAGACGATGTCCCTCGATGCCGCCATCGCACGTGTCTCGCAGCTTGAGGCCACGCTGTTTCCAACCGCCGCGGCCCAGACGACAGCCCCGACGGCGGACACCTCCTCGCTGAGCACCACCGGGACGCCCGGGGCCACATTCGCGAGCACCCTCCAAGGTGCGATGTCGACCCAGGGCATCGCCCCCGGGTCAAGCTCCGGACAGGCGATGGTCCAGATCGCCGAGAGCCAGATCGGCCAGTCCGAGCAGCCTCCCGGCTCCAACGACGGTCCGGCGATCTCGACGTACCGCACCGCCACGGCGGGAGCGGCAGCGGGCGAGCCGTGGTGTGCCTACTTCGCCTCGTGGGTCGCCCGCCAGGCGGGCGAGCCGATCGGCAGCTCCGGTCAGGGGCTCGGCTACGTCGGCGACATCTGGTCGTGGGCGCAGCAGACCGGCCGCGCGATCCCCAACGGCCCGGGCGTCACGCCGACCCCCGGCGACCTGATCGTGTTCGGCGACCACCACGTCGGCATCGTCGACAAGGTGCTGCCCAACGGCGACATCCAGACGATCGAGGGCAACTACTCCAACAAGGTCTCCCAGGTCGTCCGCAGCCCCGGCGAGGCGACCGGCTACGTGCGGATGTGAGCGCTCCGCCAAGTGCTCAACTTCGCCGCGGTGTTGCCGATCAAGGGGCCGTGGCAGCTGGTTCCCTCAGCCGCGGCGACGATCCACGGTTCTTGTGGGTCGGCCCCGCACGCGACCCGTCCGGACATGCCGATGAGCTGCGCGGCTTCCTGCGCGCCCAGGAGCTAGCCGGCGATGCGCCGGCGCTGGAGTCGGTGACCTGGACCGAGACGACGGTCGATCTCTCCCCCAGCGACCAGCAGATGATCCGCCGGCAGGGCGAGCGCCTACGTCGGCACAACGATCTCGCCGTCCACACCTACCTCCCGCACCTCGACAACCCGACCGTGCGCAAGGCAGTGAACGTCGCCCGCGCGATGTTCGAGACCGATCGCGTGCCGCACGACTGGATTGCCCCACTGCTCGAGCGCGACGAGGTGTGGGTGCCCTGCCGACACAACTTCGAGGCGTTTGCGGACAGCGGGATCCCCGCGAGCAAGATGCGGATTGTCGGCGGAACGCTCGACTTCGACCTGTTCGCGCCGGAAGCCGAGCCGTACCCGCTCGAGACCGGCGACGACCGGTTCGTGTTTCTGACCAACTTCGATTTCTCCGCCCGCAAGGCCTGGGACGTGCTGCTTCGGGCCTGGGGACAGGCGTTCGGCGCGGATGACCCGGTCTGCCTCGTTCTGAAGACGGGTTCGTTCTACAAGGACGATGAGTACGTCAAGGACAGGATCGCCTCGTTCATTCGCGAGGAGTTCGGATCCGGTAGCGACCTGGCTCCGGTCCACCTGCTGACCGACGTCCTGTCCGCCGAGGACATGCCTCGCCTATACGCGGCGGCCGATGCGTACGTGCTCGCCTCACGGGGCGAGGGCTGGGGACGGCCATACATGGAGGCCCAGGCGATGGGACTCCCGACGATCGCCAGTTCCTGGGGCGGCCAGCTTGAGTTCATGGACGCGGACACCAGTTGGCTCGTGGACGGCGCGCTCGTCGACGTTCCCTACGACGCTGAGGTCCACAACGATCTCTACCGGGGCCACCGCTGGTTTGAGCCCGATGCCGACGATCTGGCCGCGAAGATGCGCGAGATCGCCTCCGGCTGGGACACGGCACGTGCCCGCGCCGCCGGCGCCCGTGGGCGCCTGATCGCGCGGTTCGGAGCGCAGGCCACCGCGGACACGCTGCGAGAAGCCGGCCGAGTTGCCGCTCAGCGGTACGGCAACCCAACCCGGCCTGCCTGCGTAGTCCGCGGCCAGTTCGGCTCGACAGCATCGCTGGCCACCGTCAACGACGGGCTTTCCTCCGGACTCCAGGACGGCGGTTTGACCGTCCACCACCGCACAGCCGGGCGTCCAGCCCTCAAGGCGGAGCTGCCCGGGATCTCACACTCGTGGCCGCACGACTTCAGCCCGGTCAGCCGGGGACCGTCGGTCGTCGTCGTGCCGTGGGAATACGGCGCGCCGCCGGCGGAGTGGGTCCGATCGGCCCGCTCACGCGCGGACCGGGTGTGGGTTCCGAGCGACTACGTACGGGAGCAGTTCGTGGCCGCCGGGATGCCGCCGGCGATCGTCGAGGTGGTGCCCAACGGGTTCGATCCGCAGCGGTTCTCGCCCGACGGGCCTGCCCGAGCGCTCCCAACCCGGGCCTCATGCAAGTTTCTGTTCGTCGGCGGGACGATCTGGCGCAAGGGCATAGATCTGCTGCTGGCGGCGTGGCTCGAGGCGTTCGGCCCCGACGACGACGTCGCGCTGGTGATCAAGGATTTCGGCACGAGCACTTGGTACCGCGGACAGACTCGGCAGTCCGAGCTGCGTGAGTTGGCGGAGCGCACCGACATCGCCCCGATCATCTATCTGGATGAGGACGTCCCGGCTCGCGAGCTCGGCTCGCTCTACCGGGCCACGGACGTGCTCGTCGCGCCGTATCGCGGCGAGGGCTTCTGCCTGCCCGCACTCGAGGCGATGGCCTGCGGGCTGCCCGTGATCCACACCGGCACCGGACCGACCGCCGAATTCGTCCCTGACACCGCCGGGTGGGCGCTGCCCGCGCAGAGGGTCGCGATTCCCGACAACTTCGACCTCCCCGAACCGGCCGGCGAGGCCTTCGTGCAGCAGGTGGACCACGCTGGGCTGGTGAAGACGCTGCGCGACGCCGCGTCTGACGCGGATGGCCGAACGGCCCGCGGGCGCGCCGCGGCGGCCGCGTCCAAGAAGTACACGTGGACGTCGGTCGCCCACCGCGCACGCCAGTCGCTGGACACGCTGATGGACGAGGCGCTCCCGCCCGTCCGCCTGGCCCAGCCCGAGCTGGTCGAGCGGCGGCCCGATGCGACGCTGGTGGTTTACGCCCCTGACTGGCAAGACGAGGCGCGCTGGACGGCCACGCTGAGGCTCTGGTCGCGGTCGTTCACCGAGGATCACCCGGTGACGCTCGGTCTCCACTCTGCGGACCACGATCCTGACGAGCTGGCCGAGCGGATCCTCGCCCAGCTCGAGTGTGACAACGACGGCAAGGAATCGACGGCCGACCTGATGCTGTGCCAGCCGAACATCCAGCTCGAGGACCTAGTCGCAGCCGCGGACGCCGTGCTCGTTGACGAGTGCGACCGCAGCCGTCCGGAACTCGTCCGACGCGCTCTGCGCCTAGTGAGCGCGGATCAGGCCGCCATCGATGAACTTCGCGCTGCGCTTCCCGAGCCGATCGCACCGGCTCATCAGCGGGCTGCGTAACCGCGCCGCTCAACTCTGACCGCCCAGAGCCGATGACGAGGCTATCCACTCGATGGGGACTAGTAACCGGACGAGGCAGCCAATGAACGATTTCCGTATTCCCTGGGCCATGCCGTTCCTCGGCGATGAAGAGATCCTCGCTGTGACGCGGGCGCTTGCGGACCGCCGCCTTTCAATGGGCGCCGAGGTACGTGCGTTCGAGGCCGAGGCTGCCGCGCTGGTCAATCGCGAGCACGGGGTGGCGGTCGCCAACGGCACCGTCGCGCTAGACCTGGCGATGAAGCTGATCGGCGTCGGGCCGGGCGACGAGGTCATCGTCTCGGCGCTCTCCTACATCGCCACCACCAACTGCATTTTCTGGCAGGGCGCCCGCCCCGTGTTCTGCGACGTCGATCCGGCCACGCTCAACATCGACCCAGCGGACGTCGAGCGGCGGATCACCCACCGCACGAAGGCGGTCCTGGTCGCGGACTACTGCGGCTCGCCGGTCGACTACGACCGGATCGAGTCGATCTGCGAGGACCACGGACTGGTGCTCGCAGTCGACGGCGCGCAGTCGCTGGGCGCCTACCACCGCGGCCGCCCGACGTGTTCGATCGGGACGGTCTCGACGACAAGCTTCCACACCGCCAAGGCGATGATCTGCGGCGAGGGGGGCATGGTCTTCTGTGATGACGACGCGCTCGCGGACCGCGCCCGCAAGCTCCGCGGCCAGGGCGAGGTGCCGGGCCGCAAGTACGTCCACGACGTGCTGGCGTGGAACTACCGACTCACCGAGATCGCCGGTGCCATCGGACGGGTGCAGCTCGGCCGCGCGGACGACGTGCTCGTCCGTCGCGCAGAGCTGGCCGCGCGCTACACCGAGCAGCTCCGCAGGCTCCCCCAGGCCCGGCCCACGGCGCATTGCGCCGAGGCGACCCCGGCGTGGTTCTCCTACGCGATTTGCGTGCCCAATCGCGATGCGGTCGCGCAGACGCTCGCCGATCTGGGCGTCGAGACCCGCTCGCTGTACCCGCTTCCCGCCTACCGACAGCCGATCCCGGAGTACCGCGAGTACGCGGCCACGTTCTGCCCGCACGCCGAACTCGCCAGCGGCGAGGTGCTGAACCTGCCGATGTTCTACGAGATGACGGACGCGCAGGTCGACGACGTCGTCGGCTGCCTGTCGCAAGCGCTCGCGGCCAACGCCCCAGAGGCATGGGTCGGGTACCAGGCCGCGTGAGCGGCTAACCGCGGATGGAGGTCACGCTTCACTGGAACGGGGACTGGCCCGAGTATCTGGCCCCGATGCTGACCGCGCTCGAGTCGTTGCCCGAGGCCGAGCACGCGCCGGACGGGGCCGTGGCGTTCTGCCCGGATGCGACGGCGATCGCGCCTCCTGCCCAGCCGGCGGGGGCGCTCGTTGCCGCCGTCCCGTTCGCCGAGGACCTGTTTGACCCCAACCGGCGCGACGCGCTGGGAGCAGTGCTCGCGCAGTGGGCTCAGCGCGGCGCCGTGTTCACCACGCCGACACCGACTGTCGCCGCGGCGCTACGCGCCGGCTTGAATCTGCCCGCCGACCGCGTTCGCTCGGCCCCCTTGCCGCTGCCGCCGGAGCGCATCCCCTCGCTGACCCGACACGTGGGCGAGGACATCCTCGCGCTTGGTCCGGTCAACTACGGGGCGCTGCTTCCCGCTCTTGGGCTTCTGCGGATCGCCGGACTGGACCGCCGGCTGCTGATTGCCGATCCGGACGCTGGCCCAGTCGTTGCCCCCGGCGGCTTGGCAACCGCGTACGGCCTGCTCGCCGGCCGCGAGGTGCAAGTGGTGTCGGATTGGCGAGCCGCAGTGGCATCGGCTGGCGCGATCCTTATCTCGGACAGCCCGTCCACGGACGGTGTCACGCTCCGCGAAGCACTCGCCACCGGAGTCCCGGTCGTCGCCTCCAACGCATCGCTGGTCCGCGATCACCTGTCCGGGATCGGAGCCGGTGCCTACGTGCACCAGGGCCAGCACGACCTTCAGGGGTTCGTCGGCTCGGTCGCGGCCGCGCTACGCCGCGACCGCGGCCATGGTCTCGAAGCCGCGGCCCGCGAAGCGGTCCTGGCCGAGACCTGGGAGAACGCCGCACGCGAGCTCCTTGAGACGTTCACCGCCGCATTGGCGCCCGCGCCGGCGGCGGCGCCGTCGGCCACGGCCCACGCGCTCAACGCGCCCGAGACTGCCCCGCGGGTACAGGTCGTGCGCGATCCGCTCGAGCTGTGCGTCGTCAATCCAAAGGCCAGCGGCGGCGGCGGCGAGCGCTTCATGCGCGCGCTCGTAGGCGCAATCGCCGCGCACCGGTCCGCGCCCCGCGTGAAGCTCGTCTGCCACGTCGATCCCGGCGCTGCGTTCGATCCGGGGACGGAGCGACTACAGCGCGCCGGTGTCCAGGTGCGAACTGTCTCCGGTTCGGAGCTCGAGAGCGCGCTAGCCGCGGAGCTCGGCGGCTCCGACGTCGTCTACTACTCCTGGCCCCACTCGGCCGATCCGCCGGCGATCGACAAGCCGCTCGTGTGCACCTTCCACGACCTGAACTGGAAGCACTTCGACGTGATCAACCCGGCGGGTAAGGCAGAGATGGAACGCCAGGCGCCGCTGTGGATCGAGCGGTGCAGCGCGATCGTGCACTCGTCGCGGTTCATCCGCGACGAGCTACAGCGCTACTACGACGCGCCGAAGTCGCTAACGAGAGTGATCCTCACGGCCGCAGAAGCTCCGGCGACGCCGACCACCGCCGCCGAGCGCGATCGCGTGCGTCGCCGGTTTGCACTGCCCGAGCGCTTCCTGCTCAGCCCCAACGGCCGCCACCTGCACAAGAACTATCCGGTGCTCGACGCCGCCCTGCGCGTTCTCAGGCGCGAAGGCCGCCCCGTGCCGGTGGTCGCCAGCGGGCTGGCGACGGACCTGTACAACGGCCCGGACCTGATCGGGCTCGGCTATGTCTCCAGCCGCGAACTGGACGCGCTTTACGACGAGTGCGCAGGTGTTGTCCAGACCACGCTGTACGAGGCCGGAAGCTTCCCGATGGTCGAGGCGATGTCCGCCGGCAAGCCGGTCGCGATCTCGAGCATCCCGCCGATCATCGAACAGGTCGAGTCCTGGGGGGTCGTGGCGGAGCTGTTCGACCCGCTCGATCCTGAGGATGTCGCCGGCGCGATCTGGCGGCTGTGGGAGGGCTCGGAGGCAACCGAGCCGCACACGATCGCCGCCAACGCCAAGGCCGTCCAGACGCGCACCTGGGATGACGTCGCCGGCGACTACCTGAAGCTGTTCGCAGAATTGAGGCGGTAGACACTTCAGCAGGGCCGATTTTCTCGCGGCCTGCCTGAGCGGCTGTCCACTCATCGGGCACGAGCCGGGACCCCGACGACCGTCGTGGCCGGGGGCACCTCCTTTGTGACGACCGCGCCGGCTCCGACCACCGCATCCTCGCCGACGAACAAGGGCTTGTCGCGAGTGCCGTCAATCGTCACCGCCCCGGTACCGAAGTAGGCGCCGCGGCCGACAATCACCCGGCCGGAGATGTGGACCCCGGGGGCGAGCGTCGCGTAGTCCCCGAGCCGCACGTCGTGACCCACAGTGCAGTGCAGGTTGATCTGCGCGTGGCGGCCGACCTCGATGTCGGTGGTCAGCGTGCAGCGGGGGCAGATCACGGTTCCGTCGCCGATGCTGACGCTTTCCGGGTCGAGTTCGACTGTCGGGTGGACCAGAGGCGGGGCGGCCCTGAGTCCGGCGGCTTCGGCCTCCACCGCGATGCGTTGCCGCAGACCCGGGTTGCCCACCGCGACCACGAACACCGGCTCGCCGACCTCCGAGAGGTCATCCGAGTGCAGGATCGGACGGTCTCGCAGCGTGCCCCCGGGATTCGGATCGTCGATGAACGCGACAAGTCGGAAGGAAACGGTGCCGAACGTCGCCTGCTCCGCCCAAGCCGCCACCTCGCGGGCGAAGCCGTCGGCGCCAAAGATCACGAGATCGAGCCGGTTCGTCTCGTTCATCGCAGGGCGCAGGCTACCGGACTCAAGACGTCGCCCAGCCCGCCGACTACCGGGATATCAGATGAGCTATGCAGACGTCGTCAGCCGCGTCTCCGCGATCCAGGGTCAACTCGCGGCGCTGAACACAGCCTTCGACCCGGCAGCCGCCGCGGCCGCGACCCAGAGCACCGGCGCAAGCTCGTCGTCGTCCAATTTCGCGTCGACGCTCGCCGCGGCTCAGGGCACCGCGCAGACCGCGGGTGTCTCGGGCACGAGCGGCACGCTGCCGGCCGCCGCCGCCGGCAAGATGACGACCGGCCAGCAGGCGTTCGCCTCGCGTCTGGCGGCCGACACCGGGCTTGACCCGAGCGTGATCGGTGCCTGGGTGCTGGCCGAGGAGAACGGCAGCGCGGCCACATCGCGGCAGGGCCAGAACAACAACGACTGGCTGAACATCGGCTATACCGACAGCGGCACCTACGGTTCCAGCGACTCAATCTGGAGCGATCCGACGGGCGCCGCCGACGCGACCGCCGGCTGGCTGAAGGGCCAGAACACGATCCCCGGCTATGGCAAGGCCAGCGGCGGCATCCAGGCGATCCTCAGCACCGCGGGTCAGGCGCCGCAGGCGCAGATCTCAGCGATCCAGCAGTCCGGCTGGGCATCCAGCGGCTACCCGAGCCTGCCGTCGCTGTACGCGTCGATCGCCGGTTAGAACAGAGGCTCCTGACCCGGGATCCGGCCCTCGCGCCGCGCGCCCGGCGCGATCTGACCAAGTGCCTCGGCGATGTCACGCGCGATCGCCCCCTCTGAGCGCGACGCGATAACCGGCTCGTCGATGCCTTCGACGTGCACGAACGTCCGCCTCCCGTCGCCGCGATCCCCGCCCTCGAGCGGGACCAGCGCGAACACACGATCCGCGCGTACGAACTTGCCGTACCCGAGCGCGACCAGCTGCGGGACTCCGCGGGCCATGTCAGACGAGGATCGTACGCAGCCACTCGGCCGTCCGTGCGACACCGTCGCGCAGGTCGACCTTCGCCTCCCACCCGAGCAGCCGCCGCGCCTTCTCGACCGACGGCCAGCGACGCTGGACGTCGACCCGATACGTCGGCAGATGCTCGAGTTCGAACTCCTCGGGCGCCAGCCCGCAGACCTCCCAGATCACCTCTGCGATCTGTGCGACCGTCAGTTCCTCCGAGGCGGAGATGTTGAAGTCCTGATTGAGCGCGGCGGGATGCCGCAGGGCCGTGACGATCCCGTCGGCGATGTCGTCGACGTAGGTCAGCGTCCGCGTCTGCTCTCCGGATCCGAAGATCTGAAGTGGGCGCTGCCCCGCCAGCACCTTCTTGATCAGGTCGGGCACCATGTGCGCAATCCCGGGCTCGTCTTCGGGCATCTCGCCCGGTCCGTACGCGTTGAACGGCCTGCAGATCGTGTAGGGCAGTCCGTGTTCCTCGTGCGCCGCGACCGTGAACACCTCGCCGGTGAGCTTTGAGAAGCCGTAGGCCGAGACGGGCGTCGGGCAGGCGTCGAGGTGCTCCTCGGTCGTCGGGTACTCGGTCGCGCGCTCGAACACCATGCTCGAGGAGACGTACAGGAAGCGCTCGACCTCGCGCTCGAGCGCCGCGTGGAAGATCGCCGTGTAGAGGTCGGCGTTGACCTCGCTGAGCGTGTACGGGAGCTTGTGGAAGTTGGCGATCCCGCCGACGATCGCCGCGAGATGCACGACGGCGTCGCAGCCGGCGATCGCGTCGCGCGCGTTTGCGACCTCTCGCAGGTCGGCCGTGTGCACCTCGCACGCCGACGCCATCCACGGCGGCGCTTCGCGCTGGTCTGAGACCCGCACCGTCAAGTCGGGCTCGTCGAGCAGCCGCCGGACGACGGCCGCGCCGATCGTCCCGGCCCCGCCAGTAACGAGCACCCGCTGCACGCGCGACAGCGTATAGGCCGGATCACTGTGTCCGATTTCACAGACTTAATCGGTGTGTGGCTCGCGTGCGCGTGGGTAGCCTCGATCCGCGATGCCGAGCAACGACACGGATGCGTCGGCGGCCGGCGACGTCACGGACTCTTCATTCGAACAGGGCAATCGCCACGCGGAGCGCGGCGACCTGACAAGCGCGCAGGACGCGTACCGCAGCGCCGACGAAGACGGACACGCGACCGCCGCCGCGTACAGCGGCGTGTTCGCCGAGGCCCACGGCGACATCGACGAGGCGCAGGAGGCCTACCGCCGCGCCGATGAGCGCGGCGACGGATTCGGCGCGCTGAGGCTCGGACTGTTGCTGTCGGCACGCGGCGATTGGGACGGCGCGCGCGACGCGTATGCCCGCGCCGAGGAGCGCGGCTACGAGCGGCCGCCGTTCGATCCGGCCTCGCTGCGACGCGGCGATCGGCAGGCCGGCGGCGAGCCGGCGATGGTCGCCAGCGGCGGGCGACCGGCGTTCGCCAACCCGGTTCTGGTCGGCGCGGTCACAGTGCTGATCGCCGTGATCGCCGTGTTCCTCGCCTACAACGCCAACGGCGGCCTGCCGTTCGTGCCGACCAAGGAGCTCAAGGTCGACATCGCCAATGGCTCCAACCTGGTCGTTGGCAACGACGTGCGCGAAGGCGGCTTCCGCGTCGGCGTCGTCTACGACATCAAGCCGATCGAGCTGCCCAGCGGACAGACCGGCGCGCAGCTGATCCTCCACCTCGACAAGGCGCGTTCACGGGTCCCGGTCGACACCAAGGCATCGATCCTCCCGCAGTCGGTGCTAGGCACCAAGTACCTGTCGCTGACGCTCGGCAGCTCGAGCCACACGATCGCCGACGGCGGCACGCTGCCGCTTGGGCAGACGACCGTGCCGGTGCAGTTCGATGACGTGTTCAAGACGTTTGACCCCAAGACGCGCGGCGCGATCCAGGAGAGCCTGGTGGGTGCGGGTGACACGTTGACGGCGAGGGGGTCAGATCTCAACGACACGATCTCGAGTCTGCCCGAGCTGCTGGGACATTTGCAGCCGGTCGCGACGTATCTGTCAGATCCCAAGAGTCAGCTGATCCCGTTCTTTAACAACCTGGATCGGTTTATG
>DASXDD010000207.1:0-4955 GCA_036490775.1 Solirubrobacteraceae bacterium | reverse complement strand
CCCTCCAGCGCCTTCAGCGCCGAGCCGGCGACGAACGGGATGTCATCGCCCGGGAACTCGTACTCGGAGAGCAGGTCGCGGATCTCGACCTCGACGAGCTCGAGCAGCTCGGGGTCGTCGACCATGTCGACCTTGTTGAGGAACACGACGATGTACGGCACGCCGACCTGGCGTGCGAGCAGGATGTGCTCACGGGTCTGCGGCATCGCGCCGTCGGCCGCCGACACGACCAGGATCGCGCCGTCCATCTGCGCGGCGCCGGTGATCATGTTCTTGACGTAGTCAGCGTGACCCGGGCAGTCGACGTGTGCGTAATGCCGGTTCGGAGTCTGGTACTCGACATGTGAAGTCGCGATCGTGATCCCACGCGCCTTCTCCTCAGGGGCGTTGTCGATCGAATCGAACGACCGCACCTCTGTGCCGCCGTACTTCTCGTTCAGCACCTTGGTGATGGCCGCGGTCAGCGTCGTCTTGCCATGGTCGATGTGACCGATGGTGCCAACGTTTACGTGGGGCTTGTCGCGCTCGAACTTGGCCTTCGCCACTTTGGTGTCGCTCCTTCTCTTGCGGTAGTTGTGCCCGTCCGCAGGACGAACTTGAAAAATCTATCGGACTTCCGTCCGATCTGGCTGCTACGCGGCCTGTTGGTCGCCCACAACCTTCTCGGCGATGTTGGGGGGGACTTCGTCGTATCGCTCGAATTGCATCGTGTATGTGGCCCGGCCCTGGGTGTTGGACCGCAGGTCGGTCGCGTACCCGAACATCTCTGCGAGCGGGACGTGCCCGGTAACAACCTGCGCGTTTCCGCGCTGCTCCATACCGTTCACCTGACCACGGCGGCGGTTGAGATCGCCGATCACGTCGCCCATGAACTCCTCGGGGGTGACGACCTCGACGGCAAAGACAGGTTCTAGCAGCACCGGCTTGGCGCGTGCGGCCGCGGCCTTCAGCGCCAGCGAGCCGGCAACCTTGAAGGCGATCTCCGACGAGTCGGTCTCGTGGTACTTGCCGTCGGTCAGGGTGACGCGGATGTCGACGATCGGGTATCCGGCACGCGGGCCGTTGTCCAACGCCTCCTCGATCCCCTTCTCGACGGCCGGGATGAACTCGGTCGGGATCGATCCACCGCGGATCTTGTTGACGAAGTCAAAGCCCTCGCCCGGCAGCGGCTCGATGTCGATGTAGACGATCCCGTACTGGCCCGCACCACCGGTCTGGCGCACGAAGCGACCCTCGACCTTCTGCGCGGTGCCGCGTACGGTCTCGCGGTAGGAGACCTGCGGGCGTCCGACATTGGCCTCGACCTTGTACTCGCGCATCATCCGGTCGACCAGTACCTCGAGGTGCAGCTCGCCCATCCCCGAAATCTCGGTCTGGCCGGTCTCCTCGTTGGTGCGAACCTGGAAGGTGGGGTCTTCTTCTGCCAGCCGCGCGAGCGCGACGCCCATCTTCTCCTGGTCGGCCTTGGTCTTCGGCTCGATCGCGACCTTGATCACCGGCTCTGGGAAAACGATCGTCTCGAGCTTGATCGGCCGGTCGGGCGCCGCCAGCGTGTCGCCCGTCGAGACCTGCTTGATCCCGACAGCTGCGGCGATGTCGCCGGCATAGACCTCCTTGACCTCCTCGCGGTCGTTGGCGTGCATCATCAGGATGCGGCCAATCCGCTCGGTGCGGCCGGTGCTGACGTTCAGCACGCGCGAGCCGGCCTCGAGGCGCCCGGAGTAGACGCGGAAGTATGTGAGCTTGCCGACGTAGGGGTCGGCCATGATCTTGAACGCCAGCGCCGAGAACGGCTCCTCGTCGGATGCATCGCGGTGCGCGGACCTGCCGCCGTTGTCAGACGACTTGTCGGGCTCAACGCCCTCGACGGGCGGAACGTCGCGCGGGCTCGGGAGGTAGTCGATCACTGCGTCGAGTAGCGGCTGCACGCCCTTGTTCTTAAATGAGCTCCCGCACAGCACCGGGGTCAGCTTGATCTCGAGCGTCGCCTTGCGGATCGCGGCCTTCAGGCGCGCGACCGGGATCTCGACCTCCTCGAGGATCATCTCGAGCAGGTCGTCGTCGTAGTGGGAGACCTCCTCGAGCAGGTGCTCGCGCGCAATCGCTGCAGCGTCGGCTACCTCGGCCGGGATCTCGGTGACGTCCTGCTCCTTGCCGAGCTCGTCCTTGTAGAGGATCGCCTTGTTCTCCACGAGATCGACGAGCCCGCGGAACTCGGACTCGGCGCCGATCGGCAGCTGAATCGCGACCGGGTGCGCGCCGAGGCGGTCGATCATCGTCTGTATGCCGCGGTCGAAGTCGGCACCGATGCGGTCCATCTTGTTGATGTAGGCGATCCGCGGAACGTGGTACTTGTCGGCCTGGCGCCACACGGTCTCGGACTGGGGCTCGACGCCCGCAACGGAGTCAAACAGCGCGATCGCGCCGTCGAGTACGCGCAGCGACCGCTCGACCTCGACGGTGAAGTCGACGTGGCCCGGCGTGTCGATGATGTTGATCCGATGGTCCTTCCAGTCCGCGGTCGTCGCGGCTGAGGTGATCGTGATCCCGCGCTCCTGCTCCTGCTCCATCCAGTCCATCACCGCGGCGCCCTCGTGAACCTCCCCCATCTTGTAGGTCCGCCCGGTGTAATAGAGGATGCGCTCGGTCGTCGTCGTCTTACCGGCGTCGATGTGAGCCATGATTCCGATGTTGCGCGTGTGGTCGAGCGAGAAAGTACGAGGCATGTGCGTCAGTTAGTCCAGTTGGGGAAGGTCGTCGAGCGCGGACATGAAAAAAGGCCCAGCTGGGCCCCTTCACGACGCGTCTGTCGACGTGGGGCGGGTTCTATGAGGTCAGCGTCTCCATCGATTCGGTACTCCGCGTTCGGGAGCGAGCACAGATGAACGTCACGCCTCCCGAGGCAAGTACCGAATATAGCAAAGGGCCGCGGGGCTTAAGGCGGCTACTGACACGCCTGTTGCAAGGCGATTCGGGGCGTCGCGGGCGCGGCACCGAGCAGGTCCGGGACTCGATTCGCTGGGGCGTCCTGGGCGCCTCGCTGCTGGCTGCGCTGCTGATGGTCGTCGCGGAGTTCACGACGCTGTTCACCGTCCACGTGGAGTCGAGCTCGACGGCGATCAAGACGGTCACGACCGGCTCGCATCACTCTTACGCGCTGCTCCCGATCGCGGCGCTCGTGACGCTGCTCGCGATCGGATTCTGGCGCGACGCGAGCCGACCGGCGCTGCTGGCGATCGGGCTGCTCGGGATCGTGACGCTGTTGATCGCCCTGCTCGGCGACCTGCCCGACGCCAACGCAACCGGCCTCGCCGGCTCGAGCACGACCCACTTCGTCAACGCGAGCTCGACACCGAGCGCCGGGCTGTATCTCGAAACGCTCGGCGCCGTCGCACTCGTGATCACCTGCGGGGTCGGGTTCATCGCGCTCGGGGCGCCCGCGCGGCCGGCGCCCAAACCGGCGCCCGACGCTTGACGGATGGCTGCGGATCCGCGCCGGAAAACAATGCATTCAGTGCAGACCGCCCCAAATTGACGGGGATTCTGAGATCTTCGAACCGTCCGCCTGGTTAGAGTTCTCTCATCCTCCGGGCCGCTGGATGTCGGCATGCTGACACTCGTGCGCCAGGTTGCTCTCACGCGCGTCTGCGCCGCTACATTTCACAAGGCGAGGGTTGTCCCACTGCAGCCCCCGGTCCCGTGTGGTGGGCGGCCCTCGCGAACTATCTCCGCACGCGGGGCGCCTGCGGAGAGGGTCCTCTAGGAGAGGGAGCCGCTACCAGCGGTAATGCGCGAAGGCCTTGTTGGCCTGCGCCATGCGGTAGATGTCGTCCTTGCGCTTGAACGCCCCGCCCTGCTGCTGCGCGGCGTCCAGCAGCTCGTTGGCAAGCCGCTGCGCCATCGTCTTCTCGCGGCGCGCGCGGGCGAACTGGACGAGCCAGCGAACCGCGAGCGTGCGCGCCCGGCGCGAGGGAACCTCAACCGGTACCTGGTAGGTGGCGCCACCGACGCGGCGGGAACGAACCTCGAGCACCGGCGTCAGCGCCTTGATGCCCCCTTCGAGCTGCTCGATCGGGTTCTTGCCGCTCCGCTCGCCGAGAATTGCCAGCGCGTCGTAGACGATCTGCTCGGCGGTCGACTTCTTGCCGTCGAGCATCACCTTGTTGACTACCTGCTGCACGAGCCGATTGTGGTGGACCGGATCGGGCGGGATCGGGCGGATCTGTGCTGCTGCGCGGCGCGGCACTACTTGGCCTTCACGCCGTACTGCGAACGAGCCTTCTTGCGGTCGCCCACGCCGGCGGCGTCCAGCGTGCCCCGGATCACCTTGTAGCGGAACCCAGGCAGGTCCTTGACTCGCCCACCGCGGACGAGCACCACGGAGTGCTCCTGCAGGTTGTGGCCCTCGCCGGGGATGTAGGCGCCGACCTCCATGCCGTTGGTCAGGCGCACACGCGCGACCTTGCGAAGCGCCGAGTTCGGCTTCTTCGGCGTGGTCGTGTAGACACGCGTGCAGACGCCGCGCCTCTGCGGGGCGGCCACCTTCTTCTTGCGGCCCTTGCCGGACTTCAGGCCCGGGGTCGCGAGCTTCTTCTTCGGGGCCGTGCGGCCCTTGCGAATCAGTTGGCTGGTAGTCGGCATCCGGTGGGCAAATGTAGCAGGGGCGCGGAGATCGCTTACGCAGCCCCGGCCGGGATCCCGTCGAGCACGCCGTCGACGGGCACATAGGGCAACCCGACGGCGTCGGCGACCGGCTTGTAGGTGACCTGGCCGGCGGCGACGTTGACGCCGAGCTTCAGGCCCGGGTTATGGGTTACGGCGCGCGCGACCCCGTCCGCGGCGAGGTGCAGGACGTAAGGCATCGTCGCGTTGGTCAGCGCGAACGTCGACGTGATCGGGACCGCTCCCGGCATGTTGGTCACGCAGTAGTGGGTGATCCCGTCGACCTCGTAGGT
>DASXDD010000206.1:0-8071 GCA_036490775.1 Solirubrobacteraceae bacterium | reverse complement strand
CGACCCCACCCACACGCTGAACCGGTACGCCCAGAGGGTCGGCGGGAAGGGGTCGCACGCCGATCGCCATCACCTAAGAAAGGGTCGACCAGCATCGATCCCAATCCAGAGAGGCAACGCACCGGTCTGTCGTCGGCCGTGGACGCGAAATGGACGCGCCGCGTCCGCCACGACCGCTCACTCCAGAAACCAATAACGGGCTCTGAGCAGCCAAAAACGGAGAGCCCTCTGTCGGACTCGAACCGACGACCCCTTCCTTACCATGGAAGTGCTCTACCAGCTGAGCTAAGAGGGCGAGGACGCCAGGGTACCGCGTCCGGGCCGGCGGGAACGACAGCTATCCACCATAGACGGCCCGCAAGAGCGAGAGCATGGTGCCCGCGGTCCGGTCGCCGATCGGCGAGCCGCTCGAGTCCGCGAAGCCGAGCTCGAGATGGGGGCCGGACGAGAGCCCGACGATGCCGGGCCCGATCGAGCTCATGACCTGGCCGGCGCTGACGTGGGTGCCGATCGGCAGCTGGTGCAGGGGTCCTGCGTGGCCGTAGTAGACGTAGCTGTAGCCGGCGAGCGTCTGGTCGCAGTGGATCACCGGCGCCCATGGCCCGAAGCCGCCGATGCCGTGCAAGACGATCGTGCCCGAGCACACCGCGTACTCGGGCGTGTTGCCGGGAGCGGAGATGTCGACGCCCTGGTCGGGTGACCATTCGCTCGGCGGCGCGGCGGCGCTCTTGGGCAGTGGGAAGGTGAAGCCGCTGGCGGACACCGGGCCGGAGCTAACCCTCGGCGCCGGGGAGGGCGACGAGCCCGACGACGCCGGGGCTGATCGCGCCGCCAACGCGGCCTGCGCGGCTTCGGCCTGCGCGAGCTGATGCTGGAGATGACCCACCTCGACGCGCGCGCTCGCGAGCTGACCAGCCTTGGCGTTGCGGAACCGCGCGACGGCCGCCCGCTGGGTCGCAATGCTGGTGCTCGTCTGCGCGAGCTGATTTCGCTGCGCGACGACTTCCTGGGTGATCGTTTGCTGGCGAATCTCCAGGCGCCCGAGACCGGTGGCCTGCACGGCGACGGCGCGGCGTGCGGAGCGGACCTGGCTGACGACGTTGAGGTCCTGATTGCTGACCCGCTGCATGAAGGCCAGCCGGTTGAGCAGATCCTGGAAGCCGGTGGCGCTGAGCACGACCGTGACGATGTCCGGAGGGGCGGACTCGTAGCTCCCGACGAGCTGCTTTGCCAGCACCTGCTCGGCGTGCGACTCGAACGCCTCGAGATGGCCGAGGCGGGTGCGGGCGGCGCTCAGCTCGAGGCGCAGCTCGTCCAGCTCGGCGCTCTTCGCGCTGATGTCGGCCTGGATGCTGCCAAGCCGCCGCGCCAGCACCGCGATGCTGGCATCGAGCTGGGCAACGCGGCCGGACGCGGCGCGCACCGTCCCCTGAAGCGAGGAGATGTGTCCCTGGCCGGAGGTGATCCGCTGTTGGAGCCGACCGGTGCCTGCGGCCTGAGCGGCGGGCAAGCTCGAACTCAGGCCGACGATCGCCGCGCAGATCGCCAGCGCCGCCAACGTGGCGCGTGCGACGTCCGTGAATGGTCTCCGTCGACTGAACATCGGTGATGCGCGCGGCCACGCTACACCACGATCAGTCCCACGTCCGCTCGCGGCTCGGAGTGCAAGAAAACCTGCAACGAGCAGGAGTTTGAGCCGGGCGGCGAACCCTGCGGAGGTCCGCTACGGGCGCGTCACGCGGACGACGCGAAGATCCGACGGCGCACCGTCGGCCCGCAGGCGCTTGGCTCTGCCCGTACGTACGCCATCCCGATCGATCCGGGCCAGCAGCGCGTCCGAGATCAGGACCTGGTCGGCCTTCGCCGCGGCGGCGACTCGCGCCGCGACGTTCACGTCAACCCCGAGGTAGTCGCCCCCGAGCTTTCGGGGCCGGCCCCAGTGCACGCCCGCGCGCATCCGCGGCGTGTAGCCGTCTACTTCGATATCCCGAATCGCGTCCTGAGCATCGAGCGCAGCGTCGACGGCCGCCTCTGGGCTGAGGAACGTGGCCATCAACCCATCGCCGAGACGCTTGACGATCCGGCCCTCGTGCGAGGTGATCACGACTTCGACGGCGGATCCGACCTCGCGCAGCAGCTCGAGCACGGCGGCGTCGCCGGCGCCGAGCGCCCACGAGGAGAACCCGACGAGGTCAGTGAACAGCAGCGCCATCTCGAGCTCTCCGCGGCCGCGGCCCGTCGCCTCCGACAGCGACTGCCAGATCTGAAGCGCGGACAGTCCGAGCTCCTTGGTGACGCTCTCGCGGCCGGGCTGGAGCGCGGAGACCCCGCGCGCGATCACCTCGACGGGGGCGCGCCCCGCGGTCGAGAGAGGATCGCCGAATTTCTCGTCTCCCGGCAGCCGCTCGCGGAACCTGCGAGCCGCCGAGATCAGCGACGGCTCGCTGTCGAGCCGGGTCGCGGCGCCGCGCAACCGTGCGAGTCTGTCGGCGGGCTGTTCGGTGTCGTCCGCGTGGCCCGGGATCGCCTCCCGGCTCGTGGCCTCGTCCAAGTCCATCCGGAGCGAGGATAGACAGCGGTTTACACGGATTCGCTGCACCGATGAGTTTCGGCGCGCGGGCCGGTCGAAGAGGACAGACGTTGACCGGGTTGGGGTCTAACGTCGTCGCCGATCATGCTCGACACGACTCCATACGAATTAGAAGGCACGACAGCGGCACCGGGGCGAACCGGCGATGCCGCGATCGCCGCCCGGTCGCTCCGGCGCACGTTCAAGGGCGGGATCGAGGCGGTTCGGGACATCGACCTGACCGTCTCGGCGGGCGAGGTGTTCGGCTTCCTCGGCCCCAACGGCGCCGGCAAGACGACCACGGTCCGCATGTTCTGCACGCTGCTCCCACCGAGTGCCGGCAGCGCGACCGTCGCCGGGCTGGACGTGGTCGAGCACGGCGCCGAGGTCCGGCGGCGGATCGGCGTCGCGCTCCAGGAGATCGGGCTCGACCCGGTGCAGACCGGTCGGGAGCTGCTCGAGCTCCAATGCGGGCTGTATGGGATCACCGGTCAGTCGGGGAGGAACCGCGCCGAGGAGCTGCTCGAGCTCGTGGGCCTCGTCGACGCGGCCGATCGGCGCACCAAGACCTACTCGGGCGGGATGAAACGTCGGCTCGACCTCGCGAGCGCGCTCGTCCACTCGCCCGAGGTCCTGTTTCTCGACGAGCCGACGACGGGCCTCGACCCGGCCTCGCGCGTGACGGTCTGGGAGGAGGTCCGCCGGATCAACGCCGGCGGCGCCACCGTGTTCCTCACGACCCAGTACCTCGAGGAGGCCGACCAGCTGTGCGATCGCCTGGCGATCATCGACAACGGCGAGATCGTCGCCGAAGGCACCCCCGAGCAGCTCAAGGCCGAGATGGGGCACGACGTCGTGTCAGTCTCCGTCGAGGGCGCGGACGTGTCGGCAACGAAAGCCGCACTCACAGGACTTCCCGGGCTCGAGCGCGTGGTCGCCGAGGCCGGCGGACTCGCGCTGTACGTCGAGGACGGCGCCGGCTCGATCGCCGAAATCGTGCGGCGGCTCGAGCACGGTCAGATTCGCGCCGGCGCGATCTCGGTCGCGCGCCCGTCGCTCGACGACGTGTTCCTGAACGCGACCGGCCGCCGGCTCGAAGGGCACGAACGCGGCCAGCAGACACCTGAGACGTCCGGAGTCAGCAAATGACCGAAGTGCTCCTGCTCGGCCGCCGCGCCACCCGCGAGATCGTCCGGTATCCCGAGGCGACGATCCCGACGCTGTTCATCCCGCTGTTCTTCCTGGTGGTGAACATCGGGCAGGTGTCGAAGACGTTCCCGAGCACCACCCCGTTCCTGAACGGCCAGGGCTACGTCGCCTTCCAGCTCCCGGTGTCGCTGATGTTCGCAGTGGCGACGGCGACGTCGGGCCTCGCGCTCGTCACCGAGATCGACCTCGGCTACTTCGACAAGCTGCTGGTGGCGCCGATCCGGCGCTCGTCCATCATCTTCGGTCGGCTGACCGCGGACCTCGTTCGCGGGATCGCAGCCTCCAGCCTCGTCCTGCTCGTCGGGATCGCGCTCGGCGCCCGAATCGAGACCGGCGTCGCCGGCGCGATCGTGATCGTGCTACTGGCGGCTGGGTTCGGCGTGGCCTACGCCGGCTTCGGGCTGCTGGTCGCGCTGAAGACGCGCAACGTGCAGGCCACGCAGTCGAGCTTCCTGTTGTTCTTCCCGCTGCTGTTCCTGACGCCGAACTTCGTGCCGTTCGATCGACTTTCGCCGCTGATGGAGACGCTCGCGCGAATCAATCCGGTCAGCTATGTGATCGTCGGCATGCGCGGCCTCGTGATCGACGGCTGGAACCTCGGTCAGATCGCGGTTGCGGTGCTGGTGATCGTGGGGCTGGGCGCGGTCCTCACCGGGCTGTCGCTCCGCGTCATCGCGAACTACGACCGTTAGATTGCGACGCTCATCCTCCGGACACCGGCAGCACTGGCGTGCACCCCGGATGCTGCGGGTCCGCCGGGTCAAGCGCGGTCAGCACGTCGGCGTCGGCGATGTGGTCGTACGGCATCGACAGATGCTCGCCCTGGTCGAGCGAGCACTGTCTCTGCAGCAGGATGTTCGTGACGTTCGGACCAGCGGCCAGGAACGCCGACGTGTAGGGCGTCACAACCTCGTCGTTGTCCGACTCGATCACCGTGTATTTCACCCCGGGCGCAGTCTCACCACCCGCGTTCAGGTTCGTGATGAAGCTCGATCCCGCCTCCTGCTGCTCGCAGGCCGGGCAGGCGGCGCCGGCGACCGAGCTCCCACCCGGGAACTCGCTCGCGAGCGTGAACAGACCTTCGAGCGTCGTGCCGTGGTTGGATGGCGCCAGGCCGACGAGCGTGTTCACCTTCGAAGCCCCGCCGAGATTCTTGATGTAGTAGCGCGGCATCATGCCGCCCTGCGAGTGACCGACGAGGTCAACCTTCTTGGCGCCGGTCGCGGCGAGGACCTTGTTCACGAAGCTCGATAGCTGCTGCGCAGACTGCGCGATATCACCAGTGGCGTAAACGCCAAGTGAACCGCTGCCGTCGAACGAGCCGTAGTTGAGCGCGAACACGCAGTAGCCCTTGTCGTACAGCAGCGGCGACAGCGCCTGCCAGCTGTCGGACATGTCCGCGAACGTCCCGTGGACGAGGACCACCGGCACCGGATACGCGGCTTTCGGCTTGCAGGACCAGTTGTTGGCGCCCGGCGGGCTGGCCGTGGGACTGGCGTGGGCGTAGCCGAGGACCCCGTTGTAGACGACCGGCAGCTGCGCCGCGGCTGCCGGCGATGCGGTCATGGCAAACGTGATCACGGCAAACGCGATCGCGACGGCACGGTGATGCATATCTGACTTCCTCCCGCGAGTCCGAACATCCTGGATGAGCTGCTTATACCCGCGACTGAGCCGTTCACAATCCAAGTGCGACCTGTGCCAGATCGACGCTTTATGGTTCGCGAGCATGGGCGCCGCACGCGGGAGCACGGGCGATATCCGGGACCCCGCCGAGGCCGATCGCCTCCAGGCGATCGCGGCCGATGCCTACCACACGCGCCGCGAGTTCCTGCAGCGGACCGCGGTGACCGCCGGGCTTGCGGCCGGCCTCGGGCTCGCGCTCGATCCCGACACGGTCGTGGCCGAGGCAGCCCGCCGTCAGCGGTCCCACCGGATTCCGTCACCGCGCAACCTGCCGATCGACACGTTCGTCGTGCTGATGATGGAGAACCGCTCGTTCGATCACTACCTCGGGTGGCTGCCGGGCGCCGACGGGCGCCAGGCCGGGCTCGCGTTCACCGACACCGAGGGTCAGGCGCACTCCACCTACCGGCTACGCGACAACTACCAGGGCTGCGGGTTCCTGGACCCGGACCACTCGTGGCAGGGCGGCCGGACCGAGCTCGACGGTGGGCGGATGGACGGGTTCCTCCGCGCGCAGAGCGACGTGTTCTCGATCGGTTACTACGCCGAGCCCGACCTACCGTTCACCCCGCACGTGGCCAAGGCGTTCACCGTGTTCGACCGCTTCTTCTGCTCGCTACTGGCCTCGACGTACCCCAACCGGGAGTACATGCACGCTGGCCAGTCCTACGGAATGATGGACAACTCGCTGCCGTTCTCCCCGAGCGGCGAGCTCGGGTTTCCGGACAGCACGATCTTCCACGCGCTGTCGCAGGCGGGCGTCTCGAACCGTTACTTCTACACCGACATTCCGGTATCGGCGCTGTGGGGCGTGCCCGGCGTGGCGCGCTCGAGCCAGGTGCAGACGTACTACGAGCAGGCGGCGACCGGGACGCTGCCCGCGCTGTCGTTCGTCGATCCGGCGTTCAACGGCGAGGACCAGGGAACCTCAGGGGACGAGCACCCGCATGGCGACGTCCGCGTCGGCCAGGCATTCATCGCGGACGTCGTTCACGCGTTCCTCGAGTCGCCTCAGTACAAGCGCGGGGCGCTGTTCATCGTGTACGACGAATGGGGCGGGTTCTTCGACCACGTGGTCCCGCCGCGGGTCCCCGATTTGCGCGCGAGCTCTGACCTCAACAGCGACTTCGGTCAGATGGGGTTCCGGATCCCGGCAGTCGTCCTCTCCCCCTATGCGCGCCGGGGCCATGTCGACCACACGATCTATGGCTTCGAGTCGATCCTCAAGATGATCCGTTACCGGTACGGGCTCCCGCCGCTGACCCCCCGAGACCTGTACGCGAACAACATCGCCGCGGCGTTCGACTTCGCGTCCAAGCCCGACTACACACCGCCGCCGCTGCCACAGCCACCCGAGGTGATGTCCGCCGAATGCAGCGGCGCCGCGCCGATCGATTCGAGCGGCAACGTCGGGCTCGACGACGGCACGCTACTCGGCTCACCGATCACCGGGTTGCCGACGTTGCAGCCACCCCCGCCACTCGAGCGTCCCAAGCCCCACGACCTCGACACGCTGCTGACGAGCGGCTACCTCGAGCGTCTGCGCTTTCGCTATCGCAAGGCCACGCCGGCGACGATGTTCCGCCACCCGTCGAAGCTCGGGTTGCATGGGTAGGGAAATGGCCCGGTCGGGTCGCCGCCGCGTGGCGATAGGCGCGATCGCGGCGCTCACAGCGACCGCCGGCACGGTGCTCGTGCTCGGGCTCGGGCTCGGGCTCGGTACGGAGCTTGCCGGCGCCGACAGCTTCAACCCGGTCCGGCTGGCGATCACGATCGCACCGGCTGCGCGCCTGGCCAAGCCGCTCGCGATCGTGGTCAACGTGTCGGCCGACGCCGGCGCGCTCGACTCGGCGACCGCGCCGATACGGATTCGCGCGAAGCTCGCGGGCGAGTGCGGTGGCACGTTCGACACGACTCCTGGTCCGGTGCTGATCGATGCCGAGCTGAGCCCACAGCCCGCGACCGGTCAGCCATACACCGCGACCGCGCGCGGCGCCGGCAGGCCATCCGGGTACGGCGAGAAGACCGTCTGCGCGTTCCTCGAGGAGGAGGGTGACAACCGGCAGTTCGCCAACGACACGGTCGACCCCCCGATGGTCGACGTCTCGAAGCCGTGCACCGCCGCCGCGGGCCGCTACGACGCGGCGGTCAAGTCGCTCGCGGGCGCGAAGCGACAACTCCGCCACGCCAAGAAGCGCGCGAACCGCGCCAGGTTGAAGAAGCTCGTGGCGAAGCGGAGCAAGACTGTCGCGCGCGACCGCCACGCTGCGCGTGCGGCGTGTGGCCCGAGGGTGCCGCTGTGACTCGCCGGCCTTCACTCGTTGCGGCGCTGGCTGCGATCGCCGCGGTCGCGACCGCGGTCCTCGCCGGTGCGGCGCCGGCTGGCGCCGCGGCGCTCCCGCCGATCGGTCACGTGTTCGTGATCGTGCTCGAAAACGAATCGGCGTCGACCACGTTCGGGGCCGGCTCGCCCGCGCCCTACCTGTCGACGACGCTGCGCGGGCAGGGCGCGTATCTGCCCAACTACTACGCGGTCGGGCACGAGAGCAACGACAACTACATCGCGATGATCAGCGGCCAGGCGCCGAACGCGCAGAACCAGGCCGA
>DASXDD010000205.1:0-9602 GCA_036490775.1 Solirubrobacteraceae bacterium | reverse complement strand
GCCGCGGCGTGCAGCTATACCCCGCTCCGACCAACGCGAAGATCTTCAACAACGTGATCGACCATGTCGGCGAGGGCTTTGTGATCGGCAACGAGAGCGGCGACACCGTCTCGGGCAACCAGATCTACAACAACGTGATCAGCAACGCGACCGGCCTGCCGTGGGAGAACATCCCCGCCGAGGGCATCCATGACCTCTACGGCGGCACGCCCGGGACCGGCAACGCTTTCCACGACAACGTGCTCTACAACGACTCCGGCGGAATCGGCCGCTTGTCCGCGGTCCAGACCTACGCGAACACGAGCGCCAACCCGCAGCTCGCAGACCCCGCCGACCACAACTACCAGCCCCAGTCAAGCAGCCCCGTCGCCGCCTGGGGCATGTGGAACGGCGCTTCCAGCTAGTCGGGCGCGGCGCGGATGCGGCTGGCCAGCGTCAACAGCGCCGGCCCCATCGCCATCAGCACCCACAGGCGCACGTCATCTCCGTCGGAGATGAAGAACAGCGCCACGAGCATCCCGACCGTTCCCAGCATCACGCCACGAGCGAGATCGGCGTACTCGGGTCGACCGAGCTCTTCAAAGCTCCGCACCGCCAGCCACGAGGCGCGCAGCGAGCCCGCGACGACGATCAAGAACCCGATCAGCCCGATGATCCCGGTCTCGGCCAGCAGCTGCAGGTAGGTGTTGTGGACGAGGTGCGGGACGTCGGTCAGGTACTCGATCCGGCTGATGCTGCCCGGGCGCAGGACGAAATGCGACTCGACCGCCTCGAAGTTGCCAGCGCCGACGCCGGCGAACGGATGGTTGTGGAACACGTCGAGCGCGACGCGCCAGAGATCGCCTCGCCCGCTCGAGCCACCGCCAAAGTTCGTGATCCGAGACAGCGCGCCAGGCGTGCTCGCGAGCAGCACCGCCACCGCGCCGGCGACGATCACCAGCAGGCCGAGGATCCGCTTGCGGTAGCGCGGCGCGAGGATCATCGCGAGGATCGCGGAGGCGAGTAGCGCCAGCAACCCGCCGCGCGACTGCGTGGCCAGGAAGCCGACGGTGACGAGCGCGAACGCGAGCACCAGCGCGACCCGGAGCGCGCGTCGCCGGTACATCGGGATCAGCCCCATGATCAGGAACATCGTCGCCACGAATCCGGCTGCCTGCACGTTGGGGTCGCCGCCGCCGCCCGTGAACCGCCCCTGGATCGCGGTCTGGTTGACCGTGTCGGTCGATGCGTGCAACCCCCCGGTCGCGAGCCCGATCACGACCGAGATCACCGATCCGACGACGAACGCGAGCGCGACCCAGGTGACCTCGCGAACGGTCGTCAGCGCGGTGAGCGTGATCAGGAACGCGAACGCGGCAAGCCACCAGTAGCCGACCTCGGTGCCGGCCGGCCCCGGATGCCCCGCCCATGTGATCGAGAGCGTCAGCCAGCAGCAGAACAGCACGATCCGCAACAGCAGCGGTCGGTTCTGGCCGATCGCGACGAGGCGTCCGCGCTGGCCCAGGAACGCGCCGATCCAGCCAAGGCCGACGAGCACCCCGACCGCATTTGGGGCCGAGCTGAGGACCGAAAGGTCCTGGAAGAACAGGATCGCGACATAGACCGCGAGCGCAGCGGCGAGGTTGAACAGGACGAGCGGCGCGTAGCAGGCCGCGATCACGAGCGCGAGCCCGTACTTCATCCGTCCGTCGGCCATCAGCCGCCCGACCATCGTCGAGGCGAGGACCGCCGCGGCGATGATCAGCCACGGCGGCGGGTGCGGGATCATCCGCTCGCGCAGCGTCGTCGGCTCTTCGGCGATCCCGCTCACGTCCGGCTCCTTCCGAGCGCCGCGCGCCGTCCAGTCCCGCCGCGGCGACGCCCGCGGACGCGGCCTGTCTGTGCCAGCACCGAGTCGTACACGGCCTTGGTGCCGGCCACCCACGGGGCGGTCGTGAACCGACGCTCGTACTCGGCACGGCCCGCGGCCGCGAGTTCGCTGCGCAACTCCGGGTTGTCGAGCAGCCGCTCGAGCTGCTGCGTGAACGCGGCCGCGCTCGGCGGCGCGGGCACGAGGATCCCCGTGCGCCCGTCGGTGACGATCTCGGGGATGCCGCCGACGGCGGTGGCGAGCACGGGCACCGACGCCGCCATCGCCTCAATCACGGTCGTCGGGAACGCGTCGGCCCGGGACGGCTGCAGGCAGACGTCGACGGCGTCAAACACGCGGATCACGTCGTGGCGGATGCCGGCCATGACCACCGCGTCGCCGAGGTCGGCGGACTCAGATCGGATCTGCTCGCTGAGGTCGCCGCGACCGACGACCAGCAGCCGCAGCTTCGGAAACCGCGGGCGCAGGCTGCGAACCACCTCGATCGCGACGTCGTGGCCCTTCTCGGGCCGCAGCGCCGAGACCATCCCGACGACGAGGTCGTCGGGCTCGAGTCCGAGCTCGTGCCGGACGTCGGCGCCGGCGCCTGCTGTGACGTCGACGTCGATTCCGTTGTGGACGGTGACGATCTGGTCTTCGCGTGCCCAGCCGTGATCGAGGTAGACCCGACGGGCGTACTCCGAGACAGCGATCACGCGGGTGGCGCACGCCTTCACGAACCGGCGCCTGAGGTTGTCGCTTGAGCCCCACGCCGCCGCGTGGATCGTCGAGACCGCGGGAATCCCAAGTGTGCGGGCCGCGAATCCCGCGAGCATGTCCGAGGACCCGAGGTGGGTGTGGACGATCTGCGGGTTGACCTCGGTGATGTGGCGGCGGACCGTTCGCAGCGACGCGATTCCGGGCCGGCCGGGCACGTTCAGGTTGACCGGCGGGATCCCCAGCTCATACAGAGGCGCCGCGGCCGGGTTGCCGTCGAGGTCCTCGAGGCACGCGATCGAAAGCTTGATCGGAGATCCGGCGGTCGCCGCCGCGAACCTCGTCAGCAGCGTCTCGGCTCCGCCCATCACGAAGTGGTCGATCACGGCGAGCACCCTGACCTCGCCGTCCTCAGCCTGGGTCGAGCGCTCAGCCCCGGTCGAGCGCTCAGCCCGGGTCGGCCCCACGGACCTTCTCGGGGCTCGCGGCCGGGACGTCCTGGTCCGGCGCGCCGTCCTGATCGAGCACCGGGCTCAGGCCTGTCGAATAGCCGTAGCCGTAGCTGCCGGTCAGGCTCGAGTCCTCGGCGACGAGCACCATCCCGACTGTCGGCGCATGCGCGCGCTCGAGCAGCTCGCGGGTCATCCGCAGCCGTCGGCGGTCGGTGTGCCGCGGCCGCGAGACGACGATCACCTGATCGCACATCGCCGCGATCCGCAGTGCCTCTGAGACCTCGCCGACCGGAGCGGTGTCGACGATCACGGCCGCGCCCTGGCGCTTGGCGTGCGCGATCTGCGCGGGTAGGTGCTTGATCACGGACTCAAACCGCGCGAGATCGCCGGTCGGCGCCGGCACGAGCCTGACGCCGGGCAACTGCGCGACCGAGACCGACGCATCGCCTGGGCGACCGTTCGCCGCGTCGGCCGCGCCGTCGGTCTGAGGCTGCGAGCCCAGCAGCCGCGTGAGCTCGGGCTTGCGCATGTCCAAGTCCATCAACACGACGTTGTCGTCGACCTCGGCGAACGCGGCAGCGAGCGCCGCCGCGACGGTTGTCTTGCCGTCGCCGGCGCCGGCGCTGGTGACCATGATCACGCGCCCGCGCTTGCCGAGCGTGAGCTGGACCCGAAGCATTCGGATCTGCTCGAAGGCGACCGGCGGGAACTCCCACGGGGGCAGCTTGCGCCCCCGCCTACCCCTGAGCTTGGGGACGGACGCGAGCACCGGAAGGTCGTACACGGAAAGCACCTCGGCCCGATCGCGGACCGGCCGCGTGAACGTCTCCAGCGCGAGCGCCGCGACGGATCCGAGTACGAAGCCTCCGGCCAGCGCGAGCAGCACGATCAGCCAGCTCGCGGCGCCGGTCGTGCCCCCGGGCGGCAGCGCCTGCTGTGACACCGAGAGCGTCGGCTCGCGATTGGGGCCCTGCATTGTGCGCAGCTGCGAGACCGTCGTGGCGAGCGACTGCGCCTCGGCGGAGGCCGCGGGCAGCTGCGCCAGGCGCGCCGACAGCGACGACAGCGTGGTCGCGATCTGCTGCTGGACGACGCTGCCGCGATAGCTGATCGAGTTCGCGGCAAACGCGTTTGCGAGCTTGGCGGCGTCGGCCGGGTTGGTCGCGTTCGCGGTCACAGCGAGCACGTTGCTGGCGCCGAGCGGCGTGACCGACACCGAGCTCAAGACCCTGCCGGGCGACCAGCCCGTGCCAAGCTGCTTCGCTGTGGCTGCCGCGGCCTGCTCGGTATCGATCAGGGCGGCGGCGGTCTGCACTGTGCGGGCGGGGTCTCCCGAATCGACGACGGTGCCGATCCCGAGCGTGCCCGCCGAGCCCTCCGGCAGCGGGCTGACGAGGATCGAAGCGCTCGTCTGATAGGTCTTGCCGGACTTGTGAGCCGTGTAGCCGGCGATCACGCCGGCGAGCACCGTGACGACCGCGACCAGGATCCAGTGTCGCCTGATCGCACGCAGGTATGGGCCGACCGCCTGCTCGGCGGACGCAAGCCGTTCGCTATCCCTACCCACGCTGTCGTACGGCATCTATCGGATGTTATCGGCAGGCCCCCGACGAATCCGCAGGTTCTCGCGCAGCTTTCGTGCGATCGGGACCGATCCGGGGACGTGCGTCTCCACGATCTCCGCCAGCCCTCTTGGTAGTTGCGAGCGCAGCACCGGATCGCCCGGCGAGGCGGCGAGCAGCGCGGCCAGCAACTTCAGCTCCTGACGGGAATGCCGGCGCCGGTCAAACGTCGCCCCACGCCCGGGTTCGGGCCACCGGTACACGGCAGAGGCGCGGTCGACATACGCAAACCGCCAGCCGTCGCGCAGCAGCCGGATGTAGAGCATGTGGTCCTCGCCGACCTTCAGCCACGGCGGGTACCCGCCGGCCGCGCGCGCCGCGTCAGATCGCATCGCCACGGCCGGGGCGGGGATCGGGTTGCCGCGATACAGCGTTTGCACGTCTGTGACCGGATGGGCGATATCGCCGCGCTGAACAGCGTCGCCGGGGACCGAGCCGGCCTCGGGGATCCACAGCTTCGCCCCGCGCGGGTGGCCGATCACCTGTGCGTTGGCGTACGCGAGCCCGATCCGCGGGTCCTCGAGCGCGGCCAAGAGGCCCTCGAGATGGTCCTCGCGCCAACCATCGTCGGCATCGAGCTGCGCGACGACGGGGGCCCGCGCGGCACGCAGTGCTGAATTGCGCGCAGCCGACACGCCGCGGTTGGCGACCGACCGCAGGACGCGTACGCGCCCGTCGCCGATCGACTCGAGCGCCGACGCGATCGGACGGTCAGAGCCGTCGTCGACCACGACCACCTCAAGCTCGGAGACGGTCTGCGCGAGCGCACTCGCGATCGCCCGGGCGATCGTCTGCTCGGCGTTGTGCGCGGGCATCAGCACGCTGACGCGAGGCGTTCGGAGCCGCAAGCCGGGCACCGGCGGCGATTCTAAGAGGTTGTCGTGCGAATGTGATGGGATCTGAGCGATGCCGGAACCTGACGGGACGACGCGGATCATGGGGGTCTCGCTGCCCGACACGAGCGACTGGCGCGAGCCGCTGCCCGCCGGCAAGTGGTCGCAGTTCTTCGGCGCATTGGACCAGCGGGTCGACGTCGTCGACGTCGTGCACCCTCGCACGTCGAGGGTCGAGCAGTACGTGAACCTCGCGCGCACGGTCAGCCCGCGCTCGCGCCGGTGGCTGGCCCGCGCCGGCTTCAACATGCGCCACGCCGCCGCCGTCAACGCGGCGCTCGAGCACGATCTGCGCGGCCGCTCGGGCTCGTTTGACCTGATCGTGCAGCTCCAGACACTGTGCAACCCCCGCTCCGGCTCGGTCGACGCGCCCTACGTGATCTACACCGACAACACGATGGCCCTGACGCAGCGCGTGTACCCGCCGTTCGCGCCGCTTTCGGAGCAGATGCTTCGCGACTGGCTTGCGTTCGAGGCCGACGTCTGCCGCGGCGCGCAGACGGTGTTCACGTTCAGCGAGTTCGCGCGCGGGTCGGTGGTCGATGATTACGGCTGCCCTGCCGATCGGGTGCTCGCGATCGGCGCCGGGGCTAACCAGCTCGAGCCCTCGGTGCAGGACAAGGACTACAGCCGGCCGCGGGCGCTGTTCGTCGGCAGGCCGTTCGAGCCCAAGGGAGGCAAGATCCTGCTCGAGGCTTGGCGCACGGTCGCCGCCGAGGTGCCGGGCGCGGAGCTTGCGATCGTCGGGCCCAAGCACGATCCGGCGACCGGCTTCGGCCACGGGGTCGAGTTCCTCGGCCGGCTGAACCGCGCGCAGCTGTCAGAGCAGTACCGCGCGGCATCGGTGTTCGTGCTCCCGTCGATGTTCGACGCCTGGGGGCATGTGTTCGTCGAGGCGATGGGACACGGGCTGCCGTGCATCGCGTGCGACTGCTGCGCGATGCCCGAGATCGTTCGTGACGGCGAGTCCGGGCTGCTGGTGCCGCGCGCGCAGCCAGAGCCGCTTGCACAGGCGCTGGTGACGCTGCTGACCGATCCCCAGCGCGCCCGGGCGATGGGCCAGGCGGGGCACCAGCGCGTGCTGGGCGAACTCACCTGGGGGCACGTCGCCGGCCGGGTCGTCGATCAGCTGCGGGTGACGGCGGCGGGCGGCTCCTGAGCCGCGGCCTGCTCGCCGGCTGCTGTCGGGTCCGGCGGGCTGGTGGCGCGGCGACGCGGAAACGCCAGTTCGCGCAACGACGGGAGCAGGTCGGGCGCGAGCAGGTGCAGCACCCCGAGGTACACGACCGCGCCGACGATCCCGCCGATGATCACGGTCGGCCACGGGCCAGACAGGACCGCGCGGATTCCCAGCAGCACGCCGGCCAGGACCGCGGA
The DNA here is from genome assembly GCA_036490775.1 of Solirubrobacteraceae bacterium. Taxonomy (GTDB): domain Bacteria; phylum Actinomycetota; class Thermoleophilia; order Solirubrobacterales; family Solirubrobacteraceae; genus Palsa-465. The sequence goes on along the minus strand of DASXDD010000205.1, from coordinate 2,692 downwards.
GGCCAGGAGTGGCGGCCCGATCGACCGCATGATCCCCCGGGCGCTGACCCCGAGCATCCGGCAGGCAATCACCAGCGTCACGATCTGGGCGATGATCGCGATCGCCGCCTGGACCCACGCGATCGCGACGATCCCCTGGTGGACGAGCAACAGCGAGCCGACGATCAGCACGATCGCCTGTGGCACCGCGAGCGCGAGCAGCAGCCCAGCACGTCCGCGTGACTTGATCGCGTTGCCGCAGACCATGCTGATTGGCGACATCAGGGCCCAAAGACACAACACTTGGGTGGCGACAATGGCTCCCCGCCATTGCGGCCCGAAGATCGCCAGCGTAATCGCCTCGGCGAGCGTGATCAGCACGGCCGTCAGCGGCAGCGCGACCATCGCCGTGTAGCGAAGCGAGGTGAGGAAACCGCGGATCATCGCCTCGCCATCGAGCGCCGCGAACGCCGGGAACAGCACCTGGCCCGTGGCCGCCGCGAGGCTGATGATCAGCAGGTAAGGAAGCCGGTTGGCGATCGAGTAGAAGCCCAGCTCGGTCGGCCCCAGCACGCGCCCGACGACGGCGTTGTCGAACTGGTTGAGGAACGCACCCATGATCCCGACGGCCGTCAGCGCACCGCCGAACCCGAGCAGCCGCCGCATGTGCTCGCGTCCCAGCCGCCAGCGCGGCTGCCACTGCACCATCTTCCAGACGACGATCGTCATCGCCACGGCGCCGCCGATATAGCCGGCGACGAGCGCCCAGACGCCCGCCCCGGCGAGCGCCAACACGACGCCGATCACGCCGCGGACGATCGCGTCGGCGATCTCGGCGACGGTCCGCGAGCGAAAGTCGATCCCCCGCATCGCAAGCGAGTAGTGCGTCGAGCCGAGGCCGTAGATCAGGAACGTGAAGCCGAGCGCGGGCATGATCTCGACCATCCGCGGCTGGTGAAACAGCGCCGCGGCAGCCGGCCCGAGCGCGGCCGAGGCCAGCCACAGCACCAGCCCCATCCCCGAGCTCAGCGCGAACGCCGTGTCCGCCTCGTTGGCGAGGCGGTCGGGATCGGAGACGACAAGCGCCTCGCCGACGCCGAGCCCCTGGATCATGTCCAGGAAAGCCATGAACGTCATCGCGGCTGCGATCAGCCCGAAGTCCTTGGGCAGCAGCAGGCGTGCGAGCACCGCGGTCGTCACAAACGACGCCATGCGCACGCCGACGAACGAGCCGTAAGCCCAGAACATGCCGCGGACGGTGCGGGTCCCGATACTGTGAGAGGCGGTGCTGGCCATGGTGATCCTGAGCGGCGCGTACACGTCGGCGCCAGGACAACGCGCGTGCCCCTGACCAGGCTATACCAGCGTCTGCGGGCTGCCGGCCAGGCGGGCACGACGGTGCTGTCCTCCCAGATTCATCGGTCAGAAGTGCCCGCGACTACAGCGACCTGGCCGCTGGATGCCGGCCTAGCCGCGCGCATGCACGTGCGCTGGCCGGTCGCCTACGAGTGGGCGCCGGCCGGCAAGTGGGTCGACGGCCTGCGCGCGGCGATCGAGCAGCGCGTCCCGGTGTCCACGACCGAGCTCGAGCAGCCATACGAGGGCGCGGTGCTGATCGAGGTCGATCTCGACGGTGTCAGCCACAGCGTTGCGATCGACTACTTCGACGGCGACCGGCTGCTCGACGAGGTCGTCGCCGGCAGCGCGATCGTGTTCAAGATGCAATACCGCGCGGAGGGTTATGACAACCCCAGGGTGGTGCCGGGCGGCTACGTCCCGGCGCGGCCTTACCTGGCGCGCTACCTGCCGGCGCTGCGCCACGTCCGCGACCACTCGGCACCAAGGTTCGACGTCTACGGCCGCTTCAGCCTCAGCTACGCCCCCGAGTACCGCCGCCGGGCGGTCGAGGCGCTCCAGGCCCAGCAGCGCTTCCGCTACGAGGGGAGCCTGAAGCTCCTCCCCTACGCCGCCTACCTGCGCGAGACCGCCCGCAGCCGAGTGTGCATCGACCTGCCTGGCAACGGCGACCTCTGCCACCGGCTGATCGACTACCTCGCGGTCGGCTGCTGTGTCGTGCGGCCCGAGCCGCTCACACGCCTGCCAGTGGCGCTAACCGACGGCCTCAACATCCGCTACGTACAGCGTGACCTCTCCGATCTGGTCGACGCGTGCGCCGAGCTGATCGCCGACCCACAGCGGACGACCCGGATCGGGCTGGCAGCGCGCGAGTACTACGACCGCTATCTCGAGGCCGGCCAGCTTGCCGGGTACTACCTAGACCGCTGCGCGGCGCTGCTCGGCATGGTCCACCCCTAGCCCTTGCCGTTCCACAGACCCCAGCCGGCCGCGGGGCTACCGGCGTCGGGGCGGAAGTCGTGCTGGACGGGGTCGGTCAGATCGGGGTTGGCGCTGGCGTTGTCGTAGGACTTGACCGCCGTCACGTGCCCGATTCCGCCGGGGTTGTTGTAGAGCACGTTCTCGTAGAACGTGTTGCCGCTGCCAGGCCGGCCGCCATAGTTGTCGCTGATGCCCTCGCCGGGGATCCCCTCCGACGGCAGCCCGGTGGTGTTCGTGATCACGTTGTTGTAGATCTGGTTGCCCGAGACGGTGTCGCCGCTCTCGTTGCCGATCACAAAGCCCTCGCCGACATGGTCGATCACGTTGTTGAAGATCTTCGCGTTGGTCGGAGCGGGGTATAGCTGCACGCCGCGGC
>DASXDD010000204.1:0-18378 GCA_036490775.1 Solirubrobacteraceae bacterium | reverse complement strand
ACGGCCGAGGCCGCGCTGCGCTCAACCAGGCGGATGCGCCGGCTGGTCGGCGACCTGCTGCTGCTCGCGCGCGCCGACGCCAAGCGCGTGCAGCCGCACTGGCCGACCGACCTGGCCGACGTGCTGACCGAGGCGGCGGCTGAGCTCGGGCCTGTCGCAGCTGAGCACGAGCTGCTGATCGACGCCCAGCCGGCGGTCGTGTCCGGCGCGCGCGACGACCTGCACCGGCTTGTGCTGAACCTGCTCGAAAACGCGGTCCGCCACACCCCGCAGGGCACGCACGTGCGCGCTCACACGTTCGGGGAGGACGGCGAGGCAGTGCTGATCATCGAGGATGACGGACCCGGGATCCCGCCCGAGCTCGGGCGCCGGGTGTTCGAGCGGTTCGTGCGCAGCGGGCGCGACGGCGGCCGCGGCTCGGGGCTTGGCCTGGCGATCGTCCGTGCGGTCGCTGAATCCCACGACGGTTCGGTGTCGCTCGAGCAGCCGGCGAGCGGCCCCGGGACGCGGTTTGTGATCCGGATCCCGCTCGAGCAGTCGGCGGTCACCGCGCAACGCCGCGACCCCGAGGGCGACGCCGAGCCGGTGGGGGTTCAGACCTCGACGACGACCGGCAGCACCATCGGCCGCCGCCGCAAGCGGTCATAGACGAACGCCGCGAGGTCGTCGTGCAGCTCCTGCTGGAGCATGTCGATCTCGCGCACGCCATCCGTCGCAGCCCGCGCGAGCGACCGCTCGACCTCGTCGCGAATGTCCTCGATCAGCTCGCCGGCCTGCTCGATGAACGGGACCCCGCGGAAGATCACCTCCGGCGGGGCGACCGACTCTCCTGTCTGCTCTGAGACCGTCGCGACGACGATGAAGATCCCGTCCGCCGAGAGCATCCGGCGGTCTCGCAGCGCAACGTCGGCCGGATCGCCGATGTCGACGCCGTCGACGAAGATCATCCCCGACTGCTCGGGCTCGCCGAACCGTGCGCCCTCGGCGTCGATCTCGAGCGGCAGCCCGTTCTCGCCGCAGAACACGTCATCGGGGTCGATTCCGACCGCCTCGGCTAGCTGCGCGTGCAGGCGGATGCGCTTGAAGTCGCCGTGGATCGGCATTACGTACTGCGGCCGAACGAGGTTGAGCATCAGCTTGATCTCCTCCGCGTAGCCGTGCCCCGACGCGTGGATCGGCGCATCGCGCGTCGTGATCACGTTGCAGCCGATGTGGTACAGGCGGTCGATCGTCTCGTTGACCGCTCGCTCGTTGCCGGGGATCGGCGTGGCCGCGAACACGACCGTGTCGCCGCGGTGGAGCTTGATCGTGCGGTGGTCGTTGTGCGCCATCCGCCGAAGCGCAGACAACGGCTCGCCCTGGGACCCGGTCGAGATCACGACGACCTTGTCGTCGGGCCAGTCCTCGACCTCGCCGGGCTGGATCAGCATCCCGTCGGGCACCTGGATGTGCCCGAGCGAGCGGCCGATGCCGACGTTCTTTCGCATCGAGCGCCCGACAAGCGAGACCTTGCGACCCAGCGCAGCGGCGGCGTCGACGACCTGCTGAACGCGGTGGATGTTCGACGCGAAGCTCGTCACGATCACGCGGCCGGGGGCATGCGCGAACGCCTCCTGGAGGTGTGGGCCGACGCCGGCCTCAGACGGTGAGAACCCGGCGCGGTCGGCGTTGGTCGAGTCGCCGCAAAGCAGCAGCACGCCCTGGCGGCCGAGCTCGGCAAGCCGCGGAACGTCGGCCGGGAGTCCGTCGACCGGCGTCTGGTCGAACTTGTAGTCGCCGGTCAGCAGCACCGTCCCGAGCTCGGTCGTGAGCGCAACCGCGCACGAGTCTGGGATCGAGTGGGTCATGTGCACCATCTCGAGCTCAAACGGGCCGAGCGTCACCCGCTCGCCGGGGCTGAGGTCCTCGAGCGGCGCGTCGCGCAGGCGGTGCTCGTCGAGCTTTGAGCGGGCCATCGCAATCGTCAGCCGGCCGCTGTACACGGGCGGCCAGTGATCGAGTTCGCGCAGCACCCACGGGAGCGCGCCGAGATGGTCCTCGTGGCCGTGCGTGATCACGATCGCCTCGATGTCCTCGGAGCGCTCGCGCAGGTAAGCGAAGTCCGGCAGCACGAGGTCGATCCCGAGCATCTCGGCGGTCGGGAAGCGAAGCCCGGTGTCGACGACGACGATCCGGCCGTCGTACTCGACGACCGTCATGTTCTTGCCGATCTCGCCCAGGCCGCCGAGCGGCAGCACCCGCAGGGCGGTCATCCAGCCCGCGCGGTCTCAAGCATGCCGTGACGCTCGAGCAATCCGCGGACGATCGCGATCTCGTCCTCGTCGAGCTCGACGTACGGAAGCCGCGGCGCTCCTACCTGGAGGCCCAGCAGGTTCAGCGCGGCCTTGTTGCTGCACGCCAGCGGCGCAATCGACATGTCCCGGTAGACGTCCTGCATCGCGTCGTCGATCTCGCGCCGGTGCTCGGGCTCATCGACCATCCTGCGCATCTCCCTGCCGAACACGTGCGTGCAGGTCAGGACCCCGCCAGGCTCGCCGAGGTCGAGCACGTCGGCGAGCAGGTCGTCGTTGCCGGCGTAGATCTGGAGCCCGTCGACCTTCGCGAGGTTGTCGGCGTTGGCCTGCTTGACCCCGAAGATGTTGTCCAGCTGGGCGAGTTCGGCGAGCAGGTCGTTCGGTAGGTCGACGGCCGTTCGCGACGGGATGTTGTAGAGCAGGATCGGAAGGTCGGTCGCACCGGTGACCTCCTCGTAGTGGCGGATGATCCCGCGGCGGTTGGGCCGGTTGTAGTACGGGGTCACCGACAGCAGCGCGTCGGGACCGAGCTCGGTCGCGCGCTCGGTCAGGTGGACCGCGTGGCGGGTGTCGTTGGAGCCGACGCCGGCGACGATCTTGCAGCGACCCTTCATCTCTCCGACGGCCAGGCCGATCACGTCGAGCTGCTCCTCGTCGGTCAGCGTCGACGCCTCGCCCGTGGTGCCGCACACAACCAGCCCGTCGGACCCGGTGTCGACGAGGTGGTGCATTACGCGGACGGTCGCCTCCTCGTCGACGCGCCCGTCGGCGTCGAACGGCGTGACCATCGCGGTCAGAATCGCGCCGATATTCACTGCCATTGGACCCGATTATCGCAGGGCGCGCGTCACGCCACCGGCTCGCAGCCGGTGGCGTGCGCTCAGTGCTGCTTTTGCCCGCCCCAGGCGAGCACCGCCAGGGGCCCCATCGCACTTTCGCCCTCGCTGCGCCGCGGCGCCGGGGTGGTTTCGACGGGCGGCTTGGGCGGCTGACAGACGACGTGTGTGACCGGCGCACCGGTGAGCCTCCCGATTCGCTCGGGAAGCCCGGCGTGTAGCCACTTGGAGAACCGCATCGGGAGCGTCGAGACGACGATCTCGTCGTAGAGCTTGGGGTCCCAGGTGTCGGTCACCGCGACCATCGGGTCGCCGTGGCCGATCGTGCCCTGCGCCTCCAGGCCCGCTTGCGCGTAAAGCTCGAGAGCTTGCGCGAGCTGCGTGGCGGCAGCTTCGCCGCCGCCTCCGAACGGGGTTGCCGGGATCACCATCGTGAAGCTCATCGGCTCGCGCGCGGCGCGCTCCTGCAGCGTGTCCAACAGCTGCTGGGAGGTTGCCGTGACGTTGGCCACAACCAGGACGTTGCGCTTCCAGGTCATGTGTGTCAGGCCTCCTTTCTCCCCGCTGAGATGGACGCTCTGAACAACATAGCGCTAGCCAATGCACCTGCAAATGGCCATATGTAGAAAATCCGTTACAACAGCTGTTCGAGCCCGACGGTGGGCGACTGCGCAAGCGTCGCGACGCGCCTGATCGCCAGTAGCACCCCAGGCATGAACGACGTCCGGTCGGTTGAGTCATGGCGAATCGTCAGCGTCTGCCCGATGTCTCCGAGCAGCACCTCCTGATGGGCCACCAGCCCCGGCAGTCGCACCGAATGGATCGGCACCTCGCCGTGCTCCGGTGCCGCCTCGCGCATCAACGCGGCGGTGCGGGCGGCGGTGCCACTCGGCTTGTCGACCTTGCGGTCGTGGTGGAGCTCGATGATCTCCGCGCGCGCCATGTGCTGCGCCGCGTCGACGGCGAATCGCGTCATGAGCACGGCGCCGATCGCGAAGTTCGGCGCGATGAACACGTTGGCGCCCGACAGGCCCTCGAGCTCGGCCGGGTCAAAGCCGGTCGTCCCGATGACCACGTGGACGCCCGCGGCGATCGCCTCGCGCGCGTTGCGCACCGCCGTCGCAGGCACAGTGAAGTCGACCAGCACGTCGGGCTGCTGCTCGAGCGCGTCGGTCAGCGAAGTGTCGAGCGCCGGGTCAGCACGCGCCACGAGCTCCATGTCGTCGGCGCCCTCGACGGCGGCGCAGACCGTCTGGCCCATCCGTCCCGCGGCACCGGCGACGGCGACGCGGATCGTGGTCACGCCGTCTCCACCAGCGCCGTCTCTACCTCGGCAAGTGCGTGCTCGAAGCGCTCTTCATCGGGCCCGATGCCCGCCGCCGACAGGCGCCCGGGCCCCCAAAGCTCGTCAACGAGGCCGACGAGGTCGTCGAGCGACACTGCCTCGATCCGCGCGACGGTCTCGTCGAGCGACAGCAGCGGCATCCCGGCGAGCACCTCGGCCCCGAGCCGGTTCATCCGCGCGCCAGTCGACTCGAGCGAAAGCGCGACCCGGCCCTTGAGGTTCTCCTTGGCGCGCTCGAGCTCTTCGGCGGTGGCCGGCTCGTCGCGCAGGCGGCGAAGCTCGGTGCCGACGACCGACAGCGCCTCGGCGACGTTGTCGGCGCGGGTGCCGACGTACAGGCCGATCTGGCCAGTGTCCTTGTAGGCGCTCGTGAACGAGTACACCGAGTAGGCCAGGCCGCGCCGCTCTCGGATCTCCTGAAACAGGCGTGACGACGAGGTCCCGCCGAAGATCGAGTCGAGCACGCGCAGCGCGAACCGCCGATCGTCGTGGCGCGACAGGCCCGGGCCACCGAGGCACACGTGGTACTGCTCGGTGTCCTTGCGCTCGAACATGCGACGCGGGTGGACCCCACCGGGAGCGGCAGGAGCCGTCGGCGCGCCGTCGCGCCGGGACGTGCCCGCGCCGTCGACGTGCTTGGTGGCGAGCGCGACGATCGCCTCGTGCTCGACCGCTCCGGCGGCCGAGATCACGACGTTCGACGGCACGTAGCGCGAGCCGTGGAACCCGGCGATCGCCGACACCGGGGTGTCTGCGATCACCGGCGCCCGGCCGATGATCGCGCGGCCGAGCGGATGGTCCCCGAACACGGCCTCGCCGAGCACGTCGAACACCTTCTCCTGCGGGTCGTCCTCGTACATCGCGATCTCCTCGAGGATCACCGCGCGTTCGGAGTCGACGTCGTCGAGCGCCGGGCGGAAGACCATGTCGGCCATCACGTCAAAAGCGGTCGGCACGTGCTCGTCGATCACGCGGGCGTACACCGACGTGGTCTCCTTGCCGGTGCCGGCGTTGAGCTCGGCGCCCATCCCGTCGAAGATCTGGTCGATCTCGAGCGACCCGTACCTGGAGGAGCCCTTGAACAACAGGTGCTCCAGCAGGTGCGAGAGGCCCGCCTGCTCGTCGGTCTCGCCGCGCGACCCGGTTCCAATCCAGAACCCGATCGCCACCGAACGAACAGCGGGCATCGTCTCGGTCACGACCCGAACGCCCGAATCGAGCGTCGTCAGGCTGTGCTCCTGCGACACGGAAACGCGGCTAGGAGCGCGGACCGCGATCCGGATCGCGGTCGCGCACGCGTCCACGGTCTCGGTCGCCGCCACGGTCGCCGCCACGCCCGCCTCGGTCGCGGTCGCGGTCGCGGCCATCACGGCCACGCCCGTCCCGGCCGTCACGCGGACCGCGCTCGCGGCGCGGGCCGGCGTCGCCGGTGCCGACACCCGCGAGCTCCTCGGCAGTCTTGCCGGCGATCTCGGGATCGTCGGCGAGCCGCAGCCCGATCCGGCCGCGCTCGCGGTCGACCTCGACCACGCGGACGTTGAGCTCGTCGCCCTTGTTGAGCTCCTCCTCGACGGTCGCGATCCGGCGGCCTGGCGCGACGTTGGAGATGTGCAACAGGCCGTCGGTGCCCTTGGAGAGCTCGATGAACGCGCCGAACGTGGTCGTCTTGACGACCTTGCCGGTGAACTCGTCGCCGACCTCGACCTCCTTGGTCATTGAGCGGATCCGGTCGACCAGCGCGTCGCCGCGCTCACCGTCGGACGCGTAGACCAGGACCTGGCCCTCGTCGTTGACGTCGATCTGGGACTCGAACTCCTCCTGCAGGGCGCGGATCGTCTCGCCGCCCTTGCCGATCAGCAGACCGATCTTCTCGGGGTCGATCTGGATCGTCGAGATCCGCGGCGCGTGCTTTGACAGCTCGGTCCGCGGTGAGCTGATCACGTTGCTCATCTCGCCGAGGATGAACTCGCGCGCGACCTTCGCCTGCGAGAGCGCGTCGCGCATGATCTCAAACGTGACGCCGGTGATCTTGATGTCCATCTGCAGCGCGGTGATCCCGCGCTCGGTGCCGGCGACCTTGAAGTCCATGTCGCCGAGATGGTCCTCGACGCCGGCGATGTCGGTGAGGATGACGACGTCGTCACCCTCCTTGATCAGGCCCATCGCGATCCCGGCGACCGGATGCTCGATCGGCACACCGGCGTCCATCAGCGACAGCGTCGAGCCGCACACAGAGGCCATCGACGAGGACCCGTTGGACTCGAGGATGTCCGAGACCACGCGGATCGTGTAGGGGAACGCCTCCTGGCTGGGGATCATCGGTACCAGCGCGCGCTCGGCGAGCGCTCCGTGGCCGATGTCACGGCGCTTGGGGCCGCGCATGAAGCCTGCTTCACCAACCGAGAACGGCGGGAAGTTGTAGTGGTGGAAGTAGCGCTTGGAGGTCTCGAGCCCAAGCGTGTCCAGCCGCATCTCCTCGCGCGTGGTGCCGAGCGCGACAACGCTCAGCGCCTGCGTCTGGCCGCGAGTGAACAGCGCCGAGCCGTGGGTCCTCGGAGCGACGCCGACCTCGATCGAGATCGGGCGGATCTCCTCGGTGCCGCGACCGTCCGGACGCTTCTTGTGCACCGCGATCCGTTCCCGGATCAGCGTCTTCTCGAGCTTGTCGAATGCGCGCTGGGCGTTGGACTTGTACTCGCTGTACGTGTCTGCCTCGGGATCGCCGGCGTACTGCACGATCACCTGCTCCTCGACCGCCTTGCAGGCAGCCTGGCGATCGAGCTTGTCCTCGACCTGGGTCGCGGCGTCGAGTGCCGCGCCGTGGGAGCCCTTGATCTGCTCGTACAGGTCCGGGTCGACCTGAGGGACCTCGACCTCGACCTTGGGCTTGCCGGCCTTCTCGGCCAGCTCGCGCTGCGCGGCGCACAGCTTCTTGATCGCCTCGTGGGCGATGTCGAGCGCGTCGAGGATCTCCGCCTCGGGGATCTCGTTGGCGCCGGCCTCAACCATCAGGATCGCCTCGTCGGTACCGGCGACGATCAGGTCCAGATCGGCGCCCTCGAAGAGGTCCTCCTCGCTGGGGTTGACGACGAAGTTGCCGTCGATCTTGCCGATCCGCACCGCGCCGACCGGCGTCGGGAACGGGATCTGGGAGACCATCAGCGCCGCTGAGGCGCCGTTCATCGCGAGCATGTCGTACGGGTTGACGTGGTCAACCGAGATCGGCATCGCGACGAGCTGGGTCTCATAGCGCCAACCCTTGGGGAACAGCGGCCGGATCGGCCGGTCGATCAGGCGGGCCGAAAGCGTGGCCTTCTCCCCCGCGCGTCCCTCGCGCTTAAAAAATGAGCCGGGGATCTTCCCGGCGGCGTACATCCGCTCCTCGACGTCGACAGTCAGTGGCAGGAAGTCGACATCACGGAGATTCCCGGCGGTGGCGGTACAAAGGACCACCGTGTCGCCCGAACGGACGACAACGGCGCCGGAAGCCTGCTTGGCGAGCTTGCCCGTTTCGAAGGAGATCTCTTTTCCCTCGACCTCGACAGACACCCGCGTAACGGCGTCAGACATATATTCAATTCCCTTCTTCCTCCGCCCTTCGGTCGGCGGAGCGCTTCGTTCTTTTCTCTTAGTTCCGAACCCCGATGATGCTAGCGGGTGCGGTGCGATCGGGCCCCGTTCCAGCGGGTCTTTGCGCAGCGAACGTCCGAAAACATCCCAAGCAACGCTCCTCGCACGGCGGCCGGGACGTTTCCGTCGGTGGGCGCTGGTTTAAGCCCAATCGACTCCGCAGGATCGTTCGTTGGGACGTTTTCCTCGCCCCCACAGGGACCCGGATCCCGCCGCTCCCCTGTGCGATCGATCACATAACCGGACCGACCGGTCCGCTTGTGTTACCGTAACCGGACCGCGCAGTCCAGTTTACACGTTTCGACGCCCCCAGGAGACCTGAATGTCAGCAATAGATTCCGTTCGGGCCGCAGTCGCGCCCAGGCAGCGCGCCAGCAACCGCTGGATCGTGCTCGTGATCGCCTGCCTCGCGCAGTTCATGGTCGTGCTCGACGCGACCGTGGTCAACGTCGCGCTGCCCTCGATTCAGCGTGGCCTGCACTTCTCGGCCTCAAACCTCCAGTGGGTCGTCAACGCCTACACGCTCGTGTTCGGCGGCTTCCTGCTGCTCGGCGGACGCGCGTCGGACCTGCTCGGCCGCAAGCGGCTGTTCATCGCGGGCACCGTGCTGTTCTCGGCCGCCTCGCTGCTCAACGGGCTCGCGCAGACCTCGACGATGCTGGTCGCCGGCCGCGCGCTTCAGGGGCTCGGCGCCGCCCTGCTCTCGCCGGCGGCGCTGTCGATCATCACGACGACGTTCACCGAGAACAGCGAGCGGACCCGCGCGCTTGGCGTGTGGAGCGCGATCGCAGCCGGTGGCGGCGCCGTTGGCCTGCTGCTCGGCGGCGTGCTCACCGACCTCGCTTCGTGGCCCTGGATCTTCATCGTCAACGTCCCCGTCGGGATCATCACGCTGATGCTGACGCTGCGCTACGTGCCCGAGTCGCGTGACGAGCTGCCGCACCGGTCGTTCGACCTGGCCGGCGCCGTGTCGGTCACCTCGGGCCTGATCGTGCTCGTGTACGCGATCGTCAAGGCCCAGTCGTACGGCTGGGGCTCGAGTCGCACGCTGGCCCTGATCGGCGTCGCCGTTGCGCTGCTGGTCGCGTTCGTCGCGATCGAGCGCCGCGCGATCGCACCACTGGTCCGACTGAGCATCTTCCGGGTGCGCACGCTCGCAGTCGCCGACGGCGTGCTGCTGCTCGTCGCCTCCGGGATGTTCGGGATGTTCTTCTTCGCCTCGCTGTACGTGCAGGAGATCCTCGGCTACAGCCCGCTGCGGGCCGGCCTGGCGTTCCTGCCGGTGACCGCCGGGATCGTCGTCGGCGCCGGGCTCGCGCAGCAGCTGATCCGCTGGCTCGGCGTGCGCGGCGTGTCGCTGCTCGGGATCCTGCTCGCCGCGGCCGGGATGGCGTTCCTCACGCAGGTCCCGGTCCACGGCAGCTACGCATCCGATCTGCTGCCGGGGCTGCTGCCGATGAGCATCGGCATGGGCCTGACGTTCGTGCCGATCACGCTGCTGGGCACGGGCGGCGTCGGGCGCGAGGACGCCGGCCTGGCCTCGGGGCTGTTCAACACCGCCCAGCAGGTCGGCGGCTCACTCGGTCTGGCGATCCTGTCGACGTTCGCCGCAAGCCGGACGACCAACCTGCTCCACAGCGCTCATTCCGCGGCGGCGGTGACTGCCGCTCGCGTGTCGGGCTACCAAGTGGCCTTCGCGGTTGCGACCGGCATGCTGCTCGTCGGCGCCTTGATCCTCGCCGTCGGCCTGCGTCGACGCCACCTCGAGGCCTTCGAGCCCGAGCTGGCGACGCAGGCGGCGGACGAGGCGCCGGTGCTCGACGGCGCCGAGACGGTCGCGGCGTAGCAGAATGTGGTCTGAGATGGGAGAGGCGATCAGGCGGCCACGGGCCGATGCCGAACGCAACCGACGACGCTTGCTCGATGCGGCGGCCGAGCTATTCGGCGAGCGCGGCCTCGAAGTCGGCGTGGCGGAGATCGCGCGGCGCGCCGGAATCGGCCGCGGCACCCTGTTTCGAAACTTCCCGACCAAGGACGACCTGATCGCGGCGATCGTCGTCGAGCAGATGACAGAGGCAGCCGCGTGGGGCCGCGACCTGCTCGGCGAGGACGACGCTGGGGCCGCCTTGTTCGGGTTCCTCGAGGAGGCGGTCAGGCGTCAACAGCGCTCACGGGCGCTGTTTGAGGCGGTGCAGGACTCGTTCCTGGCCAATTCCGAGATCCGTGCCGCCCATGCCGAGGTCGTCGATGTGCTCGGCAAGCTGCTGAGCCGCGCGCAGGCGGCAGACGCCGTGCGCGGCGACATCACCGCGATCGACGTGCTGCTGCTGCTCAAGGGCGCCTGCGAGGCAGCGGCCGCGTTTCAGCGGATCGACCCGGAGATCGCGGGCCGCCAGCTCGACCTGATCCGCGCAGCGATCAACCCGATCAATGCGCAGGCGCTGCGCGGGCGCTCGCCGACGCTCGAGGACATGTTCGAAGCAGTCGGCGAACCGGCGGACGCCGCCACCGGCGACGCCCGCGCTAGCGCCTGAGCGCTGCTACCGGCCGGCCGGCCAGATGATCGGCTCATACAGGCCGCGGCGGCGCTGGCGGCTTGCCTTCGCCGGTACCTGACGGGTACCACGCCTGGTGGCGACCACAACGGTCTCGTGTCGGTGTTGCGTGACGATCGCCCACACGAGCGGAGCGACGACGGCGAAGATCACGGCGCTGCAGAGGACTGCGTTGATGATGATTGCGAGTGTCATACGGTCTCCTTTTCCGGATGATCCAAGGATCAAACCCGCGCCGAAGACCGCCGTCGCAAAGGTGTAAGTCAAACCTAAGAAGTCGTGAGAATGCTCTTATCGCAGCGCCGCGTCGACCGCGACGGCGACGAACAGGAGCGCCAGGTACAGCAGCGAGAAATGGAACGTCATGGCGGCGTTGGCGGGCGTGATCGCGCGCCGCAGGCGCCACGCGAGACCGCATAGCACCAGCCCGAGCAGCAACGCTGCCGCCAGGTACACAGGCCCGAACGTCCCGGTCAAGCCCGGCAGCACCGAGAACGCCAGCAGGACGAGCGAGTAGCCGAGCACCTGGCTCGCGGTCGCGGTCGCGCCGCGGACAACCGGCAGCATCGGCACGTCGGCAGCCGCGTAGCTGCGCGCCAGCAGCAGCGATAGCGCCCAGAAGTGCGGCGGCGTCCACAGCAGCACGATCATGAACAGAAAGCCGGCGCCGAGCCCGAGGTGGCCCTGCGCGGCAGCCCACCCGGCCAGCGGCGGGATCGCCCCGGCGGCGCCGCCGATCACGATGTTCTGCGGCGTCGTGCGCTTGAGCCACAGCGTGTAGATCAGCACGTAGTACGCGGCGCCGCTGAGCGCGAGCGCCGCCGACAGCAGGTTCGCGAACACGGTCAGCACGGCGAACGACAGCACCAGCAGCACGAGCGCGAACGCGGTCGCGCGCGCCGGCGAGATCCGCCCGGCTGCGACCGGGCGCGACGCGGTCCGCGGGCCCATCAGGCGGTCGATGTCGCGGTCGAGCACGTGGTTGAGTGCGCTCGCCCCGCCGCACGAGAGCGCGCCGCCGAACAGCAGCGCGATCAGCGCGACCGGCGCGGGGTCTCCGCCGGCGGCGGCGAACATCGCGCAGACCGCGGTCAGCACCAGCAGCGACATGATCCGCGGTTTGGTCAGCGTCACGTAGTCGCGCAGGCTCGTAGTCACAGGGCCGATCAGACCGCGGCGCCGCGCGCCCGGGAGCGCCTCGGCGACCTGCGACATAGCCATTTCGGTGGGGCCCACTAGCTCGCGGGCTCGCGTGCGAGCGTCCGCAGGTCGAGCGTCACGAAGCGCGACGCGAACGGATACAGGTAGCCGGATCGCTCGTCGCCGCGGCGGTCGACCAGATACAGCGCCTCGGTGTGCGCGATGTCGCCGTCGTGCGGCGGGGCCACGGCGATCTGGTAGGCCCGCCAGACACGCGCGAGCTGCGCATGACTGCCGCGCAACCAGTGCCACGCTGCAACCTGGGCGAGGCCCCACCTGCGTGCCGCTGCGCGGGTGCTCGCCGGCGTGTCGCGCGGATTGACGCTGACTACGACGAGCACCGGACGCTGGGCGGCGGCGAGCGATTGCTCGGCGGCGGCGAGCTCGCGCCCCTCCAGCGGACACTCCTGCGTGCAGTAGGAGTCAAAGAACGCAATCGCCACCGTGCGTCCTCGCAGCGAGCTCAGCGCGAAGCCGCGGCCGCTCTGGTCACGCAACGACCGGATCGCCGGCGCCGGGCGCGCGCCCGACGGCCAGCTCGCCTGCCCGTAGAGCCCCGTCGAGGGGGCTGCGGCGACGGCTGCGGCGGCGTGGCGTGATAGCAGCGTATGCAACCCCGCGCCCACGCCAGTCCCGATGGCCAACGCGGCGCACAGCCCGAGCGCGCTCAGCCACGGACCGAGCCGCCGGCGCTGGCGCTGGGTGGCGTGGATGCCGGCGCCCGCCTCCATCAGGGGCTGCCGCCGGTATCGACCTGAGCCCTGACGGCGTCGTGCTGGTCCTCCGACACGCCAGGCGGCGGTGCCGTCGAGTGCCCGGGATTGCCCGGCAGTCGCTTGATCGTGCGCGCAAACCAGATCGCGATCACGACCAGCAGGCCGGCGGGCAGCAGCAGTGAGATCAGCGAGCCCGCGAGGAAGTTGTCGGCGAATGGCATGGCGTCCTTTCAGTGGATGAGCACAGGCCGGGCCGTCGACCGCTCGTTATCGGGCTCGAGCCAGCGGTAGAAGCCGATCAGCACCGCCACGGCATAGGCAATCGAGCCGGGAACCCACATGATCCCGGCGGCGAGCTGCTGGTCGGTCAGCGCCGAGATACCGCCCGGCCGATGCGCCAGTGCCGCGTAATGGGGGTAGAGCGGATGCGGCGCGAGCACGAGCGCGATCGCCAGTCCCCAGCCGACGATCATCGCGCCGATCACATAGGCGATCCGCATCGGCCACACCAGACGTGGCCGCAATGGTCCCGGATCGATCACCCGCGCCCAGAACAGCAGGCCGGTGAAGAAGAACATCGCGTGCTCGAGCTGGTGGAGCGCGTTTGACCGCAGCGTGGCCTCGTAGGCGCCCGGGACGTGCCACGCGAGCAGCGTTACGTTGAACAGCACCCACACCGGGATCGGACGAGCGAGCCGGCGCAGCGGCGCCGCGGCTCGCCCGCGCGCGATCCGGCGCCCGACATTGGTGCGCACCTCCAGCGGCAGCGCCCGCCACATCCGCGGCCACGGCCGTCCAAGCAGGATCAGCGGCGGCGCAACCGTCAGCAGCAGGACGTGCTGGAACATGTGCACCCAGAACAGCTGATCGGCGTAGTGGTCGATCGGCGAGTCGAGCGCGAGCACGATTGTCGCCAGCCCGGCGATGAACGAGGCCGTGCGCAGCGGGTCCTGGTCGGCCCGGCGGTAGCCGATCCCGCCGAGCCAGTAGAGCAGCCCGGCGAACGCCACGTACAGGAGCGGGGGTTCGATCGACCAGCCCGCCCAGCTCACCGTCACACCGCCCGGCTCATCGTCAGACCACGTAGAGGATCGCGAACGCGAGCACGCCGCAGGCGACGTAGAACGACCAGAAGAACGAGCACGCCTCGAGCCCCGCAACCAGCAGCTCGACGTCGTCTGATGGCACTCCCTCGCGCCGCGGCCGGTCGATCCCCTCGCGACGGGCGCGCCAACTGCTCGCGACCTGGGTCTCGATCCAGTATGCGCACGGCAGCGCGAACACCGCGTAGAGCACCGTCCAGCCGATGAACACGCTCGCGTATGCGCCGCTCGCGGGCCCGAAGCCGAGCGTCGTCCATTCGATCACCTGCAGCAGCACCGCGAGCAGCGCGAGCCCCAGCGACCCCGCCCCGAGCCGGACCGCGTCGGCCGGCCGGCTGACCGCAAGGCGCAGCAGCACCGCGCTGCCCACGAGCACGACGGCGATCGCGATCCCGAGCCCGATCGAGGGGTTGACGGCTCCGATCTTCCACTTGCCGTTGGTGTCGAGTGAGCGCAGGTAGAAGTAGGCGAACACGAATGCCATGAAGAAGAACGAGGCCGCGCCGCACAGCAGGCGCGCGGTCACCCACAGCGCGCGTGGCTGCCATCCGTGCGGCTCGGGCTCGATGTGGGGCGCAAGCGGAGCTGAGGCTTCCATCGTCTAAGCCGTTCCGCCCGCAGGTGCGACCACCGGCGCCGTCGCCGGCGGCACGCCGTAGGGATACGGGTCGCCGTCGAACACCGGGATCCGCTCGAAGTCGTACACCGGCACCGGTGTGGGCAGCTGCCATTCGGCCGACTTGGAGTTCCAGGGATTCGCCTCCGCCACCTCCCGTTTGAACAGCATCGACCACACGAGGTTGACCAGGAACACCAGCATCGACAGGCCGATCGCGTATGCCGACACCGACACCCAGTCGTTGAGCGCCTGAAGGTTTGCCTGGTAGGTGACGACGCGCCGCGGCATCCCGAGCAGGCCCAGCGCGAACAGCGGGCCGAACGTCGCGTTGAACGCGATGAACAGCGACCAGAAGTGGATCTGCGCGAGCCGCTCGTTGAACTTGAAGCCCGTCATCTTCGGGCCCCAGTAGTAGATCGCGGCGAACACCGTGAACACCAGCCCGCCCATGATCGTGTAGTGGAAATGTGCCATCGAGAAGAAGCTCCCGTGCGTGGTCACGTCGCTGGGGACGTCTGACAGGAACACGCCCGAGATGCCCCCGATCAGGAAGTTGAAGACCCACGCGAGGCAGAACAGCATCGGCACCGTGAACCGGATCCGCCCGCGCCAGATCGTTCCCATCGCGCACAGGAAGATGAAGCCGGTCGGCAGCGAGATCAGCTCGGTCGAGAGCATGTAGAACGGCCGCAGGTCGGCGTTGATCCCGCTCACGAACAGGTGGTGCTGCCAGACGAAGAAGCTCAGCAGCGTGACGCCGAGCATGCCCGCCACCGCGAGCCGATAGCCCCACAACGGCTTGCGCGCGAACACCGGCAGCAACTCGAGCACGATGCCGAATCCCGGCAGCGCGACGATGTAGACCTCGGGGTGGCCGAACACCCAGAACAGGTTCTGCCACAGGTACGAGCTGCCACCGATGCCCGTTACGTAGAACCCGGTCTGGATGGTGCGGTCGAACGCTGCCATCAGCAGGGCCGCGATCAGCATCGGCGAGGCGAGCATCATCAGTGCGGCGGTCGCCAGCACCGACCAGACGAAGATCGGCAGGCGCGACCAGGTCATGCCCGGCGCGCGCATGGTGATGATCGTCGCCAACAGGTTGAGCCCTAGCAGGCACATCGATACACCGACCAGCGCGAAGAACCCGATGTACGCGTCGTAGCCTGCCGTGCCCTGCGAGCCGAGCGGCTCATAGCCGGTCCAGCCGGTCTGGAAGCCGCCGAAGAACAGCGTCGTGAGGAGCACGATCCCGGCGGCCATCAGCAGCCAGAAGGTGAACGCCTCGATCCTCGGGAAGGCCATCCGACGCGCCCCGATCATCAGCGGCACAAGCCAGTTCGCGAACGGCCCGAGCACGACCGAGGTCATCATCCCCATCATCATCGTGCCGTGCAGGCCGACCAGAGTCAGGTACTGGTTGGGGCCGAACACGTGCGAGTTGGGGTGCAGCAGCTCGGTGCGGATCAGCATCGCGTTGAGCCCGCCAATGAAGAAGAACAACCCGATCCCGACGATGTACTGGAGGCCAACCACCTTGTGGTCGGTGCACAGCCGGAAGTAGCGAGCCAGCCCCTCACCTTCGCTCTCGTGTTCGGCGAGCGTCGGCGGATGGCCGAGGATTCGCGCAACCGGGTAGTTCGCGAACCCCATCCCGATCATGAACCCGGTCACACCAAGCAGGTAGCCGAGCAGGATCGAGATGTCGTTCTGCCCGGTGTCGCCGAAGAAATCGATGCTGGGGGCATGGATCCGGTGGCCGATCCATCCCCCGATCAGCCACCCGACGATGGCGAGCAGGATCGCGCCGAGCAGGTTGAAGCCGATCAGTCGCTGCCACATCGGACGCTTGGGGGTGCTGACTGCGACCAACTCATCCACCTCTGTCTTGGGGGTCTGGGAAGTACCGCTTGGAGTAGGGCGGCAGTAGCTTGGTCGCGGGCGCAAACCGGCGCTGCTGCTGGGCGATCCACGTCGCGAACTGCGGTCCGCTGACGACCTGGCCCGCGTCGAACATGTAGCCGTGCCAGACGCCGCACAGCTCCGCGCAGTGGATGTTGAACGTCACCGGTTTCTTGGTCTGGACGTAAGCGATGTTGTCGATGCCGGGGTTCGCGTCGGCCTTGACCCCGAGCTGATAGGCCCAGAACGAGTGGATCACGTCGAGCGAGGTCACATGCAGCTCGATCAGCCGGTTGGCGGGGAGCTCGAGATGGGCCGTCTCGACGCCGCCATAGGACGGGAAGCGGAAGGTGAACTTCCACTGCTGCGCGATCACCTGGACCTGGAGCGCGCCCCCCGGTGGGTCGGGTTTGGCGATCGGGTTAGGGCCCTGGCCACCGCCGGCGCCGTCGGACAGCATCCGGACGGTGCCGTAGCCGGCGAGGAACAGCACGATCGTCGTCGTGATCGCGATCCACCAGAGCTGCACGCCCGCGTGGCCGCGTACCGGCGGCCCGTCGAGCACGGCAGCGGTGTCGCGCTCGCGAAACACGATCAGCGAGTAGGCGAAGAACACCAGCACCGCGAGCGCCACGGGCGTCGAGAGGCCGAACAGCACGGTGTTGTCGGTCACCTGGCCGGCGGACTGCACGGTCGCGTCTCCGGGCGGGATCCCGGGCGCCAGCACGAGCACGACGATCGGCGTGAGGATCACGCTCGATGCCAACCAGATCAGCACGACCCGACGGAAGTGGTTGGCCTCGTTCATCGCGCGCCCGCCTCAGACAACCTTGATGAATCCGTCCATGTAGCCGACTGTCTGCATCGGGCCGCCGAAGCCGTTGATGAAGCCGGCCGCGCACGGGACGAAGCACTGCCACCGGTACAGGCCCTTGCGCGGCGTGCGGAACGTGAACGAGACCGTGTAGTGGTCGGTGCTGAGCGGGCACGGCGCGTTGCTGCACGGGTTCTTGGCGTCGTCGGGGACCCCCTCCAGCGGTACCGACACACCGATCTGCGGGATCGCGAACACGTGCGAGGCGGTGTCAGGGTCGATCGCCCGCGTCGGCTTGCCGTCGAGCTGGAAGCTGCCGCCGACCACGCCGGTCGCCTGCGAGACGAACGGGTTGCGCAATCCAGACTGCCCGTCGAACTGGTAGACGGTCACGTGCACGAGCGTGTTGGCCGGCAGCACGAATGTGGTCGCGTGGCGCCAGTGGCCATCGGCGGCGTCGACCACGTAGTAGGAGACCCAGCTCGGATGTGGGTCGGTCGTCTCCGACGCAGCGACGGTCGCAAGGTAGAGCTGCGTGCCGCTCGCGGTCGTCGTCCCTGCCGCCGACGCGTCGCCGGGAGATGTCGTCAGGTACAGCCCGATGTAAAGGCCAATCAGCGTGCACACGACGACGGCGCCGACCACAACCGCCACGAGCCGTCTAGACGCCGCGCTCATCCGTCCCTCTCCACGGTGCGCTTATACATCCGTGAGCTGGAGCCCCAGCGCGCAGATGACGGCAATGTCATGGGCGCGTCATTTACACGTCATCCGCCAGCGGTTATCGTCTGCGGACTGTCGCGCCGTGGGGGTTTGCGATCAGATGCGGATACTGATAGTCGAGGATGAATCCCGGATCCGCGCGTTTCTCGCGCGTGCGTTTGCTGCGGAGGGATTCACCGTCGACGTCGTGGAGGACGGTGACAGCGGCCTTTCGCGGGCGCTCAGCGGCAACTACGACCTCGTGATCCTCGACCTGCTGCTGCCGGGGCGCGACGGCCTCGACGCGCTTCACGAGCTCCATCGGACGCGCGCCGATCTCCCGGTGCTGATCCTGTCGGCGCGCAGCGACCTGCCGACGAAGCTGCGCAGCTTCGAGCTCGGAGCGGTCGACTACGTGTCCAAGCCGTTCTCACTCGACGAACTGCTCGCGCGAGCCCGGGTCCAGCTGCGCCGCCCGCGGGCCCCCGACGAGACGATGGTGATCCGCGTCGGCGACCTCGCGCTCGACCTCGCGCGCCGCCAGGCGTCGGTCGGCGACACGATCGCCGACCTCTCCGACCGCGAGTTCCGGCTGCTGCTGTGCCTGATGCAGCATGTCGGCCAGGTGATCAGCCGCGAGCGGCTGCTGTCGGAGGTCTGGG
>DASXDD010000203.1:0-14783 GCA_036490775.1 Solirubrobacteraceae bacterium | reverse complement strand
GATGCCAGACGTGCAGCCGGTCGAGCTCGAGCAGCTCGGTCATGTCGCTGTGAGATGCTCGAGCAGTCGCGCGGCGACGCCCGGTCGCAAGCCCTTGACGACCAACTCGTAGTCATCGCCGCGCAGCCGCAGGCTGCGATTGATGCCGCGGCCGGCCTCGACCTGCGTCAGCGAATCGACGGGTCGCTCGAGCACGACGTCGTAGGCCCGGGTGGCCTGGTGCTCGACGAACACGAACCTGCGGTCGGTCACGATCAGGTAGCCGTGCCGATTGCTGACGCGTCCAAACGCGACGACCGCGAGCGGCTCATCTGGAGACAGCGCAACGCCCCACTCGGCCACCACCTCCCGTGGTGTGAGGCTGTCGGTCTGCGGCCTGAGCCCGAGCAACAGGTCGGCGAGACCCCGGGACCGGGCACTGTTGAAGCGAAAGCCGCAATAGCGACACTTCCGCGCCTCGGCGAGCACCTGTTCGGCGCAGTCCGGGCACGTTTTCAGTTCCCGCTCGGGCATTGAGGGATCGCGGGCAGGGGAAGGGGGCACCAGGATTGGGGCAGAGCCTAGGCGATCGCCGCCGGCTGAGCATGCCGAGCGGTATCCGGCCTGCCACATAGATTCTACCGGTCGCTTGATAGATTTACTGACCGGATGATCAGCGCGAACGACGCGAGCGGCATCGCCCCGGACCCACCTGGCATCGATCCGACCGCTGTCTCGCGGTGGCTCTCGGCAAGCGTCGGCCTGCGACCGCCGCTGCAGTTCACGCGGATCGGGCACGGACAGTCCAACCTCACTTACCTCGTCGGGGACGAGGCAGATCGACGGGTCGTGATCCGCCGTCCGCCGCTGGGCGAGCTGGCGCACGGAGCCCACAACATGCTGCGCGAGCACAGGATCCTCACGGCGCTCGCGGCTGAGCCGGTGCCGACCCCCCGGCCGCTGGGACTCTCGACCGACCTGGATGTGACCGGCGCGACCGTGTATGCGATGGAGTACGTCGACGGGATCGTGCTGCACACCGGCGAATCAGCGCGCGAGCTCGAGCCCCACGCGCGCCGACGGGTGGGACTCGCTGGGATCGAGGCGCTCGCCGCCTTGCACCAGGTCGACGTCGACCGCGTCGGCCTGGGCGACCTGGGGCGTCGGGAGAGCTACGCCGAGCGGCAGCTTCGCGGGTGGGGCAGGCAATGGGATGCGACCAAGACCCGCGAGCTCGACACGATCGAGCGGATCGCGCAGGCGCTGCGCGCCTCGATACCCCCGCAGCGCGAGGTCGCGCTCGTCCACGGCGACTACAGCCTCGCCAACGTGATCGTCGGGCCCGACGGCGAGGTGCGCGCGATCCTCGACTGGGAGCTGAGCACGCTCGGGGACCCGGTCGCCGACCTCGGCACGCTGCTCTGCTACTGGCCCGACCGGCTCGAGCAGGCGATCCCGGAACGCGAGCCGCTGTCGCTGCTGCCCGGCTTCTGCTCGCGCCAAGAGCTGATCGACGCCTACAGCCACGCCAGTCCCGCGTGTGACCTGCGGGGACTGCAGTTCTGGCTCGCGCTGGCGACCTGGAAGCTCGCGATCATCTTCGAGGGGATCACGCGCCGGCGGCTCGAGAATCCCGGCAACAGCTCGACCAGCGCGGAGACCCTGCGGCGCACGACCGAGCACCTGGTCGACCTCGCCGCCACGCTCGTCTGATCAGATCCGCGGGCGCACCTGGACCGGGCGCACTTGGACCTTGACCGCGCGCCCGGCGTCCATCTGCACCGCAAACGCGTCGGCGATCTGCTCGAGTGCGAACGTGTGCGAGACGAAGTCCGACGCCCGCAGACGCCCGTCGGCGAGATAGCCGATCACGTCGGCGAACTCGTCCCGGTAGGCCACGGCCCCTTGGACGCGCAGCTCCTTCTCGACCACGCGGTCGAGTCGCACGCCGACCTCGGCGCCGAAGATCCCCGACAGCACGAGCGTGCCACCGGTGCGGATCGACTTCAGCGCCGTCGCGAGCGCGGCTGCCGAGCCGGCGCATTCGAACACGACGTCGACCCGAGCGCCGAGCCCGTACGCGCCTGGACCCGTGAGCGACCGCATCAGCTTGGTCACGTCCGCTTCGGTCGGGTCCACCGTCTGATCGGCCCCGAGCGCGAGCGCCCGCTGGCGGCGCAGCTGCGAAGGCTCGGCGACGACCACGGTTCCGGCCCCGCCAAGGCGCAGCAGCGCCGTCACCGCCAGGCCGATCATCCCGCCGCCGAGCACCAGCACCACGTCGCCGGGCTGCACGCGAGCCAGCCGGACGGCGTGCAGCGCGACCGCCAGCGGCTCCGCGAGCGCGCCGCCGCTGTCGTCGACGGCCGGTGGCAGGACAAACACGGTCTCGCCCACGACCGCCCGCGGCACCAGCACGCGGTCGGCAAACGCCCCAGCCGACCCGTAGCCGATGTCACTCTGATGAGCGCCCTCGCACAGCTGCAGCTCGCCCGCCCGGCAGCGGTCGCACTCACCGCATGGCATCAGCGGCCGGACCGCAACACGGTCGCCCGCCGCCAGCCCGTCGACGCCCGGAGCGGCCAGCACGCGGCCACAGAATTCGTGCCCGAGCACGTTTCCCGGCTTGACCGCCAGCCCGTGACGGAATGAGTGCAGATCGGAGCCGCAGACGCCGCAGGCGCTGACGGCGACCACTGCCTGGCCGGCCCCTGCGACTGGATCGTCGCGCTCGACGAGCGCCAGCTGCTCGGGCGCGATCCACGCGGCCGCGCGCATCGATCAGAAGTCCGGCTCGGGTTCCCAGGGAAAGCCGCCGGGCATGTCCCGGCTGACCGTCAGCGGGAACTGTGCCGCGCGCTTCTCGAGGAACGCGGCCACGCCCTCGGCGGCGTCGTCGGCCAGCGAGCGGCTGAGGATCGCCCGGGACTCGAGCCGGTGCGCCTCCATCGGATGCTCGGCGCCGAGCATCCGCCACAGCAGTTGCCGGGTGACAGCGACCGACACCGGCGCTGACTCCGCCACGAGCCGCCGCGCCATCTCGTAGGCCGCAGGGAGCAGCTCTTCCGCGGAATGGACCGAGCGCAGGTAGCCGGCCTCCAGCGCCTCGGTGGCGTCGAAGATTTGCCCGCTGATCATCCATTCGAGCGCACGGCTGATACCGACGACGCGCGGCAAGAACCAGCTCGAGGCAGCGTCGGGGCTCATGCCTCGGCGGGCGAACACCATCCCGAACTTCGCGCGCTCGGAGCCGAGCCGGACGTCCATTGCCAGTGGCACGGTCGCCCCGGCCCCGACCGCGGCGCCGTTGATCGCTCCGACCACCGGCTTGTGGCAGGCGAAGATCCGCAGCGCCATCATCCCGCCGCCATCGCGGGGTACTCCGCCAGGCCCGAGCTCCTCGGTATCGCGCTCGCGCGCGCGCCGGACCACGTCAAAGCCGGCGTCACCGGCCGACAGGTCGGCCCCTGCGCAGAACGCCCGGCCGCGCCCCGTCACCACCACCGCCCGTGTCGCGTCGTCGGCGTCGATCGCGTCGAACGCCCGCAGGAACTCGCGTTCCATCAGCGGCGAGATCGCGTTGAGCACGTCGGGGCGGTCGAGCGTGAGGGTCGCGATCCCGTCCGCGCCGACGCACAGGTCGAGCGTGTCGAAGTCCACGACTCAGGCGGTCGCGAGCACCCGGTCGGCGATCGTCGTCGTCGAGTAGGGCACGGCCTCACCGCGATCAGCGGCGAATTCGTCGCCCTCGATCGCGTGCTTCATCGCGTCGATCTCGAGCCCGTTCATCCGGGCGAAGTTGCCCGCGAGGATGTTCGCCTTGCTGTCTTCGGTCAGCTGCGGGATGCCGTCGAACAGGCCGTACTCCGACAGCAGGTCGGCCGGGAACTCGAACTTCTCAAACGCCTCCAGGCACAGGCGTGGATGGAACTGCATCGCGCCGCTGGACCAGAACAGGCGGTCGAGCACGGCCGCCCCACCGACGTGGCAGAGCCCCAGCACCGCGTGCGCGAACATCCGCGGCCGGCTGGCGAGGATGATCGTCAGCGTCTCGAGGTTGACGTAGATGTTCGGGAAACGCCCGAGCAGCCACGCGGTCTCCTCGATGAACGCCGATCCGCCGTGAACGATCTCGAAGTTGAGCTCCGGGTAGGCGTCGGCCGCGCGCTCGACGTCTCCGGGGTGAAACGCCGGAGCGGTCGGCGCCGGACCGAGCGGGATCGCCTTGTGCACGGCCATCGTCTTGATTCCGCGCTCGGCGGCGGCCTCGAACAGCGGGTAGGCGATCTTCGGATCGTCCATCCGCCACGAGTCGATGACCTCGCCTCGCCAGCTCGTGGGGTAGAGCTTGAGGCCCAGCGGCTTCTGACCGGCTGCCTCGACCTCGTCGACTTGGCGGTTGAGCTCGGCGATCGCGTCGCCCTCGCGTAGCGGATCGAGCGAGACGTACATGCCGATGAATCGGTCCGGCCAGCGCTTGATCGCCTCGATGCCCTTGGGGAAGGCCGACTGACCGTCCTTGTAAGCGAAAATCGGGACCGGGTGGTAGACCGCCACGTCGGTGTGGCTCTCGCGGAACACCATGTTCGCGGCGTCCTCGATCGGCCAGTCGCGGATCACCGCGTCACGGTCGAGCCCGTATCCCGCCGGCACGATCCCCGTAACCCCGAGGATCAGCTCGTTGATCGCTCCCGCATACCGCGGGTGGGCGAAGTTCTCCTCGCTGAGGTTGAACGCGTGGATGACGGTGTCGATGACGAACTTGCCGTCCTGCATGATCTACCGCCTAACCCTGTGGTGCGAACCGGGCCGCCCGGGCGCGGCGCACCTCGTCGCTCATCATGTCCGGGGTCCAGTCAAACCCGCGGTCAAACAGGACCTTGACGTCCTCGATCTCGGGGATCGCTTCGGTCACGAGGCGTTGGATCTCGGTCACGAAGTAGCCGACCATCACGCAGGTCGGCGAGGTCAGCCTCAGATCGACGACCGCGCGCCCGGCCTCGGCGTCGACCTCCACGGACTTGACCAGACCCATCTCCTCCAGGTGCAGCGGATAGCCGGTCGCGACGCTGCAGGGATCCTTGATCTCGTGCAGGCGGTCGCGGATCCGGCGCTCGAGCTCATCCGTCGAGGTGACCATGATCGCTCCCCTCAGGCGGCCGGGATCGCCGCCGGTGCCTCGGCCGCCTGATGTCCGTTGCTCGAGGCCAGCTTGTCGCCCACGGTCGTGGTCGAGTAGGCGGTCATGTCGTGGTCGCCAGATGAGAACTCGTCACCCTCGATGTTGCGGGTGAGCTCGTCGATGTCCCAACCGCGGTACGCGGCAACGTTGGTGCCGAGGATCTTCGCCCGGCCCTCGGCCGTGATCTGCGAGATCTTGCCGAACAGGCCGTAATTGCCGAGCAGGTCCTCGGGGAACGTGAACTCCTCGAACATCTCCAGGCACGGCCGCGGGTGGTATTGCATCGTGCCAGTCGCCCAGAACAGCCGGTCGAGCACCGGGTCGCCACCGACGTGCATCAGCCCGAGCAGGATCTGCGCGAACGTCCGCGGCTGGTTGGCGAGGATGATGTTGAGCGACTCCATGTTCACGTAGATGTTGGTGTAGCGGCCCAGCAGCCACGCAGTCTCCTCGCAGAAGGCGCTGCCTCCGTGCACGATCTCGAAGTTGAGCTCGGGGAAGTGCTCTGCGGCTCCTTCGACGTCGCCCGGATGGAACGAGGCGCCGGTGGGGGCGGGGCCGAGCGGGATCGCCTTGTGCACGCCGATCGTCTTGATCCCGAGCTCCGCCGCCTTTTCGAACAGCGGGAACGCGATCTTCGGGTCGTCCATCCGCCAGGAGTCGACCACCTCGCCGCGCCAGCTGGTCGGGTACAGCTTCAGCCCGTACGGCTCGTGTCCGGCGTCCCTGAGCGTCGCGGCCTGTTCCTCGAGCAGGTCGAACGCCGCCTTGCCCTGCAGCGGGTCGACCGACGCCCAGCAGCCCAGGAAGCGATTCGGGTACTTCTTGACTCCCTCGACCCCCTTGTAGAAGGCAGAGAGACCGTCCTTGTAGGCCATGATCGGCGTCGGGTGGTAGATCGCGACGTCGGTTTCGCTCTCGTGGAAGAGCATCGCCGCCGTGTCCTCGATCGCCCAGTCGCGCTTGACCGCGTCCTCGGAGAGCGAATAACCCTCGGGAGCCGCGCTGACGACGCCGTAGATCATGTCCGTCACCGCCTGCGCATGCGCGGGGTGCGCGAAGTTCTCCTCGGTCAGGTTGAAGCAGTGCGCGACCGCGTCGATGACGAAGGTTCCGTCTTTCAGCATGGCGGGGGTTCCTCTCTCACTCGAGCTCTCGACTCCTGGGGCTTGGAACTCTACCAACCGCTTGGTCAAAATGCCAGCGACAGAAGTCGGCGGGCCGGGCCCGCGAGCTCACGTGCCGGTTAGTAGTTGTTCCAGCCCGCGTCGACGGCAAGGCTCGTGCCCGTGACGAAGGCGCCCTCGTCGGAGGCGAGGAACAGGACCGCGTTCGAGATCGCCTCGGGCTCGAGCCATTCGGCCGGCAGCGACATCCGGTTATTGCCGATGTACTCCGGGTGCAACTCGAGCGCCCGCTCGACGGTCCCTCCCTCGAGCAGCATTGGCGTCGCGATCCCGCCCGGGTTGACGGTGTTGACGCGGATGTTGTGAGGCCCGAGCTCCTTGGCGAGCACTCTCATCATCATGATCACGCCGGCCTTGGCGGCGCAATAGGCGATCGCGCCGGGTTGCGGGGTGACGCCGTTGGCCGACGACGTGAGCACGACCGAACCGCCGCCGCCACCGTCGATGATCTTCGGGATGAACGCCTTGCAGACCTTCCAGGCGCCCGTCAGCATCACGTCGATGTTCTCCTGCCAGACGTCCTCCTCCAGGACCCACGAGTTCTCAGCGACGGTCCACAGGCCGTGGTTGACCACGAGGATGTCGATGTGCCCGAACTCGCTGATCGCGCGCTCGGCGAGCTCGTTCATCGCCGCCAGGTCGCGCGCGTCGGCCTTCTGAGTCATGCAGCGCTGGTCTTGCTCTTCGACCAGGCTCAGCGTCTCGGCCAGCTGCTCCTCGGTCGCCCCCGGCGTCAGCGGGTGCGTGAGCTTCTCGCAGATGTCGAAGGCGACGATCGAGGCGCCCTCGCGCGCCAGCGTCACCGCGTGCGAGCGGCCCTGGCCGCGGGCGGCCCCTGATATGACCGCCACCTTTCCGTCCAAGCGTCCCATCCGTCTCTCCTCGTTGCAGGTTGCAGCGCCAATCCGAAACATATCAAACGATTGTTCGAATTTCCTGGGCCCGGCAGCAACCGCACCGACGCCCACCCTCGC
Source organism: Solirubrobacteraceae bacterium (assembly GCA_036490775.1). Taxonomy (GTDB): domain Bacteria; phylum Actinomycetota; class Thermoleophilia; order Solirubrobacterales; family Solirubrobacteraceae; genus Palsa-465. The sequence continues at coordinate 7,461 of DASXDD010000203.1, read as the reverse complement.
GTTTAGGCCCACCATGGGCACTTGACCAACCGGTCGTTTGATTCTACGATTGCGCGGGCGTCGCTGCCGGAGCGCGTTCGTTTCGTTCACGAGGAGAGGACCTGACACCGATGACCACCGTCAACGAGGTTGCCGCCGCTACTGTTCCCGACGAGGTCGCCCGCGCGGTGGTCCTGCCCGCGTCCTACGCAGATCTCGACGGAACCGTCTTCCCAGCTTGCGAGTGGCTGCGCCACAACGCTCCGGTCGGCCTCGCCGAGGTCGAGGGGTACGACCCGCTGTGGCTGATCTCAAAGCACGCCGACATCAAGACGGTGTTGCGAGACGCCGAGCTGTTTCACAGCGCCGACTTCAACATCATGCTGCAGCCGCAGGCCGGGGACGAGTACCTGCGCAACATGCTCGACGGGACCACCCACGTGCTCAACAACCTCTCCTACATGGAGCCCCCGGTCCACGGGCGCTATCGCGACGCGACCGCGCACGAATTCCTACCCGCCCAGGTGCGCAGGTTCGAGCCCCGCTTCCGCGAGATCGCCAAGGCGGCGGTCGATCACCTGATGGAGCGTGAGGGCGAGTGTGACTTCGTCAGCGAGCTCTCGGCCCGGTACCCGCTCACCGCCGTCCTGGAGATGCTCGGGGTCCCGGCCGAGGACTATGACTACATGCTCAAGGTCACGCAGGACACATTCGGCGGTGACGACTCCGACTGGCGGCGCGATGACGTGCCGCCGACGCCCGAGGCGATGGCCAAGCAATGGCACCACGCCGTCGAGGAGGCGTATGAGTACTTCGAGGTGATCCGCAAGGACCGCCTGGCCAACCCGCGCGACGATCTGGCGACGGCGATCGTCACCGCAAAGCTCGAGGACGGCGAACTGATGCCCGAGCGGATTCAGAACCATCTGACCTTGTCGGTTGCGGTTGCCGGCCACGACACGACCAACTCGGCGATCAGTGCCGGGATGCACGGCCTCGCGCTGTTCCCCGATCAGCTCGACAAGGTCAAGGCCGATCCGAAGCTGATCCCGGGGCTCGTCGACGAGAGCCTGCGATGGGCGACACCGGCCAAGCACTTCATGCGCAACGCGACCCGCGACACCGAGCTGCGCGGCGTTGAGATCAAGGCCAACGACCGCCTGATGTGCATGTTCGTGTCCGGCAACCGGGACGAGGAAGCGTTCCCCGAGCCGATGAACTTCGACGTCACGCGCCGGCCAAATCCGCATCTCTCGTTCAGCTTTGGCCCGCACATCTGTCTCGGCCAGCACATCGCCAAGATCGAGATGCGCGCCCTGTTCGACGAGCTGATTCCGCGCCTGGGCTCGGTCGAGCTCGCCGGCGAGCCTACGCTCAAGGTGTCGAACTTCGTCAGCGGCTTCAAGAGGCTGCCGATCCGCTTCACCAAGGCCTGAGCCCGACGTCGGGGCCTGCGGTGATGTCGACCGAGCAGCCGCGACGGATCGTCATCGTCGGCGCCGGCCATGGCGGCGGCACCGCCGCCTCGCTGCTGCGTCAGCACGGCTTCGCCGGGGAGGTGATCCTGATCGGCGCCGAGCCGGTCGGCCCCTACCATCGGCCGCCGCTGTCCAAGAGCCTGATGAAGGGCGAGCTCGAGCAGCCGCTGCTTCCGCAGGCGTTCTACCGCGAGCAGGGGATCGAGCTGCGGGTCGGGGTCGGTGTCGCGTCGATCGATCGTCAGGCGCACGAGCTCCGCCTCCACAGTGGGGAATCGCTCGCGTATGACGTGCTGATCCTCGCCACCGGAGCGAAGGCGCGTCGGCTGCCCGTCCCGGGTATCGAGCTCGAGAAGGTCTACGAGCTGCGCACGATCGCCAATGCCCGGGTCTTGCACGACGTGCTGACGCCCAACCGCCACCTGGCGATCGTCGGCGGCGGCTGGATCGGACTCGAGGTGGCGGCCTCGGCCGTCGCGGCCGGCGTCCAGGTGACCGTGATCGAGCGCGAGGAGCGGCTGCTCGCCCGCGTCGCGAGTCCCGAGCTGTCGCGGCATCTGACCGACTACCACCTGCGTCAGGGCACGAAGCTGCTGACGTCGGCGCAGGTCGCCGGGATCGAGGGGAACGCCCGCGGCGCCGTGCACGCCGTCAAGCTCGAAGACGGTCAGACGATTGCGTGCGATCGAGTGCTGATCGGCGTCGGGGCGGTGGCCGACGACGAGCTCGCCAAGGCCGCCGGGCTGCGCTGTGAGGACGGGGTGGTCGTCGATTCCCGCGGCCGCACGGACGATTCCAGCGTGTTCGCGATCGGGGACATGACGCGGCGTCCGGTTGCATTGCACGACGGGCTGCTCCGGGTCGAGAGCATCCCCAGTGCGCTGGAGCAAGCGCGCCAGGCCGTCGCCTACATCCTCGGCCAGCCCGAACCGGCGCCCGAGGTTCCGTGGTTCTGGTCAGATCAATTCGATCTCAAGCTGCAGATTGCAGGCCTGCTGCGAGGGTCCGACGGATCCGTCGTCCGGGCCGATCCAGACGCAAACAAGCTCGCGATCTTCCACCTCCGCGGCGGGCGGCTGATCGCCGTCGAGGGGGTCAACGCCGCGGCGGAGTTCATGATCGGCAAGGCGCTGATCCGTGATCAGGTGGCGCTCGACCTCGAGCGGCTGGCCGACCCGCAGACGCCGCTCGACCAGGTCGCTCGCGGTGACGTCGCTCGCGGTGACGCGCCAACGCCGTCGGCCGATGTGATCGCCTCCGCAGAGCCGGCCGCGACGTCCGAACCACCCGGCCCCGGCGGCAAGGCCGGAGAGCCGCTGGTCTCGTTCATCCAGCCCGACGGCGAGCTCGCCTCGGTCAACATCCCGGTCGGGCGGTCGCTGATGGAAGGCTCGGTCCGCAACAACCTGCCCGGGATCATCGCCGAGTGCGGTGGCATGTGCTCGTGCGGGACCTGTCACGTCTACATCGATCCGGAGTGGGAGGGCCTGCTGCCCGAGCCCGAGTATGAGGAGGCGGATCTGCTCGAGTTCCTCGAGGGCGCTGAGCCCAACTCGCGTCTCAGCTGTCAGCTCGTGATGACCGACGAGCTCGACGGCATGGTGGTCCGCGTGGCCACGTTCAGTTGATGAGCCTCGCCCGCGAGATCCGGCTTGCGGCGCACCCGCAAGGGCATCCCCGCACACAGGATTTCACCGTCGTCGAGCTGCCGATCCCGTCGCCGGCCGAGCACGAGCTGCTGGTCCGCAACAGCTGGATGTCGATCGATCCGTCCACCCGGATCCGGATGAGCGCGGGCGACTCGGACTATCTGCCGCCGTTCAGGGTTGGCGCTGCGCTCGAGAGCTGGGCGGTCGGCGAGGTGGTGCAGTCGCGGGCGCCGGGTTTCCAGGCCGGGGACGCGGTCCTGCATCCGCTCGGCTGGAGGGACTACGCCGTACTGCGGACCGACGGTCCGGGACGGACCGCGCCGACGCGGATCGAGGTCGATGCGCTGACGCCGGCCCGCGCGTACCTGGGGCCGCTCAGCTGGGTCGGTCTGACGTCCTACGTGGGCCTGCTGAACGTGGCCGAGCTCAGGGAGGGCGATGTCGTGTTCGTCTCCGCCGCGGCTGGAGCGGTCGGCAACCTGGCCGTTCAGATCGCGCGCCTGCGCGGGCACACGGTGATCGGCAGCGCCGGCTCGGCCGAGAAGGTTCGGTTCCTGCGCGATCAGCTCGGCTGCGAACACGCGTTCAACTATCGCGACGGGGACGTCGGGGAGCTGCTGCGGGCGGCGGCGCCCGAAGGCATCGACGTGTACTTCGACAACGTCGGCGGCGACCACCTCGAAGCGGCGCTCGATGTGCTGCGCCCCCGCGGGCGGGTCGCGCTATGTGGTGCGATCTCCGATTACAACCGCGCCGAGGCCGTCGGACCGAGGAACCTGTTCAACGCCGTCGCCAAGGGCCTCACGCTGCGCGGCTTTCTCGCGCGGATGTACGCCGATCAGATGGAGACCTTCCGGCGTGAGATGCGCAGCTGGCTCGCGGACGGCAGGATCGTCTACCCCGAGACCGTGTTCGAGGGGCTCGAGCAGGCGCCGCAGGCGTTGATCGCTCAGCTCGCCGGCGAGAACGTCGGCAAGGTGCTCGTGCGGGTCGGCTGAGCGCCCTCGGCGCGACGCGCCGACGGATGCTCGATCAGGCCTTCGTGGATCGCCTTGATCTGCAGCCCCAGCAGCGGTCCGTAGACGCGCGTCATCGCCAGCGGCCCGCCCATGAACCAGAAGCCGGGGTGACCGGACTCGCGCCAGATCGTCCGCAGCTCGCCTTCCTCATCGAGGTTCCACACGTCCCTGACGCGATCGCCGAGCTCGTCGCCGAACAGGCGCCGCGCGGTGTCGCGCATCCCGGTGTAGCCCGTCGCCATCACGATCACGTCGGCGTCGAGCTGCGTTCCGTCCTCGAGCACGACGCCGGTCTCGGTGAACCGCTCCACGGCCGAGCTACGGACCGCGATCTTGCCATCGACGATCAGCTGCGAGCAACCCACGTCGATGTAGAAGCCACCGCTGCGACGCAGGGCCTTTGACATCAGACCGCCACCGTCGATCCCGAAGTCGAGCTTGAACCCCGCCGCCTTGAGCCCGTCCAGGAGCTCGCGATCCTGTTCGGCGATCAGCTGAGTCAGCCCCTTGTGGAGCTCGAGCACGACGTGCCACGGGGTGCCGACGTTGAGCAGGTCGGCCTCCTCGAGTGGCGGACCGCCCTCGTAGTAGAGCTGCCCGAAGATCGCCGCAACGCCGTTCTTCTGGCTGAGCACATACGTCGTAGACCGCTGCACCATCGTGACCTCGGCGCCGTACTCGTGAAGATCCTGGGCGATGTCGTGGGCACTAACGCACGCGCCGATCACGACGGCGCGGCGACCAGTCCAGTCCTCGCCGCCCGGATGATCCGCCGAGTGCCTGAGCAGCCCGCGATAACTGTCCATGTCCTTGAACTCGGGAATGATCGGAGCGTCGAGCGTTCCCGTGGCGAGCACGACATGGGCCGGATGCAGCTCGCGCGTGCGCGCGTCCTTCGGGTGGACATGGAGCGTCCACCGCCCGGAGTCGTCGTCGTATGAGCCGTCGAGCAGTTGTGCACCCGTCCAGACGTTGAGCTCCATCGCCTCGGCGTAGTGCTCGAACCAGCTCGCGAGCTTGTCCTTCGGCGTGTACACGGGCCACGACTCCGGGAACGGGAGGAACGGCATGTGGTCTGCCCAGACCGGGTCGTGCAGGACGAGCGAGTCGTAGCGCTTACGCCAGTTGTCGCCCACGCGCTCGTTCTTCTCGATCACAAGCGCGTCGACGCCCAGCAGCTTCAGCGTCGCGGCCACGGCGAGACCTCCCTGCCCGGCGCCAATGATCACCACCTCGGGATCGAAATCGGCGAACTGTTGCTCGGAATTGCGCCGGTCGCGCCAGTTCTGTCGGGTCTCGTCGTCGCTCGTCGGCGAATGGCCCAGCGGCCGGCGCGACCCGACCTGCATCTCGTGGCCCTTGAGCTCGGTGACCTGGGTCAGAAACGTCCAGGCGCGCCATTCGCCGTCAGCGTCGCGCTTGAGCCGAGCGACACCGCGACCGTACGCGAGCCGGGTCTCGAAGTTCAAGAACACCTCGATGAAGCTCATCTCGGGAGCCGGCTCACGCAGCACTGGCCGGCTTAGACCTTCAGCGAGCGCGAATCCTGAGAAGCCCGTCGCGTCCAGGCGCTCAGACAGGACCTGCTTGATCTTGTCGGGGCCGTGCAGTGTGCGGAAATCCCACGTCAACGCGAGCAGATCGCGCCAGTAGCCGTCGCTCAGGAACAGGCGATCGATCGCATCGAGGTCTGCCTGCTCGAGCGCCTGCCCGAGCTCGTCGAGCCACTGCTGCGCTGCGTGCTCGACCGTCATTTCCGTGGTGGCCATTCCCGCGTCCTCTCTTGTTCCTCGCTCAGCGCCATCAATCAAACGACTGTTTGAACTGTGGAGTATAAGCCGTACTCGGCCAGAGCGTCAACCCTCTCCGTGCTCACAGGATCGTGCGCCCACCGTCGACGACGAGCGTCTGTCCCGTGATGTACGAAGCCGCGTCGCTGGCCAGGAACAGAACGGTGGCGGCGAGCTCCGCGGGCGTGCCGCCGCGCCCGGCGGGGATCCGCGGCAGCTGCTCGTCGAACTTCTCGGCGAACCAGGCACTCGTCATCTCGGTCTCGAAGATGCCGGGCAGCACGGCGTTGACGCGGATGCCGCGGCGACCCGTCCATTGCTGCGCCAGGTCGCGGGTGAGACCGATCAACCCGGCCTTGCTGGCCGAGTAGGCCGCCTGCGGGAGCCCAAGCGACCCGATCGCGGCGATGCTCGAGACGTTGACGATCGCCCCGCCCGCGGTCATCGCCCTGGCCGCCGACTGGGCCATCCAGTACGGGCCGCTGAGGTTGACGTCGAGCACCGCTTGGAACTCCTCGGGCGATTCGCGCAGGGCCGGTACGGCTGCTCCGACGCCGGCGTTGTTGATCAGCACATCGACGCGCCCGAGTTCTGCCAGCGCGACGTCAACGAACGCCTGGCAGGCGGCCGGGTCGCTGACGTCGGTCGGCACCGCCACCGCGCGCCGTCCGCTCGCCAGCACCTTGTCTCGCGTCTGTGCCAGGAGGTCGGCGCGGCGAGCGCCGAGCGCCACCTCTGCGCCGGCCTGCGCCAGCGCCTCGGCGATCGCGACGCCGAAGCCCGACGACGCTCCGGTGACGATCGCCACCTTGCCGTCGAGGCGAAAGAGGTCCAGGACCGAGCTCATCGAAGATCTGAACCGGTCAGCGCTTGACAGCTGGTTCGCATCGAGTTATTCTACCAACCGTTTGGTAGTGCAATAACGAGCAGGAGCGCACCATGGAACATAAATTTGTCTATCCGATCGTTCGGCCAATCCCACGCCGTGAGATCGATTCGGCGCCCGCGCCCTGGCCCAGTTCGGATGGCGCCGTCGCTGCCAGCGGGAGCGCGCTGGGCCAGCGCCGCCCGAGCGTCAGCCCCGGCGGTTCGAGCGTGGGCGCCTTCGCGGAGTCGCCGCAGACGCCGTCGATGCAGGTCTGGTAGCCGCGCGGCTCGATCACCGGGCCGAGTGATCCGGAACGCCGAGTCGGCGGTGGAAACTTTCCGGGATCAGCAGGTCGTCGGGGCACAGGTCGCTGACGGACGAGCGCCCGAGCCCGAGCAGCGCCGAATCGATGCCGCTGCGCATGATGTCGAGTACGTTCTCGACCCCGGCCTGGCCGGCGGCTGCCAGCCCCCACAGGTAGGCGCGGCCGATCATCACCGCCCGTGCACCGAGCGCCACCGCCTTGACGACGTCGCTTCCCCGGCGCACGCCGCCGTCCAGCACGATCTCGATCTGGTCGCCGACGGCCTCGGCGATCGCCGCGAGCGCGCGGATCGATGCCGGCGTCCCGTCGAGGTTGTTGCCGCCGTGGTTGGAGACGGAAATCGCGGTGACGCC
>DASXDD010000202.1:0-10536 GCA_036490775.1 Solirubrobacteraceae bacterium | reverse complement strand
CGCGTTCAGGATCTGCTCAATCGCGCTCGCGCGCGCGACCGGATCCTCGAGCCCCTCGACCTTCTCCTCCAGCGCGACACGCACAGCGCGGTTGCGGCCGATCTCTTCGTAGGCGTCGGGCCCGAACTTGTCGATCGCGGTGAGCCGGGTTATGTCGCGAGACAGGTCGGCCAGGACGTTCTTCGACCGTTGTGGGTGAAGGCCCGGGGTCTGCATATCGGGGCGCCCGAGGACGCGCAGGGCGAGTGCCAGGTTGTCCGGATTGGCCCGCATGATCGCGTCGAGCATCGATGCGTCGCTGAGTGCGTTCTGCGAGCCCGGAAGCTTCGGGTTCTTCTCGGTCAACCGCCGCAGACCCGCGACGGCGAGCGGGTCGGTGAGTGCCGGGAGCACGCGCTGATGCGCCTCGACGAGTTCCTTCAAGCGGTCGGGCGAGTTGCTGATCGATTCCAACCGCTCCTTGCCGATCCATCCCGCGACCGCGTTCGCGGTCTCGGGCGGCATCGCCGCCAGCACGCGCGTCCTCGCCTCCTCCGAGAGCCCGGCGGCGTCCAGCATGGGCGTTGCGGGCGCCGGCGGCTTGGGCGCCGGCCGCTCGGGCACGTCGGTGCGGTCCGACATCGCACGTTCGGTTATGTGGGCCTCGATCGCGGTCTTGCGCATCCACTCCCTGGCCGCGTCGGAGAACGCGGTGTACGTCTCATCGCTGATCGTCACGGTGCCGTCCGCGTTGTGGGTGACGCCCTTGCCGTCGATCGCCTGATCGGCCCATCGGGCGACCGCGCGATCGCGCAGCTCTGGGGTGCCGTCGGGCCACTTGCTCTGCTTGAAGAGCCGCAGGGCATCCTCGATCGGACCGTGCTTGACCGGGCCGCCCATCGTCTCAGCTGCTTCCAGCACGCGGCCCGCGTACTTCGCCGCGTCCTTTGCCTGTGACTTCGGCTCGGCGCCGTGAGGATGGCGCCCGAGCTCGCCGATGTTCGCGTTCGCGACGTTCGCGAGCCTCGATGAGCGCTCCGCGGGAGATACCCACCGTTCCTCGTCGAGGTTCGGATTGAGGTCGGCCAGTACCTGGCCCGTCGTCGGCTGTCCGCCGCCGCCGGCCTTTGCCGCCGCCTTACCCGCTTCCTTGCGGACCTGGCCGTACTTGACCGCGTACGCGAACGCCGATTCGCTCGCATAGGCGCCGGGGGCCGACCAGCGGATCTCGGCCTGGAGCTTCTTGATCGCGACCCAGTCGACGTCCGGATAGCCCTTGAACGCCGCTGCCAGTTCCCGCCGTTTGTTCAAGAGGATCCGGTCGCGCGCGAGCGACTCCGCTTGCTGCCCGGTCAGCTTTCCTTTCGATTCGACGACGATTGTGTCGATCGTGTCGGTCAGCAGATCGTCCATCCGCTGCTTGAACCGGAAGCCTTCGACCATCTGCTGGCGGATCTGCTCGAGCATCTGACGCTCGGACGGATGCGAGTCGGGACGATCGAGGCGCGCCTTGTAGTCCGCCTCCAGCTGCAGCCATTCCTCACGCGTCATGCCGCGTCGCGCCTCTGCCCACGACACCGCCGTGTCGTGCGCCCGGGCGGCTGCCTCCTCGGCAGGCGACTTGTACTGCGGCTTGAGGTCCTCACCGACGTAGGCGTGGATCGCCACGTCGAGAACGGCGTCGGGATCGCCGCCGAATCGCTGTCGCAGCCCGTTGATGACCTGCTGCGCGGCGTCTGCGGCGGCGGTGATCTGCTCGTTGATCGGTCGCCGCGGGCCCGTATGGTCCGACAGCGCCTCCTTCGGGATCATCGTCGCGTCGATGTCGGAGTCGAAGGCGACCGTCCCGACGTCGAAGGGCACGCAGCCGTGGTTGGCGCCGGCCTTCGCGTACTCGTTGTCCAACGCATTGCGGCGGGTCTCGTTGAGCTCCTGCGCGGCCTCGGCCCGCTTGGCTGGATCGAACTTGTCGACCATCCGGCGCAGCCGCAGCTTCCAGTCGCCGGCCGCCTTGACGACCGCCTCGCCGCTGCCGGGGGCGACCGTCCCTTCGCGCTGGGCTACGTGGTAGGGGTCGTGCGGCACGGTGGGCGCGGGGGCGTCGTGAACCGGCTTGCCGCCTGCCGCGGGCGAGGGTCCACCGCTCGGCGCTCCAGGGTGCGGCTCGCCTGTGGCGGGCGTCCCGGGCGTGGGGGGCTTGACCTCGGGGGTTGGGGGCTTGACCTCGGGCGGAGGCTGCTCGCCGGGTCGCACGGTCTTGCCCTCCGGGGCACCCTTCTTCTTCAGCGGGTCCCAGCCGAGCTCGGAGTTGGACCCCATTTGCGTCATGCGCACCATGACCGCTCCGCTCTTGAGGCCGCGCGCCCAAGCCATCATCCGGCGGGCGTTGAAGCGACCGTGGTCGACCTTTGACGGATCGCCTCCGGCGGCCTGCAGCGCGGCGGCCTCCTCGTCGCTGATCTGCTGCAGCTCCGAGAACGTCTGGGCCGGGATGATGATCACCTGGCCGGCTGTGGTCAGCACATGGACCGTTTTCCCGACCCATTTTGCGCGGTCTGCCAGCGCTGCGAACCTCGTCGACTTGCGCGCGGCCTGGCCGGCGAACGTGAACGCGGTGACGACCGCGAATGCGTCCATCGCCGTCTCCCACGAGAGCACGGGCTTGCCGGCTTCGATGCGCGTGATGAAGTTCTTGATCGCGAGGCCCGCCCCGATCAGCCCGGCGCCGATCCCGATCGCCGCGCCGATTGGCCCCGTGATGAACAGGCTTGCGACCTCAGCGGCGGTGGCGAGGTCTGACAGCCGCTGTTCGAAGCGCTCGCCAAAGCCCGGTTGGGCGCGCATCTGCGCCGGGACGCTGATCTGCTCGCCATCGATCTTCTTGAGCTCGTCAGGCAGCCGGATCGCGATCGTCCCCCGCCCGTACGCGGCGTGCCACTTGAACTCTGTGAACGCGTCGTTGATCGCCTCGTTGTGCGTTGCGCCCGAGCCCTTGTAGACGCGCTTGGTGTTTTCGGAGCTGACATCGATCAGCCGCCAGCGGCGGTCGCCATCCGTCGAGCCCTTCTCCTGTACGAGGTTCGCGACGATCGGATAGGCCTGGCCGTCGACCTCGGAGACGAGCGTCACCCGTGGGCGGTAGATCTTGCTCGTGTCAGAACCCCCGAGGCCGTAAGTGCTCACGCGCTTGTACGTCTCGTCGAGCTGCTTATCGACGTCCTCCTGAGCCTTCTGCCACTCGTCGACCGATAGCCCGCGAAGATCCAGCCGCGCCTTCCACTTCAACAGTTTGGTGTCGACCATGTCGAGCGGGACGTCGTCGAGCTGCAGCTGCCGCCATCGTTTGGCGTTGTCGATCTCCAGCTGCGCGGTGCGTCTGGCGCGCTCGATCGCCTGGATGTTGTTGTCGGAGAGCGCGGCCTGAGCTTCGGTGAGCTGCTCCTGGTAGTCGGCGCGCTCGTCTTCATCGGGCGTGAGCTCGATCACCTTCTTGAGCGACTCGATCCCCGTCAGCTCGGCGTCGTTGACCTCGGTCGCGCGTTTGTTGATCGGCGTGACCCGGACGGCGATGTAGGCCACACTTGGCGGCCGGTACGCCGGCTCCAACCCGTGCCCGCGCATCCTGGCGGCGTCATCCGCGGTGATGTCCTGCCAGGCGGTGCATCGGATCAGGAACGTGCCCTCGCTTGGGAACTCGATGCTCTTGTCGTACCGCGGCGCCGACAGCGATCCGAACAGCGCCTTGATCGGTGCCCCGACCAGCTGAACGATGTCGCTGACCGCGATAAGGCCCACCCAGGCGATGTTCACGCCGGGGATGAACATCGGGACGCTGGTGAGGTCTTCCTTCGTGTCCTCCCACGTGTTTGCCCAGTCGCGGCCGATGTCGGCGAGCCGGCCCGAGTCCGTGTCCTTGCCACGTTTTTCAAGGTCCTGTTGGATGGTCGCGATCTGGGCCTCGGCGTCTTTGCGCTTCGCCTCGTCGGGTTCGTCGGCGAGATCCTGCTTGAGCGTCTCGAGCTCGGTCTGAAGCTCGGCGGTGGGCTTGCCGAGAGCGCCTTTCAGCTGTCCGAGGGTGACCTTCGAGATGTCGAAGATCTCCCAGTCGTAGTTGATCCCGCCAAAGCCGGCGTGCAGGGCCCCTGCAATCAGGCCGTTGGTGACCGCGTCGAAATCGAGGCGCATCGTGAAATCGACGCTCGCCCCGGTGACCGTGATTTCCGCGCCCTCGTGGCCGGCGGATCCCTCGGCGCCGTGGCTGATGATCTTGGCGGGGAAGGCTGGGTCGGTGAACGGCGAGTTGGCTGCGACATACTCGCCTGGCGTCCCGTGCCCGGGCAGCGGGCGCGTGGACTCATATGGCTGCTGAGGTCCGGTGAACTTCGGAGGCCCGGGCTTCGTCCCCTGGACGCGCGTGCTGCGCGCCGGATCGTCCTCGATCTTGAGCTGCTCAGTCTGCTTGAGGATGTGCTCGACTAGGTCGTCGGTCGACTGGTCTGGATCGAGCTTGACCGTCCGGTGATCGCCGCCGAGCCAGACGTTCACGTACCACGTGCCGTCCTTCGTCCACGGCACGAGCTGCGTCGGCGCAGGTCGCTTGTCGGTCGCCTTGGGCGGCTTGCTCTTGTCGCCCGTGATCCGCGTGCGCGCCTTGATGACGTCGTGGACGGCCCAGTCCTTCTCCCGCTTCGTGGGCCGCTTGCCGATGACCGTGATTTCGTAGGGGTTGTTGTCGGCGTCGAGCACCGCTCCCTTCGGCGGGAAGATCGCGAACACATGCTGTCCCAGCTCGGGCGCGACCTGGTTGGCGTCGTCGGCGTTTAAGGTCAGGTCCTCGGGCGTGCTCCTCAGCGTGAACATCTGCCAACCGACGTCGTACAGCATGTTCGGGAACCCGTAGCCGGCGGGGTGGAACCACCTCGTGACGCCCTGCCAAGCCAGGACCGTTTCGCCCTTGTACACCTTGAGGTTGAGGCGCTTGACGGCGATCGGAGCGATCGCGTCGTTGAACACCCATATCTCTTTGCGCTCGAGGTCGATCACGAGGAGCTTGTCGCGATGCTTGCCCCCGACCTGCTTCGCCGCCCAGTCGGCGATCTCCTGAGCCGTTCCGACGGGTGGCATGAGCAGCGTCATCTTGGTCGGCCCGTCGCGCATCAGGATCCGCTGGCTGAGCGCGCGATTGCCGACCGACCGCTGCAGCGCGAGCGCCGCACCGGGCGTCAGCCGCTGTCGCGAGTTCGGGGGCATCACACCACCGCGGCCTCCTCCCATCAGCATGCGGGCTGCCTCCGGTGCCGAGGCCGGCCCGCTGCCAACGGCGACCGGCGCCGCGTCATCGAGCACGGGCGCTGCGGACTGGGCGTCCGCAACCTCGGGCGCCGGTGCTTCGCTTGTCGCGTCGGACGATTCGCCCACCGTGTTCCCCGGTCAGATCCTAACCGGGTACCGAAGGGCTCAGAGATCGCTTAACGCCCTAAGCGCACTTGGATGGCTGCCGTGCGCTCGGGGCAGGGCACTATGTCGCTCTGCTACTGACTCGCGTCGACGTGCACGCTGCCGAGACGCAGCGAGCCGTCGCCGTCGACGAGCGTGCCGTCGAGCCAGAGCCGTACTTTGTCGCCGTGACCGCCGGCGTCGACCGCGTTGGCGAGGAACGTGTGACCGGCCGCATCCTTGCCGGCGATCCAAGCGCTGTGGCCGTCGGCGCCGATCCCGAGTGCGGTGATCGTGGTGGCGACGTGGAGACCGTGCGGGCCGTCATAGACGAGCTCGCCGATCAGCTTGCCTGCTTTGCCGACGTGCGCAATCAGCTCAAGCACACCGCCACTCGTCAGCCGCGGCACGATCGCTGTGACCGATCCGTGGGCGGAACTCGTCACGGTCAGAGTTGCCTTCGTCTGCGACGCAGGGTCGGCGGCGTCGCCCGCGAAGCTCACCGTCACCGTGTGAACGCCCGGCGCGAGCGGGAGCGCTGTCGTCACCGAGACGCTTCCGTCCGCGGCGGTCGTGTGGGCGATCGGTGCAGCTGCATCGACGGTGAACACGACGGCGCGACCGCCGAGTCCTGCGTGCGTCGACGGATCAGTGAGCCGAGCTGACAGCGTCACCGGGCCGAACGCGACGCTCGTCGGACCCGTGTACGCGAGCGCCGATGCGGCTGCCGCCGGGACCGCGACTACGAACGGCGAAAGCGAGTTCACGTCCCCGCAGACGTCGCCGTTCGCGACGCCGGTCGTCACGTCGACCGGCTGGCCGTTGACGAAGTGGATCAGTCGAGGGTTCGAGACGCCCGGCGGTACGGGAAGACAGACGTGGATCGGCGCCGTATAGGTCGCCGTAGTCGTGATCTCCCAGTAGAGCGAGCCGGTGGGGACCTGGAACCCGTCGGCCGGCGGCCCCGTGAGGCTCGAGGTCGCGGACGTCACACCGGCGGTGGAGACCGCCGCGAACGTCAGGGTCAAACCGGCGGCCGGCGTGACCGTGACGTTGGCGCCGACGGCAGTGTTCGTGACGTTGATCGCCGCGGTCGTCACGGCGGATTTGGCGCCGTGCGAGTCGGTCGCCTGGAAGGTGAAGCTGTCGGTGCCGCTGAAGCCGGCGGCAGGCGTATAGGAGAAGCTGCCGTCTGCGTGGAGCGTCATCGTCCCGTGCGCTGGGCCTGAGACGACTGCCACGGTGAAGCTGTCACCGGGATCGGGATCGGTGCATGCGACCGAGTCGTTCAGCGTGCCGCCTGCGGCGACCGAGCCTTGGTAGGCCGAACAAGTGGGCGCGCGATTCGGGACCTGGATCGTCGCGGTCGTGACGGCGGATTTGGCGCCGTGCGAATCGGTCGCCTGGAAGGTGAAGCTGTCGGTCCCCGCGAAGCCTCCAGCGGGGCTGTAGGAGAAGCTGCCGTCTGGGTGGAGCGTCATCGTCCCGTGCGCCGGGCCTGAGACGACCGCCACGGTGAAGCTGTCGCCGGGATCGGGATCGGTGCACGCGACCGAGTCGTTCAGCGTGCCGCCGGCAGCGACCGAGCCTTGGTAGGCCGAACAGGTCGGCGCCGTGTTCGGGGCCACGGCCAGCTCGAACGCGCCGATGTCGCAGTGCGCGCCCTGCGGTCGGCTGACGCCGCGTTGGTCGGTCGCGGGGCACAGGGAGTCGTTGCCGGCGTCGATCGCGGGGCTCCCGGCCCCGAGCGCCATCGTCGGAGTTGGGCCGCCGTTGTCCTGCACGGGCCCGAGCACAGGATCGCCGGTGACGACGCCTGTGAGGGACGATCCGCAGGCGCCGGAGCCGATGAGATCGTTGCTGCCGGTTGGCGCCCTGGAGACGACGCAGTCGCCGACGGCATTTCCGGCGACGATCGAGTTGTCGAGTTCGAGGCTGTCGGTGAAGCTGATGCCCCCGTCGCCGTTGCCGGCGACGGTGAGGTTCGTCAGGGCGTCGCCTGGATTGGCGCAGTCGATGTGCACGCCGACCCCGGCGTTGTTCGCGACGGTGACGTTCGTCGCGGTGATGCCGCACTCGACGTCGAGGCCGGTGGTCCCGTTTCCGGAGATCGTGGCGTCGGTGATCTGGAGGTTGGCGCCAGAGATGCCGAACCCGCCGTTGCCGCGCACCACGTCGTCGCTCAAGGCGACCGGGTTGCCCTGGGTCGCGTCGAGGCCGTCGTCGGCACTGCCCCGGATCGTCAGGCCGCGAATCGCCATCGACGCCGAGCCCGTGACGTTCACTACGCGGCCGAAGGCATTGTCGCCGTCCAGGATCGTCTGGCTCGGGCCCGCTCCGACGAGCGTGATCCCGTTCGACGATCCATCGGAGGCGTCGAACGCCCGCAGGTTGACGGCGCCGATCGTGCTTCCGATGTCATAGGTCCCGGCGGCAAGGTTGATCGTGTCGTCGCCCACGGTTCCGGCGGCGGCACTGATGGCGCTCTGCAGGTCCTGCGGCGTCGAGACGTCGAATACGTCGGCTCGCGCCGTGCCGGCGAGTCGCCCGCAGATGAGCACGGCGAGTAGCGCGACGAGTAGCGCGTTGGCAGTTCGCTTCCAGGTGATGGTCACGGTCTTTGCCCCCTGAGGATCATTCGACGGTTTCAACGATGCGTGCGAAGTCGAGCTCCGCGCGCTGGCCGGCTGCCCCGACGAGCTCTGGCGTCGGCGCGTCGAACCAGAGCAGCCACATCTCGTCTTCCGGCAGGAACGACGACCGCAGGTAGCGGACGTCGTTGCCCTCACGGGCGAGTCCTTCGGCCGCTTCGCGCGCGCGAATCGTCAGGCCATCGATCTCCCCGACCCGAACGCGGGGAACATACGACTCAACGAGATAGCTCGGCACGAGTACGACGTTCGCAGCGGCGGCTCGCGCGCGAAACCTGGAAACCTCGGGTCTTTAGAGCCGCCTCAGCGCGCGTCTTGCACGGATCGGCGGGCGAGCTCGGTGCGGGAGCGAACGCCGAGCTTGCTGTAGATCCGCGTCAGCGCCGCCTCGACGGTGTGCACCTCGATCACCAGCTCGGCCGCAACCTCGCGATTGCTCAACCCGCGCGCGACACGCTCGGCGATCCGCGCCTCCGCCGGAGTCAGCGCTTCGCTCGCCGGCGCGCGACCGGCGATCCGGCCGAGCTCTGCTCGTGTCGTGGCCGCCCACAGCGCCGCGCCGAGCCGCTCGAACAGCCCGAGCGCCTCGTCGAGCGACTGTCGCGCGGCGCGCCGTTGCTTCGCACGCCGCTGCGCCGCGCCGAGCACGAGCAGCGTCCGGCCAAGCTCGAACGGCATCGCGGTGTCGCGATGCCCGTCCCGCGCGCGCTCAAGCGCCGCCACCGCACCCGCTCGGTCGCCGCTCGCGCCGAGCACGAGACCGCGGCACCGTCCTGCCGCTGCGACCGCCCACTCCCGCCCGAGCCTGGCCGCCGCTTCCTCGAACGGCCGCAGGACGGCCGGGGCCTCCTCGACGCGACCGAGCGCGACGAGCGCTTCGACGCGGTCGGGCACGAACCGCAGCAGGCCCGGCTCGCGGATACCGAGCGCCGTCGCGACGTCCGTCGCCCGTGCGAGTTGGCGTTCGGCTTCCCGGACGTCGCCGCGGGACAGCTCGACGAATCCGAGCAGAGCCAGGCTCCGCACGATGTAGAGATCCGATCCGCCCGATTCCGCACGAGCGAGAAGCGTTCGAGCAGTTCGCTCGGCTTGCGCTACCCGGCCCTGATGGGCCTCGACGAGCGCCGCCGCGTGGAGCGCCTCATGCCAGTTGACGCCCGTGTGTTCAGCGAGCTCCACCGCCTCGCGGGCAAGCGCGGCCGCATCCTGCCAGCTGCCCGCGTGCGTCTCGAGCGACGTCAGCGTCCCCAGCACAACCGAGAGGTTGCTCTCGTCGCCGCGGTCTAGAGCAAGCCGACGGAGTTCCGCAAGCAGCGGCCGCGCCGCGGAGAAGTCACCCGTCATCACCAGCACGAACCCGATGACGATGCTCGGCGAGCGGTCGATGCGAACGCGTTTCGCGGCTCGCTCGGTGACGAGCGCGCGGTCGACTAGCTCGAAAGGCACCGGCATGCCGGCGGTGAACTCCATGTAGACGAGCGAGGCGAGCGCGAGCGCCGCGACATCGGCGTCGTCGTGGAGGTCCGAGAGCTCGACGGCCTTTCGCGCGTGCATCAACGCGCGCTCGAGATCGTTGGCGACGAACAGGGCGGCCCACGAGAGCTCGCAATGGATGCCCGTCTCGAGGGCCACGTCGTCTCCCACCTCGAGCAGCGCACGCTCCGCGGCGCGGAGCCAGACGGCGGGCTCCGCGCGCTCGTTCGTGAAGACGGCGAGCCGCCATAGCGCGTCGGCGCGCTCGCTCCCCTCGGGGAGCCGATCGACCAGCGCCTCGAGCAGCTCGGACGCGCGTGCGAGATCGCCCGCCTCGAAGGACGCCTCGGCGAGCTCGATCTCCCAGTCGCGCGGGCCGGGCCGCGACGACCCGACGAGACGAAGAGCCTGCTCGAAGAAGGCGGCGCTCGCGATCGGCGCTCCGCGCGCACGCGCCGCTCGAGCCGCCTCGACGAGCACGCCGGCCGCGCGCTCGTCAGGCACGCTCGAGCCGAGTGCGAGGTGGAGCGCCCGCGCCTCGGCGCTGATCGCGTGGTCGGCGAGCCTGCGGTGGATCTGCCGCACTGGCCCCGTCCCCGCCTGCCGGCGGATCGCGCTCGCGAAGAGCGGATGGACGAAGCGGATCCGGTCGCCGCCAATGGCGATCACGCCAGCCTCGACCGCGGCCTCGAGCTCGCTACTTCCGCCCGTCACCGCCTCCAGCAGCGCCAGCGTCGGGTCGGAGCTCACCGCGGCAGCCAGCAGCGCTGCCCGCACGTGTGGCGGCAGTGCGCCGACTCGCTCGTCGACAAGCCCCTGGAGGTCGTCGGGCACCGGAAGCGCGCCGCCGGGCTCGACTCGCCCGCCCTGGCGATCGAGCGCCCGTCCGATCTCGAGCGCGTGGAGCGGGTTTCCGCCCGAAGCCTCGTGGAGTTGCCGTAGCAGCGGCCGGTTGGGTGGCTGTCCGAGCACCGTGCGGAGCAGCTCGAAGAGCGCC